>CAYMDN010000026.1:465-5302 GCA_964389545.1 uncultured Clostridium sp. | reverse complement strand
TACAGCAAATGATGCAACAATAACATTTGATGTAAATGGTGGAACAGCAATAGAAGCAATCAATACAAAATATGATGCAGAAGTAGAACTACCAGAAACAGCAGTAAAAACAGGATATACATTTGAAGGATGGTTCACAGATGCAAACTGCACAACAGCAGTAGTAACAGCAAATGGAAAATACACAGTAAAAGGAAGCATAAAATTATACGCAAAATTCACAGCAAACGATGCAACAATAGCATTTGATGTAAACGGTGGAACAGCAATAGCTTCAATCAACACAAAATATGATGCAGCTGAAACATTACCAGAAACAGCAGTAAAAGAAGGATATACATTCGGAGGATGGTATACAGCTTCAACATGCAAAGATGAAGAAGCAGTAGAATTAAACAGCGAAGGAAAATACGTAGTAAAAGCAGAAAGTATAACATTATATGCAAAATTTACAATCAAAACATATGCAGTAATATTAGACGCAACAAACACAACAATGAAAGCATACACAGTTGAAAATGATGCTGCAACAACAACAGAAATAACAGACTTAAGCAAAGTTGAACACGGAACAAAAATAGCAGTAAAAGTAACAGCAAATGAAGGATATACATTAGATGGAGTTTCAATAAAAAATAATACATTAACAGAATCTAATGGAGCATATATAGTAGAAATAACAGAAAATACAACAGTAACATCAACAGCAACAATCAATACATATACAGTATCATTAGATGGAACAAACACAACAATGAAAGCATACACAGTTGAAAATGATGCTGCAACAGAAACAGAAATATCAGACTTAAGTGCAATTGAACATGGAACAAAAATAGCAGTAAAAGTAACAGCAAATGAAGGACATACATTAGATAGTGTTAAAGTAGGAGAAACTACATTAACAGAATCTAATGGAGCATATATAATAGAAATAACAGGAAATACAACAGTAAAATCAACAGCAACAATCAACAAATATGCAGTAATATTAGACGCAACAAACACAACAATGAAAGCATATACAGTTGAAAACGATGCTGCAACAACAACAGAAATAACAGATTTAAGCAAAGTTGAACACGGAACAAAAATAGCAGTAAAAGTAACAGCAAATGAAGGATATACATTAGATGGAGTTAAAATAGGAGAAACTATATTAACAGCAACTAATGGAGCATATATAGTAGAAATAACAGGAAATACAACAATAACAGCAACAGCAACAATCAACAAATATGCAGTAACATTAGATGGAACAAACACAACAATGAAAGCATACACAGTTGAAAACGATGCTGCAACAGAAACAGAAATATCAGACTTAAGTGCAATTGAACATGGAACAAAAATAGCAGTAAAAGTAACAGCAAATGAAGGATACACATTAGATGAAAACGGAGTTAAAGCAGGAGAAACTGTATTAACAGAAGCTAATGGAGTATATATAGTAGAAATAACAGGAAATACAACAATAACAGCAACAGCAACAATCAACAAATATGCAGTAACATTAGACGCAACAAACACAACAATGAAAGCATATACAGTTGAAAACGGTGCTGCAACAGAAAATGAAGTAGAAGACTTAAGCAAAGTTGAACACGGAACAAAAATAGCTGTAAAGGTAACAGCAAATGAAGGACATACATTAGATCAAAATGGAGTAAAAATAGGAGAAAATGTATTAACAGAAGCTAATGGAGTATATGTTGTAGAAATAACAGGAAATACAACAATAACATCAACAGCAACAATCAACAAACATACAGTAGAATATTCAACATCTCCAAAAAGATACACAGTAGTAGCAAAAGTTGATGGAGAAACTATAGCAAATGGTGCTGAAGTAGAATACGGAAAAACAGTAGTATTCACAATAACACCTGCTACAGGATATGGAGTATCTGTAAAAGATGGAGATAAACAAGTAAATGCAGAATCAGATAAAGTAACATATATAGTAGAAGTAAAAGGTGATATAAGCCTTGATATAACAGCAGACAGTACACCACATACTGTAGAATTCTCATCAGATAATGAAGGAAAATATACAGTAACAGCAACAAGATATGGAAAGACAATAGAAACAGAAACAGTAGTAGCTTATGGTGATGAAATAGTATTTACAGTAACACCAGCAACAGGATATGAAGTAACAGTAAAAAATAGAAATACTATAGTAAATCCAGAAAAAGATGGAAAAACATATAAGGTAACTGTAGAAGATGATGTTATATTAATGGTAGAAGCACAATTAACAAAACACACAGTAACATACTCATCAGTAGAAGGACAATACACAGTAGAAGGAACAGTAACAGCAGGTGCATCAGTAGAATATGGAACAAATGTAGTATTCACAGTAACACCAGCAACAGGACACGAAATAATCTCAGTAGCAAATGGAACAACAACATTAACAGCAGGAAATGACGGAAAATATACAGTAAATGTAACAGATAATGTAACATTAACTGTAGTAGCAAACAAAACACAACATAATGTAATATTTGCAGATGGAGAAGGATACACAGTATCTGCAACAGTAGATGGAACAACAATATCAAGTGGATCTAAAGCAGAATACGGAAAAGATGTTGTATTCACAGTAACACCAGCAGACGATTATCAAGTAACATCAGTAGCAAATGGAACAACAGAATTAACAGCAGAAGATGATGGAACATACATAGTATCAGTAGATGATGATATAGAATTAAATGTAACAGTAGCTACAAAGGAATATACAGTAACATTTAAGAACGGTAACGAAGTAGTTGATACAAAATTATCAATTGCAAGCAACGGATATAAAGTAGAAGCACCAGCAGAAAATCCAATTAAAGAAAACAATATATTTGTTGGATGGTATGTTGGAAATGCAAAATTTGATGCAAGCAAAGTTATAAAGGCAAATACAACAGTAGAAGCAAAATATGCAACAACATCAATAACTGTAACAAGAGAAGGATTAACACTAGATAATAGCTTACAACAAATAATATATAACGGTGAAGAAAGACCAGTAAGTGTTGAATTAGACAATGAAACATTAGCAAGCGACAAGGAAAACATAAAAATAACAATAGAATATGTAGCATCTGTAAACGATCAATATAATACAGATGATTACTCAGAAGATGTACCTTCAGATGCAGGTATGTACAAAATAAGAGTAACAGTTGAAGGTATAAATGAATATTCAGGAAGCATATCAAAAGAAGTAAAATACAGAATTATGCCAAAAACAATAACAGCTGATGATATAGAAGTTGTGGCATTAGGAACTGTAGAAGGTGAAAATTCTGAAATATTAGACTTAAATACAATTAAAAAATTCGAATATGATGCAGATGTAAAGAATGTAAGACCAGTATTAGATGGTAACGAATTAATAGCATCTAGTGATTTAACTATAACAAAGAAATTTATAAAATTTAATGGAACAAAATATGATAATAATGATGCAACAGAAGTAGAACCAACAGAAGTAGGTATATATAAAGCAATAGTAACAGTACAAGGAAGCAACAACTACTCAGGAAAAGTAACAAAAACTGTAAAATTCGAAATAAGCAAAAAAGTAATAACAGCAGATGATGTAAAAATATCAGTAGGAGATGTAGAATTATTCTTAAGCCCTATAAATAAAATTGACGGTGATGCACATGGTGTAGTACCAACAGTAAACGTTGATTTAAAAGGTATCACAGCAGATGATTATAAAGTTGAATCTGTAAAATACATTCTATTTAACGGAACAAAATATGATGAAAATGATATAGTAGAATATGCTCCAGAAAAATCAGGAATGTACAAAATAATTGTAAAAGTAATAGCAACTTCTGATAACTTTACAGGAAGCGTAACAAAAACTGTTAAATATGATCTAACAAAGCAAGAAGTAACATACGGAATAAATGTTACATCAGAAGATATAGCAACAGACAGAGAAGTAGCTCCAAGAAACGCTACAGTAACATTAACACCGGTAGCAAAAACAGGATATACTGAAACAGTAACTGTAATGGCAGGAGAAAATGAAGTAACAACAACAAAACAAACAGACGGAACATATACATTTGCAATGCCAGGAGAAGACGTAACAGTAGCAGTAGAATATACAGCAAACACATATAGTGTAACATTCAAAGATGAAGAAACAACATTAAAAACAGCAACAGTAGCATTTGATGGAACAATCGCAGTAGCTGATAGACCAAACACAACAAAAACAGGATATAGATTTATAGGATGGTTTACAGCAGATGATAAAGAATTTAATGTAGAAGCAACATATACAACAGCTGGAAACATAACATTATATGCAAAATATGATGTAGACGATAGTCAAACAAAGACAATAAGCTACACAGTAGAGTACTACAAAAACGGAAACAAAGTAGAAGCAGATACAGCAACAATAAGCGAAACAGTACAAGTATTACAAACAGTAGCACCAGTAGTAGCAAGCAAAATTAACACAAGCAACAAATATACAGGATATACATTCGATGCAGAAACAACAGGAACATTACCAACAACAATAGCACCAAATGGAACAATCAAAGTATATTACGTAGCAGATGCAGCAACAATCACATTTGAAGTAAATGGTGGAGAAGCTGTAGAAGAAATAGAAACAGAATATGATGCAGTAATAGACTTACCAAGCACAACAAAGACAGGATATAGCTTTGTAGGATGGTATGTAGATGAAGACTGTGAAACAGCAGTAACATTAAACGAAGACGATAAATATGTAGTAACAGTAGACACAACATTATATGCAAAATATGATGTAGACGATAGTCAAACAAAGACAATAAGCTAC
>CAYMDN010000026.1:0-365 GCA_964389545.1 uncultured Clostridium sp. | reverse complement strand
TTAAACGAAGACGATAAATATGTAGTAACAGTAGACACAACATTATATGCAAAATGGAATGCAAGAACAGACATAAGCTATGTAGTAAATTACGTAGATGAAGCTGGAACAGCAGTAGCAACACAAAAAACAGTAAATGGAAAAACATTTGGAGAAACAGTAAAAGAAGAAGCAGCAAGTGTAACAGGATATGTGCTAGTAAAAAATGAAGAATCAGAAAAATCATTAAAACTAGCAGTTGAAAACAATGTAATCACATTTACATATACAAAGAGAACAGACTTAAGCTACACAGTAAAATATGTAGAAAAAATAGTAGATGAAAAAGAAGTAGTATTAGACAGCAAAGAAGTAGATGGACAAAC
>CAYMDN010000025.1:0-21098 GCA_964389545.1 uncultured Clostridium sp. | reverse complement strand
TTGGTTTCATGATTTACAACATCTTCTGGAACTTCTGATTCATTAAGATATTCTGGTTTTGCAGCTGCAACTTGCATACATATGTCTTTTGCAACCTCTGATGTTCCTTGTGGGAAATCAACCATAACACCAATTTTTCCATCTCCATGTGTATATGTTTCAATTAATCCTTCTGATTCATATCTTGCAAATCTTCTAACTGACATATTCTCACCGATTGTAGCAATTTTATCTGTTAAAATATCTTGAATTGTTTTAGAAGAATCTTTTACAGATTTTTGTGCTAATAATTCTTCAACATCTGCTGGGTTTGTTTTTGCAATTTGTTCTGCTGTATCAGCAACAAATGTTCTAAATTCTTCGTTTTTAGCAACGAAATCTGTTTCTGCATTAACTTCTAGTACAACACCTAATTTTTTATCATCAGATAAATAACAATATACTAAACCTTCTGCTGCTATTCTATCAGATTTTTTTGCAGCTTTTGTTATTCCTCTTTCTCTTAATAACTCTGCTGCTTTTTCCATATCTCCATCTGTTTCTGTTAAAACTTTCTTGCAGTCCATCATTCCTGCACCTGTTTTTTCTCTTAATTCTTTAACTAAACTTGCTGTTATCATATATGTTCCTCCTTTATCAATAATATGTTTTATGTTTTAGTTAGCCATACCTGCTACTAAATTAATTATGCTTCTTCATTATTTTCTGCAACAACTTCTTCCATATCAGTTGCTTCTGTTGCTTCTTCTACAACGTTTTCTTCTTGGTTAGTTTCTAATATTTCTCCTTGTTTTCCTTCAATAACTGCATTAGCCATTACATCTGTAATTAATTTTACAGCACGGATAGCATCGTCATTTCCTGGAATTGGGTAGTCAACATCTTCTGGACTACAGTTTGTATCTACTAAACCTATAACTGGAATTCCTAATTTTTTAGCTTCTAAAACAGCTATTCTTTCATTTTTAGGATCAACTACGAATATTGCTCCTGGAATTCTTGTCATTTCTTTAATTCCACCTAGATTTTTTTGTAATTTTTCCATTTCATTTTTTAATTTAGAAACTTCTTTTTTAGGTAAAACCTCGAATGTTCCATCTTCTTGCATAGCTTCTAATTTTTTTAATCTGTCAATTCTTGTTCTGATTGTTTTAAAGTTTGTAAGCATACCACCTAACCATCTTTGGTCAACATAGTACATTCCACTTTTTTCAGCTGCTTCTTTAACACATTCTTGTGCTTGTTTTTTTGTTCCAACGAAAAGAATTTCTTTTCCTTCTTCAGCTATTTCTTTTACGAACGCATATGCCTCGTCAATTTTTTTAGATGTCTTTTGTAAATCAATAATATGGATACCGTTTCTAGCTTGATAAATATATTCAGCCATTTTAGGATCCCATCTTTTTGTTTGGTGTCCGAAATGTACACCTGCTTCAAGTAATTGTTTCATTGCAACTACTGCCATTTTTCATTCCTCCTTGTTATTACCTCCACAAAATCTTTAGCACTTAAGAACACTTTTATAGCACAATCTTAAGCTGATATTTTGTGTGCATATTTTTAACTATAATAGTATACCAATTTTTGTATGCAATGTCAATACTTTTCAAGTTTTTTTATAATGTTTTCAAATGTACATATTAATTTAATTGTTTTTATAAATTTGTCCATTATAATTGACATAAAAATATCAGTAATGTTATAATGTTGCCCGCAGAGAGCAGTTTTCTCTGACTACAATATAAAAGGAGACATCGTCATGGGTAAACCAGGAGCAAAACCTCCGGCGCCGGCTGCACGACCTGACTCGCGGGATCCTTACTGGTGTGAGCACGAGTGGATTTCCAGAAGCATCAAAGCAAAGGCGCGAGTGGCTGTAATTCTAAGGAACAGCCATGAGGAGACCGGTATCGTAACCGGTCAGGACAACTTCGTCATCGAGTTCATTCCCGATGGTCAAAAGGAGTCCAAACTTATTTACAAGCGCGCGATTTCTTCTATCTCTCCCGCCTCCTTCGGAGAAATAGCGGGTGATGAATCCAGCGCGTATAGCACCACTACATAAATAGCTCATCTGTCTCCGGGCACCTGGTCAGTAAGTCTGATCAGGTGTCCTGCTTTTTAAATCCTTTTCCATACACTTCTCTTGCATTAGATATTATTGTAAAAGCTGATTTATCTAATTCCTCTATAATTTCCATAACAGTTCTCACTTCATTTCTAGATAATACACATACAAGAATTTTTCTTTTTTCTTTCTTATACATTCCTAATCCATTTATTAATGTTGTTCCTCTACTCAATTCTTTATTTATTCGCTCCGAAATAGTTTCCGCTTCTTCAGAAATTATTAATAACATTTTAGAAAAATCAATTCCCTCAAAAAATATATCTAAAACTTTTCCCATAACAAATATAGCTAGTCCAGAATATAAAGCAACTTCAATATCCTTAAAGAACAAAACATTTATCCCTACAATAATAGTATCTAAAACTGTAATTAATCCTCCTGTTCTATATCGTGGTTTATATGCCTTTATTATACTAGCTAAAAGCTCCGTTCCGCCTGTAGAAGCTTTAGCCTTAAGAACAATTGCAGTTCCAATACCCATTAAAATCGATCCATATATAAATGCTAAAACTTTATCATCTGTAAATGGAGTAACCTTCTCAAAAATATTTAAAAAAAATGCCAATAACGATGTCCCTAGAACCGTTCTAATAACAAACTTTTTTCCTATTTTAAAAAATGTAAAAATAAATAATGGTATATTAAGTACAAGTGTAGTTGTTCCTACAGGTAAATTAAGCAAATAATATAGAACCGTTCCTATACCTGAAAAACCGCCTGTTGAAAGTTTACTTGGTACCAAAAACAAATCTACTCCAACTGCCATTAAAATTGTTCCTATTATAATCATCATTAAATCCGTTAAAAATATTCTTACACTTGTTGATAATTTAACTTCTTTATATATCACAAAAAACACCTATTGTTATTATAGGTGTTTTTATCTTATTTATACTGTTTTAGAAACATATTCCTCATATAATTTTATTGCTGTTTCTGGACTATCTATACCTTCAGCATTTTTTATTGGTGCAAAATCTTCTTCTCTTTTTCCCCTTAAAACTGTAATATTATCAAATAGCCCAAAACTATCAAAAATAAATTTTTCAAATTTATAGCAATTTTCTTTTTCCGGAACTACTAATTTATCATTTTCATCTATATAGTTTACTTTTTTATGTGCAACATGATATTTGAGTTTGTTCGTACTTGCTACTTCAATTGCCTTTATATTAAATAGATTACACATAATGTGAGATTCTCCAAATAGCATTTCGCCATTTTCGTCAACTGCTTCTCTCATCTTTTTTGATATCTCAGTGTATTCTACGACTCTTATTTTGTTATTTTGTTTACAGATTACTCCTACTCTTTCATCTGGATTTGCTTTAATTACTGATCTAGTTGCAATTTTAGTTTTTTCACTAATAGCTAATCCAAGTAATAAAGTATCTACATATTTTACAAGTAAATTATCAACTGCTCCAATAAATACCCATTCTATTTTTTTCTTTTTCATTTCATCAATGATGTTGTTTTCTTTCATGCTATTAAAAATTCCGCCGTTACCATCAGATGCTTGCTTAATATTTCCGTCCTCACCTAAAAATATTTTGCCTTCTTCATTAAGAAGCGGTAAATCTTTTTGTATAAAACATTTTACTGAATCTTTATCATATCCAAAATAATTATTTTCTTCAAAGAAATTAACTGTGTCACTATTATTCTCTGGGCTAGTCATAATATAGCAAGGAATATTTACATTATATTTCTCTTTCGCTCTTATTAGTTTTTCTAATATAATTTGAAATAAGTATTTTTCCTTGTTATTAATCTTAACTTTAAATGTACCTTTTGGGCCCTTATGTCCTAATCGTGTTCCTTGTCCTCCCGCCATAACAGCAACCGCAAATTTGTTATTTCTTACTGCATTTTCCCCTAGTTTCACATATTCATCTATTTTTTCTTTTGGCAATTTATCTGGATTAATAGCTTTTACTGGTTTAATATCTTCAAATTCCATTTCTTCATTAACCTTACCATAAAGCTTGCTAATCTTTTTGAAATCTATGCTTAATATCTGCTCTGCAAGTTCTTCAGAATTCACTTTTATATGATTCTGGTTGTACTTCTTAAGCACGCTTCTTGCCTCTTCAATCTTGTCCATAAGATTGCCTCCTTGTAAATCTGCAAGATACTATAACATACTTTTAGAATTTTGTCTACTTTTTTAAAAATTTGCTATTTGAAACAAGGTTATTTGTATATTTGTTATCATATCTAATGCTCTTTATTACTGTGTATTTAGTACTTTTTCTATTTCGTTATAGATTCGTTCTTCAACATTTTTTACTTCTACTTTTTCTGCATTTTGTTCCATTATGTTTAATTGTGTTGCATTTTGTAGCATTCCATTTATCGTTCTATTTAAATTTTGACTATTTAAGTCTTTATCCAAAATTACTATTGCTGCACCAACATCTCCTAAAACTCTTGCATTATACTCTTGATGATTTTCTGTTGCATATGGGAATGGTATGAAAATAGCTGGTTTATGACATCGTGCTATTTCTGTTATTGTCATTGCTCCGCTTCTCGATACTACAATATCTGCTAAATTCAAAACTTCTTCCATATTATAAATATATGGTAAAATTTCGGCATTATTTTCATCTTTTACTCTCGCTCTTACTTCTTCATAATTCTTTTTTCCAACAGCCCATACAATTTGATAGTTATTGTTCATATGATTATTAATTATATCTGATAAGCTATTGTTTATAGATTCTGCACCCTGACTTCCACCAAATACTAATACTATTGGTAGGTGATTATTTATATGTAGTTCTTTTTTTAATTTATCTTTAATCTCATTTGATAAATTTATTTTACTTACTTTTGTTGGGGTTCCTGTAACTACAATATTCTTTACCTTAGGTAATCTTTTCTTTGTATCTTCAAACCCGACCATTACTGTGTCAACTTTTTTTGCAAGTAATTTTACAGCAATTCCTGGAAATGCATTACTTTCGTGTAGCATTGTTTTTACTTTATATTTTAGTCCTGCAGAAATAACTGGTCCACAAATATATCCACCTGTTCCAATGATTATATCTGGATTAAATTCTTTTACTATTTTTTTAGCTTCTTTATAGCTCTTTAAAGTTTTGTACATTCTTTTTATATTTTTTATGCTTATTTTCCTAGCTAATCCATAAGCATCTAATGTTTTTAATTTATATCCAGCTCTTGGAACTAAGTCTGTTTCTATTCCTCCATCAGTTCCTATAAATAGTACTTCTGAATCTGAATCGTTTTTCATAATTTCGTTTGCTATTGCTATTCCTGGATTTATGTGTCCACCTGTTCCCGCAGCAGCTATGATAACTTTCATATAACATTATCCTTTCATAAAAAAGTTATTTTAATTTTATATTATAAGTATTTTTTAGTCAACATGTTTAGGAATATTTCACTTATCTATTAATATATTTATATAACAAGGAGCATGTTTAATATGACTAATTTTAGATTTATTATTATAAAATTCAAATCTCTAATCCTACCTTTTGCTATATGTCTTTTTACTATTTCATTACTTATATTCTCTAACAGTAATATGGAAGCGGCCAAAAGAGGTCTTGCAATGTGGTACAATTCTGTACTTCCTTCTTTATTACCATTTTTTATTGCAACAGAATTAATTTCATATACTAATATTGTTACAATTTTGGGACATATTTTGAATCCCATAATGCGTCCATTATTTAATGTTCCTGGTGAAGGCGCATTAGCGCTTATCTTGGGAACTATAAGTGGTTATCCTGTTGGTGCTAAAATGGTTGTAAATTTAAAAGAGAATGGCATCTGTACAGATGAAGAAGCGGAACGTCTAATATCTTTTACAAATAATTCTGGTCCACTTTTTGTTTTGGGAATAGTTGGAATATCTATCTTTGCGAATTTTAAGTTAGGTATCTTACTATTAGTTGTACATATTATTTCTGCTCTTACTGTTGGTTTTATTTTTAGATTTTGGAAGTATTCTTCTAGTAAAGCTGCTCATAAAAAAAATTTTAATATTAATAAAGAATATGTACATTTTTGTAATTTGGGAGAAGTGTTATCGAAAAGTATTTTTAGCGGAATAAAATCTGTTGTTATGATAGGCGGATTTATTGTATTCTTCTCTGTTATTCTTTCTATTTTAACTAATAGTAAAGTACTTGGTTTAATTGCCTTCTTAATAAATTCTGTTTTATTTACTTTAAATATAGATGCTTCAATAATAATCGCTTTTATTAATGGATTATTAGAATTAACAAATGGTTTATTTGATTTGGGTTCTATTCCTGTAATATCTATTGATTCAAAGATATACCTTATAAGTTTTTTGTTAGGTTTTGGTGGACTATCTATATTACTACAAGTTTTTAGTACTATATCTAAATCTAAAATTTCAATTAAACCATATTTTATCGGTAAAATACTTCAAGGTATTTTTTCAGTAATTTATATCTTTTTGTTATTAAAAATCGTATAAAAAAAGTTCCTTTAAACTAAGTTTAAAGGAACCTAACTTTTTATTTATTAATATTTATTGTATTTTATTATTTGTGTATATCCTATTGATGCTGCTACAACACAAATTACTATGGCTATAATTGGAGCGTCTTCAAGACCTGTATCTGGCATTCCGTTAGTATTATTTTTTCCAGTTGTTGGTTGATCTTTTCCTCCTGGCTCTTCTACTTGATTAACGTATGTCTCATTTGGTTCATTTGCACCCGGATCAACTGGATCTTCAGGTAAATTATTAAGGTCTAATTCAACATCATCTCCTCCATCTAAAAGGGCAAATACATTAGTTGTTGTAAACATCAACATAATAATAGTTAAAATACAAATTAAAATCATTTTACTCTTTCTCATCTTAAACTCTCCTTAAATCATAAACTACTCTTTTTATTATACAATGTTTTTATAAAAAGTCAAGTTTTTTCGTTAGTTTTACGCATATTTCAAAATGTCAGTTATCATTTACAAATTAAATTATAGTATATCTAAATTTTTTCGTCAATATTTTTTTGCCAAAATAGTATTACATTTTCGTTACATTTCGAAATATTTTTGTAACATTAAGTGGACTTCTTTTGTTTATTATTTATAGTTTCTCAGTTACTTCTTTTGCCCTTTTTATAAACTTTTCTTTATTTTTTAATGTCTTTTTTATTTTTTGCAAGCTTATCTCTAGTTTTTCGTCTGGTAAGCATATTCTTGCATATCCGTTTTCTCCATATTTTTCAGACAAATGTTCATATACTCTATTTAATCTATCCTCTTCTGTTTGTAATTCTGGGTTATTTTTTAACCCATATAAATATGTTCTTCTTATATATTCATCTATATCAAGAATAGTTCTATCCGCTGTGCTTACAAGTTTTCCATAGATACTTCTTGGCTCACGTTTGCAAGATGCTCTGTGGTCTTCTATAGCTTCTTTTATTGTTGAAATTTGTTCTTTAGTGAACCACTTCTTTATTTCATCATCTTCGCAAAACATTTTTGCTGATATTTTTTCATGCGTCTTTGCATCTGTCTGATGTCCAATATCATGGTATGCAGCAATTGTATATACCATATTTCTGTCTAGGTCTAATTCATTTTCTTTCATTATTTCAAAACTTCTATCTATTACTTGTTTAATATGGTCAATTCCATGACCCGAGTTATCATTTTCATATACAGGAAAAACATTACTTCTAACATATTCTATTATTTGCGGTTTAACAGCATATTCATTTGTATTAGAAATATATCTATAAATTTCTCCCCAATCAGTTACTTCTAATAAGAATGGGCTATCAGCAGTGTCTTGTCCCATAACTCCTCTAAGATAGATTGTTTGTATTCTATTATCTGCTAAATTTTCACAAATTGCAGGACTATCATCTATCATTATATCTATCTTTTCTTTTCTAGCAGTTGCTAATTTATTTTTTACTTTCCAAATAGATTTATCAAAATGAATATTTGCTTCCTCGATTTTTTTAGTAGCAATTTCAATCATTTTATCATCTTCTGTTCCCTTTGTGGAAATTAGTATTATTTCATGTCCCTGTTTTTGGAGTCTTGGTATTATCTCTTTTACTCCAGCCATTAAACATGCATCTTTAGAAATTTTTTCTAGATTTTCCTTTATAAAATTAGCTTTTTCTTTGTCTGTCCAATCATATTTATTTTGTACAAAATATGTATTCTTATTCACTTTTCCTTTTCCGCTTGCTACATCCATATCATATAATTCTGCTTGAACTAACATTCCTTTTTCAAAATCTAATAACACGCCGTCAACATCTACACCTATTTTCATATTTGCTCCCTTCTTTTGAATTATCAATTTACCATAATCAATTAAATGAAGTTTTTTATGATATCTAAGTCTTCTGCTGTAGTTATTTTTATGTTTGTATAATCCCCCTCTACTATTTTTATGTCATTTTTATTTTTTTCTAATAACATACAATCATCTGTTACATCATCATTTTTAAATCTTTCATGTACACTTAATAATAGATTTCTATCAAAACATTGTGGTGTTTGGATTATCCATGTGTTATTTCTATTTGTTGTGTTTGTTACTATGTTATTATCATTAGTTATTTTTATTGTATCTTTTGATCTAACTCCTACTGTTACTCCTCTATATTCGTCCATTCCTTCAAGACACTTACTTATATATTCTTGTCTAATTGCTGGTCTTGCACCATCATGTATTATTACAATATCAGCTCTTGTTGCTTTTATACAATTATACACAGACTCTTTACGAGTGTTTCCCCCTGTAACAACAGTTACATCCTTATTTAATAATGTTCTTTTTATTACATTATTTATATCTTCTTTATCTTCCTCTTTTGCTGCAATTATTATATTATCTATATATCTACTTTGATTAAATGCTTCTACACTATATAAGAATACTGGTTTTCCATTTATCTCTTCTAAATTTTTATTTATTGTTTTTCCGTATCTTGTGCTATTTCCTGCTACTAAAATTATAGCTGTTACTTTTCTATTTCTTATCATTTTTATCTACCCCGTTTTTTTGAATTATATGATGTACATATATACGTCTCATATTTCTCTTTTAAATTATTATATGCATTTTTTGCAGTTTCTTTGCTGTTAAATATTCCATAAACGCATGAACCAGATCCTGTTAATAATGTACCAGTTGCTCCATTTTGTTTAAAAGTATTCTTGATATCCTGGATTATTTCTTTGCTATCTATTACAGCTTCGAAAACATTATACAAATTACTTGATAGCAATTCTAAGTTATTTTGTTGTAATGCTTGTTTTATTTCTTCCGAATTATTTTTTTGTTCAATTTTTTCTCTATTATCTAATTTAATGAACATCTCTTTAGTGCTACATGATATAGATGGCTTTATAATAACAATGTAATATTTAAATGTTGTATCTATTGGTGTTATTATTTCTCCTATTCCTTCTGCTAAAAGTGCATTATTATAAAAACATGGCACTACATCTGCTCCAAGATTCTTCCCTAATTCCTCAATTTCTTTTTTTGTCATTTTTAAATCAAATATTTTGTTCATGCATAGAATAAAGCTAGCACAATCTGTGCTTCCTCCAGCCATTCCTGCCTGCATTGGTATTTTCTTTTTTAAATCGACTCTAACTCCTGTAATTTGCGGATATTTTTCTTTTATTTTTACATATGCTTTATAAATAATATTATCTTTATTATTAAGTTCTTCAATATTAGAAAAAATCTTACATTCATTTTCATCTATTTTATCAATATATATTTCATCATATAAATTTACTTTTTGAAATATTGATTTCAAATTGTGATAATTATCAGGTCTTTTATCTAAAATCTCTAAGCTCAAATTAATTTTTGCTCTTGCTTTACAATACATTTCTCTCTCCTATTATTCAGTTGTAATACATGCAAATACACTAACACCATTGCCTTTTCCAAATTCAGTTAATCCTTCTCCTGTTGTTGCTGTAATTCCTATACATTTTTTTTCTACGTTTAATAATCTACTTAAATTTTCTCTCATTTCTTCAACTTTTGGACTAATCTTTGGTACTAAACATTCAATTGCAATTGATAAATGAACAATCTTTTCATCTAAGTATTTAAGTGCTTCTTTTAAATATTCTGCACTATCAGTTGTTCCGTTTTTACACATTTCATCTGATATTTTTCCTATTATATTTTTACATGTTACGCCAGAAATTGCATTTGTAACTGCATGCATAATTACATCTCCATCACTGTTTGCTACAATAGAAAATTTTTCATCAAATTCAACTCCCGCTAAAATAAGTTTTTTTTGAGGATTTTCATAATCAATTCTGTGGCTATCTTGTCCTATTCCTACTTTCATAATTTCCCCTCTCTATAATTTTTAAAGAAAAATCATAGAGAGCACTGCCCTATGATTTTAATTTTATTTTGTTCCAATATCTGGTTCTGTTGTTGATACAGGTGTTCCTTGTATTTGAGTTCCAGCAACTTGTCCATGTTCATTAGTAGTATAGTCTTTTTTAGAAGTAGACATTTCAACAGGTATAATCGGTTCAAATCCTTCTTGTTTAATGCTTTTTTGAAATTGTTTTTCATTGCTTTCAATAGCTCTTTGTATCATTGGAATATCTGCATTTTTACTCTTTTTAGATGTAAATTTGTTTAACCAATCTTTTATTTTTTGAAATACTGAGGTTTTCTCTTTTTTTACCACTAATGCTGTTTCTTGTTCTGGATTAGCTTTTGCTTGTTCTTCCATTTGTGTAATTTTATTAATCATATCTTTTAAACTTGTATACATTTTTATTTGAGAAGGATTAAGTGTTCCTGTACTTGTTTGTGTTTCCATATAGTCTAAAAGTTGTTGTTTAGGTACATTCCTTGTATTTACAGCATTTACCATCATTAGTAGTGCTGAATCTGCGCTTTCTATTGCTTCAGTTCCTTCTAATTTTCTTGTATCTCTAACATAATCAAAATATGCTTTTTCAGCTGCCATATTCGTATTTCTTGCTGGAGTCCCCATAGCTAACATATATGCTTTATATAAAGTGCTTGCACGACTCGCAAGTAAACCTCTTTCTCCAGTTTTCTCAAGTTCATCATTTATAGTTTGCAGTTGACCTAATCTCATCCTTACTTGTATATTATCTACATCTTGAAATCTGTTTCTATCATTTAGATTGCTTAGAACAAATCCATCAATTTCGCTTAGTACCTCTAGTATCTTATTTTTTTCCATCTTTTTCTCCTACGTTTTTTATTTCATAAATAATTTATCATAACTTTATTTTTTTGTAAACAAGCAACTTCAAAAAGATCTCAAAAATTGTTGAGATCTTTTTTTACATTAATACTCATATATTTTCTTACCATTAAAAATTATATATGTTACTGTACTTTGGTCTTCAAAATCATACGCTGTATCTCCTGCCGCTTCTGCTTTTTCTGCCACATCTACTGTTACAGCATATAATTTATCTCCAAGATACTTTACATTCTTAAACTCTTTTACTTTTAATTCATACACAGAATAAATTTCTTTTATTTTTTCAAATTGGCGTTCATACATATACTGATCATTTTCTTTTGATTCTTTAACAGATTCTGGATCAATACTATTATATTTAGTAACAAATTCATTATAGTTTGCCTCTGTAAAATTATTAATGTCATATGATTTTTTCCATGCGGTTGTTCCTACATAGTCACACATATTCATTAATTGTACAGCATCTTTTTTAGAAAATGTACTTAAGTATTGTTCAACAGCAATTTTAGGAGTTTCTAAATCTACCTTCTTTGTTTCTTCAGCCTCTTCTCCTCCTTTTGTGAACATTCCAGCAAGTAATATTCCTACAATTATAGCTGCAACTAAAATTATTATTATAATGTTTATATTAGATTTTGTTTTATTCTCCACCAATTTTCACTTCTTTCTTTATCTTTATAGTGTTTCTTTTATATTTCTGCAAAAATAACTTTATTTTTATATATTATGAAAGTAATTGTGTCAGTATTGTTAACTTCTTCTTGAGTTTCATCATTTCTTTTACCTTTTGTTGTTCTTTGAATCGTTACACCATATAAATTTTCTCCAATTTTTTTAACGTCTTCAACTTTTTCAATATTCATTGAATATTCTGAATACTGAGATTTTATCTCTTCAAAAGATTGTCCATATATCATTTTCATTGTTGTATTAGCTGCCTCTACCTCTTCATCTGAAACAGCATCATAACCATTTACAAAATTATTATATTCTTCTTCTGTAAGTTCTGTTTCACCATATAAATATCCCCATGCAGATGATCCTGCCATATCCATAGAAGCAACTAGCTTTTCTGCATCATACGCATTAAATGCATTTATAAAATCTCTTGTTACTTGTTCTGCTTGTTTTGCTGGGTCAATTGGTCCTGTTGTGTTATCTGATTTTTTTCCACCAAGGAATACTGGTATTATAATAATAGCAACTACAAGTATTGCAACTATTATTACTGGCATTATTTTCTTCATCTTCTTGTTTTCTTCGTTCATCTTTATCACCCTTCGTATAAAATTTACATTGATACTATATCATAGTATCAAAAAGTATTCAATCATTTTCAAAAAAAAATATACTTTAGCAAATTAATTTACTAAAGTATATTAAAATTTTATAATGAACCATATATTATTTTATCATTATAAACAATAAATGTTATTGTACGTGTAGTATCTATATTGTCATCTTCGTCTTCTGCTTCTGCTGTTAATGTTATTTTTGCTTCTACTTTATATAATTCATCTGCTATTTCTTCTGAATCTATATCGTCAATTTCGAACTCATAAGATTTAAAACTTTCTTCAATATCTTCTATAGAAGATTCTATATATTTTTTTCTGCTGCTTTCATAATATTCTATATCATCATCTTCAATTTCTTCATAATCTTTTTCAAACTCTTCTAAATCATCTTCATCAAAACTTGATGCTGAATAATAGTTATCTGACCATGCTAAATATCCTCTCATATCAAAACATTCCATAACGTCTTTTACATCTCCATCATTGTATGCCTCTATATAAGTTTCTACCACTCCCTTTGGTCCACTTCTCTTCTTACTATCATCATCCTTTTTCTTGCTTCCTTTTCCTCCAAATGTAACAACTAGTACTATTATAGCTATTATAGCAACTACAGCAATTGCTATAAATGGAAGATATTTTTTTATAGCGCTTTTATTTTCTTCTTCCACTAAAATCACTCCTTTATTTCATTTTTTATTATAATATATCAAATTAATAAAATTTACAAGTTTTTCTACTACAAAATTACAAATTATTATAAAAAAAAGCACCTCTAAATTGAGGTGCCATTTTTATTTTAATATATTGGTTGTGACATACCTGAAATTATTTTATTTTTATATATTACATATGTTGCAATATATGTACTTTCACTTTTAGCTGCCCACTCTGCATCTTTTTTTGTTATTTTTTCTGATACTTTAACTCTTATAGCAACTAAATCTTTTCCTAATTTCTTTGTTTCAACTACTTTTCCAGCTTTTACTTTATATTTATCATAATCGTCTTCTAAATCTTCAAAATGTTCTTCTAAAGACTTTTTTGCATCCTTTTTTTGATCTTTTGCTGTATCACTTTTTACTTTTTCATAGTTTTCTATAAAATCATCATAGTCATCATCACCAAAGTCTTCGATATCTCTATCTTTTAATTTGTTCCATGCAAGATATCCTGTGAAATCCCATGCTTCTGTCGCTTTGTCAGCATTTTGTTTATTATATGCACTAAAGTATTGAGAAACTGCTTTTGCCTTTCCTCCTCCTAATAATGATACTAAAAGTATAATAACTACAACTGCTACAACTACGCCAATTATAATTGGAAGATATTTTTTTAATCCTGTTTTTTCTTCCACAATTATCACCCTTTCTTTTTTTATTTTTTTGATAGTAACATACTACATTTCTTTTTACTTTTGTAAAACAATAATGTAATCCGTACCTCATTTTTAATATTCTCTACTATATTACAATTTTTTTATTTTGTCAAACTTTTTCAACAAATTTTATCATTAAATTTAATGTTAGAATCATTTTCTTAAAAGTTACTTTATTTAAACATTTCTGTAGTTTTCTGTCTAATGATTTTATCAAATCTTAATATATCATCAATTGTATTTAATTCTTGTTTTCCAAATAATTCCATTATTTTTTCTAACTTATTTGGAATATCTGTATACTTTATTTTTCTATTTAGGAATAAATCAACTAGTACTTCATTTGCAGCATTAAGTACAACCTGATATGAGTGTCCTTTTTCTATTGCATCATATGCAAGTTTTAAGCATTTGAATTTATTTAAATCTGGTTTTTCAAACTTTAAATCACAAATTTCAAATAAGTCTAATTTTTCAATATTGTTTGGTAATCTTTTAGGATAATTTAATGCATATGCTATTGGAATTTGCATTGATTTTGGCCCTATATTTGCCATAATTGTTCCATCTTTAAACTGAACCATTGAATGCACTAAACTCTTTCTATGTACTACTACTTCAATTTGATTAGGATTTACATCAAATAGCCATTTCGCTTCTATTATTTCAAAGCCTTTGTTCATCATTGTAGAAGAATCTATCGTAATTTTAGGTCCCATATTCCATGTTGGATGATTTAATGCATCTTCTACAGTAATCTTATCTGTAATTTCCTTATCAAAAAATGGTCCCCCTGAAGCAGTTAGAAGAATTTTATCAATTTCATTACCATTTTCTCTTTCTCCATTTAAGCACTGCATTATTGCACTATGTTCACTATCAACTGTTAGCAAAGTTGCTCCATATTCTTTAGCAGTTTTCATTATTAGTTCTCCACCGGCAACAAGAACCTCTTTATTTGCAAGAGCAACTGTTTTTCCATTTCTTATCATATTATATGTTGGTTTTAATCCAGCTATGCCTACCAATGCTGAAATCGAAATGTCAAAATCCGTTAATTGTGAAATTTCTTCCATTCCTTCTTCACCATAAAAGATATTTATATTTTTGTATAAGCTCTTTAATTTATCTGCATTTTCACTGCTTGTAATATAAACATTATTGGGATTAAATTCATCGATTTGCTTTATTAATTTCTCTATATTTTTTCCTGCAACTAATGTTACGACTTTAAATAATTCCTTATTTTCCCTAATAACATTTAATGTACTTTCACCAATTGATCCTGTTGATCCAAATATTGCAATTTTTTTCAAATTATATCACTCCTTTTTATTAATTTATCTATTGTAGCTGAAGTTTTTCTTGTATTTTACGTTGGAATAATTCTAGTTGCCTTTACCACTATTCTATTTTTTTCATTGAATGTTATTAATGTTAGCATATTATCTATTGATGTATTTTCCGGATTGCTAAATTTCACATTACTTTTTGATATTTCATTGTTTAAATAGTTTTCTTTATCTACATCACTTATATTCCTTCTTATCATATTAGACGTAAGTTCTGCAGTATATGCACTTCTTACCTGATATTTATAATAAGCATCTTTTAAATATATTTCTATTATTACGTTTTCTCCTGCTGTTCCATCTTGTATTTTTCTTAGATCTGAAAATAATTTATCATTTTTTAATTTTCTTCCATATATAACTACATTATTGTCTGAAAAATCTGAATTTGTATCACAATCTAAAAATATGCTTCCATATGAACTTTTCTTCTTATATAAATCTTTATTTTTATAATATTTATTATCTTTTGATTGCATTATAGGATAATTAATATTTGTATTTGCTATATGAATCCATCCTACTACATCTGGATTTATGCCACAAATTGCTTCGAAATCAACTTCTCTTGTTGGTTCATTATCTTTTGCATTAGTTCGGATTCTAACACACCTCGAATATACTTCATTTTCCAGTTCTTTCAATATTTTACTACTTCTATTTAAAATTGCTAGTTTATATGCTACATATAATGCTAGTATAATAATTACTATTATTCCTGTTGCTTTTAGTATATCTTTCTTAGTTATTTTTTTGCAATTTGTATGTATTCCTTTTGGTCTTCTCATATTTCCTCCATCTTATGTTTTTATTTAATAAGTATTTATTATATTATTTTTCGATTTTTATTTCAATAGTTTACTTTACATTAAAAATAATTAATGGAACTTCCATTTCATTAGCTGTAAGACCTCCGTGTGTTGCTCTTTTTTCATCGGTTATTCCTAAAGCTCTTGATATATGTGTTCCCAATAGTATTTGTGAATCAGATATCGCTATTGCAACGTAATTTCCAAGGAAATCATCTATTTTGCTATGCTTTTTACCATCACCAAGTAATCCTTTTTTTAACAATTCTTCTTTTTTATATAAAATGTATTTGTCTTTAAAAATTTCCTTAAATAATTCTTCAAACTTATCCTTTTTATCAGGTTTAACAAAAAATGTTGTATTTCGTGGTTCAAACATTGCAGGCATTAATAAGCAATCTTGTAATTCTTTAATATTTAAAACGTCTATATCTCCTTTTATGTCTTGGTGTCCATGATCCGCAGATATAATTAACAATGTATTTGTTCCTTGTAATTTCTTAAGTAATGCATCTATTTCTTTTTCTGCATTTAAAATGAAGTCTTTTGTTTCTTTAGAATAGCATCCTGTATCATGAATTATTGTATCTGGATTAGAACTATATGACAATATAAACTTTTTTTCATCATCATTACAGAGTTTATATACCTGTTTACACATTTCTTTTATATTATCCGCTTCAATTGTCCTTTTAAATTTGGGTGCACAATTACTTGGTCTGATTTCATATGTTTTTACGTTTTTCGAGCTTTCTTCCATTTGTTCATATATTGTCTTATAGCCTATTATGTTTGATATTTTTATACTATCCTGATTTATTTTCTCATGTGTATATGCATCTTGTTCTTGTAACGGTTTAATATTCCTTCCATATTCCTTAAAAAACAAACATGCTGCAATCCAGCCAGTTTCAATTGGTGGTTTTCCAGAATAATATGTTGTCATTGCGGCAGCAGTAGTAGTTGGATATACCGATGTTATTATATCTTTTTGGTTATTAATAAATAATCCATTCGGAGATGTTTTCTTTAATATTGCTTCTCCCATTCCATCTAGTACAATTAGAACGATATTTTTATATTTGTCTTTGAGGAATAAATCGATAACTTCTAAACCTTTATATTTAGTTTCAACATTATACTCTTTTAATATAGATGTAATTAAATTTAAAATACTGTGATTATAATCTGGCATAATAATTCCTTTATCCATTCAGCAATCTCCTTTTTCTTTTTAGATTATCTGATTATAGCATATGAATTTTTAAAACTCAACTTAACTGTAATTGTAGGAGCTTGTAATGACTTTATATAAAAACAACCAATTTACTTATTTCAAGTAAACTGGTTGTTTTTATTTCTTTCTTTTTTTACTTCTAATCTATATCCTATTATCGTGCATATTAATAGTACACTCTCCAAGATAATTCCAATTAAAGATTTAATATGAATTTTATATACTATCCAGCACAGACTAACAAAAGGTCCCAAAAGTTTGTATACTTTTGTATTTTTTTGCCAAACAGAATATGTAAATATCATAGTTGCCCCCATTGCAAATAAACTAAATATTCCATCAAAAGTAATTATACTTAGTAGTATTGAAATTGCTACTAGCAACAATAGAATTCCTATATCCTTTACTGTAGTTTTATCGTTATTTTTATCTGCAATAAATATAATATCTCTTAATATAGCCACACCATTCATCGCAAGTCCAGAATACGCACCTAATAAAATAAATTCTACGCTATTTGCCAGTATTGATAAAAAATTAAACACTAAAATTTTCTTTCTATCTTTTAAGTAATATGTAAACGCTAATAATATATACATAATTACTGCAAAAGCCTGCGATGTAATATATGTTGGAGTTAGTTCCATTATTTCCTCCTATGTCTGTTCTTTAGTTCGTTTCCTAATTCTGCTTTATGCCTGCTATGTCTCAGCTCTAGCATTTGCAAATAGTTCATTTGTTTTAACATTATACTTTGCCAATAAGTTTAGTAACTCTTCTGCATTGTTACTATTATTATTTATTTCTACATCTCCTCTTGATTTTAATGTTATTGTTTTATTATCATTATAATTATATAATTTTATTGTGTTTTGCCCTGCATCCATTGCAACAAAATTTGATGTGCAATCATCCTCTATTGTATTTAACAGCTCTTTTATCTTCTTTAAATCGTTTGGTTCAATACTTTTTCTTTGTACTGTTTTATGGTTTAATATGTCTTCACTTATAGCATTTAAATCTGTATATTCTACATTAGATGGTTGTTCGAATGAAAAATCATATACCTCTCCATTTTCGCAAATTACTACTCCATTATAAGCAAAGCCCCACGCAGCATTACTATATGAAAATTCAACTAATACTTTTCTTTCTCCTGTTACTTCTGCTACATCAGTTCCCTTCTTATTAGTAGTATATATTATAGTTCCTGTACTGCTAACAAGTATTGCAAGTAATATAATTACTAAAACTAAAATTTTTCTCTTGTTCATATTCTCCCTCTTTTCATCACATTATAAAAATGCACCAAAGTTTTTACCTTTGTATTAGCTATATTATATCAGTATTAATTTTTTCTTTCAATATATATTTTAAATTTATTTAAAACTATCTATAATTCTTCGCATAAAAAAGATACCGAATATATTTCCCGCGTTTTCGCACAAAATATACTCGGCACCTTTTGGTGTTTTTTCGTGATTTCACTGTTAATTACGTTTCTGTCCGCAACAATACCGCACAATCAGCGTTACAACAGCAACATTCATCAGAATCATGTCCACAAACCACAATGCAGGCATAGATTGTGCAACATTGAGTTGCTCCTCTGTGACCACTTTGAGGACCATTACGATGGCAAATTTCCAGTAGCTCATATTTTTGATTGCTTTTGCTTTAGCTACCTTTTTTTTATCCACATTCTTTTTGATTGTGTTGCTTGCCAAAACGTACTGAATTGCAGTAAACAGCTCCAACCACGTTAACACCATAACCATAAGAATTCTTACTTGGTTCATCATCTCACCTCTCTTCTGCTCTAAACTTCTATGTGATAATCATCGGGAAGTCCCAATGGAGTTTGAGATTACTAAATTGAGTCCATTATTCATATTAACATAATATTTACTTATTGTCAATTATATTTCAAAAATTTATAAAAGTATATCAAATACACCAAATGAAATTGCCATCATAATTAAGCCTGCACTTAGAACACCACACATTGTTGCAATTACTACTTTTTTAAAATCTAAATTCAAAATACTTGCAGCTAATGTTCCTGTCCAAGCACCTGTTCCTGGAAGTGGAATGGCCACAAATGCAAATAATGCCCAATATAATCCTTTACCGGCTGTACTTTTTAGTTTTTCTCCTGCTTTCTCACCTTTTTGCAATAATAAGCTAAAAATCTTTCCTATAACTTTCTTATCCTTTCCCCATTCTAAAATTTTTCTGGCAAAAAGATAGATAAAAGGAACTGGAATCATATTGCCAATAATACAAATTATAAATGAAATTAATTTGTCTAGTCCCATTCCAACCGCAATTGGAATTGCACCTCTCAGTTCAATTACAGGAACCATACTAACAAAGAAAACCATTATGTATTTTGTTATTATATTCATAAAATTAATCACCTCACTATAAATAGCTTATAATATCTTCAAATGTATTGTATCCTGTTTCTGCGTTGATATGTCCTGCATTTGGTATTATAATTTGTTTTGTTGCAGTTTTATTGGCAAAATCTTTTTCTACATCATATTTTACATATGGATCATTATCAGAATAAAAGCATATTATTTCATTTGCATATTGTTTAATATATTCCAAATTGTCAAAATACATTGTTCTATTTACTGTATCATACTCTTCATTTATTCCTAAATAATTATTGAATCCACATACAAAGATTAGCTTTTTAACTTTTACTTTATTCTCTGTTAAGAATTTGCTGACAAATACTGGTGCAATACTATGTGCTACTATAGTTGTATTCTCATTTATTAGATTTATATCTAAATAATATTTTAGTAATTTACTCCAGTTTTCGTAATTTTGATATTCTACTCCTGTTGGGAATTGCGGTACATACGCTTGTTTTCCTTCATTTTCTATAAAATCGTGTAACCATTTAAACCAATTTCCAAATGGGCTTCCAAAACTTCCATGTATTATAAAATAATTTTCCATTTCTTTTCCCTCTTTCTTATTCTATTTCAATACTTTCATCATTTTCTATAATTTCATATTCTGCTTCATATTTTTCAAACATTTCTTTTATAAACTCCAAGTCTGGTGGAAATGCAGGATTATCCATATGAATTGGAATTGTTAATACTGCTCCTACTTCTTTTGCATATAAAGCTGCTTCAAATGCTGACATTGTTAAACCATGTCCAGTTACTGGTGCACACAATATATCTGCTTTATAGTCATTTCTAAAACAAATAGTATCACTCGTTGTGTATAATCTAGTCTTACCATCATCTATAATATAGCCTACATTTTCATGTATCTCTTTTGCTCCTTTTAATAATGGTTGATATCCATGTACTGCGTGAACTACCTCTATTTTTATATTGTCTAATTGTATAATATCATTTTCCTTAATGATATTTATTTTTAAACTTTGATTTGCATCTGCCACTTCTTCTGTAGAATAAATTATTATATCTTTATTTAGTTTTTCTAGTATTGCTGTATTACAATGATCTGGATGTTTATGTGTTATTAAAATAATATCTACACTATTCCAAATATCGAAATATTCTTCTTTGTATTTTAAATTACCTGGATCTATTAAAATCCTCTTATCATTTGTTTCAA
>CAYMDN010000024.1:0-21820 GCA_964389545.1 uncultured Clostridium sp. | reverse complement strand
ATCGAAGTGGTCATAACGAAGCTGTCTCGAAAACAGTTAGCCAAGTTCTTGGCACGTGGGTTCGAATCCCACTCACTCCGCCAATATTAAAAGGTGATATTAATGAAAGTAATGTGTATATCAGATATACATGGAAACTTAGATTGCTTAAATAGAGCAATAGAAAGATATAGAGAAGAAAATGCAGAAAAGCTAATAATATTAGGGGATTTTTCTAGTTATTTTCATTCTTCAACAGATTATGAAATTGCAGAAATATTAAATAATATGGCAGGCTGTATAGTTGCTGTCAAAGGAAATTGTGATAACTCTGATATTGATAATATTTTTAATTTCGGATTAAGTTTTATAAAAACAATTGAAATTAATGATAAAAAAGTAACAATAACACATGGACATATCTATAACAGAAACAATTTACCAGAAAACTGTGGAGATATATTCATTTCAGGACATACTCATGTTGGTATTATTGAAAAAATAGGAGATAAGATAATAGCAAACCCTGGATCAATTTCTAAACCAAGAGGTGGAACTCTAAAGAGCTATTTAACAATAGATGAAAGAAAAATTGAACTAAAAAATTTAGATGGAGATATATTAAGAAGTATATCGATAGAATAAAAAACACTTGAGGCAGTCCCCTGGTTAGGGAACTGCCTCAAATTGCGTGTAATAGCCAAAAGTTTTAAAGCTATTTAGGGGTGTGCTAAGCTACTCAGTTAAATACATACAGCGTAAGCCCAGTTGTTTTCCAACAGAAGATAACTGAAGCTCTCCGCTGCTGAACCTCAAAGACTTGCTCAGCGAACTGCTCGAATTCGAAAATGCGTGAGTCACCGTCGGCGATGTTGCTGTTAACGGCCATCTCGTACCTTTCCGAACAAGGCAGATTGGAACGAGTTTGGGTGATACGGTCCACCCAGGAAAAGTGGTGATGAAGAACATCTGTCAAAGACGTTCCACCTTCACCAAGTTTCCGCATACGGATTTCTTGCATGGAATCACTCCTTTATATAAATTGAACATTAATTATATCATATTATTATATAATTGTCTAGCATAATGTAATATAAAAAATTTATTTAATTTTTTTATATTGTCATTTTAAAGTCACTTTACAATGTTAAAATAATCACATAAACTAAAAAAATGCATTTTTATTTATGGTGATATATGAAAAAAGAGGTAGTAGTATATGAAGAAATTTTTAAAAGTACTATTAATTATATTCTTGATATTAATGAGTATAGGTGCGTTATTGGTGGGAAAAGGATATTCTATGTATACTCAAGCATTAGAAGATGAACCATTGAATGAAAAAATCCGAAAAATAATGGAACGGAGAAAGTTATACTAAATTATCTGATGTACCACAAATCTATATTGATGCAGTTATATCAGTGGAAGATCATAGATTTTATGACCATCATGGGATAGATGTAATTGCAATTATAAGAGCAGCAGTAACAGACATACGAACTTTTAGCTTTAAAGAAGGTGGAAGTACAATTACTGGACAGCTTGCTAAAAATCTGTATTTTACACAAGAGAAGAAAATAACAAGAAAAATTGCAGAGTGTTTTATGGCAAAAAAATAGAAAAAACATATGAAAAAGAAGAAATTTTTGAGCTATATATGAACACTATCTATTTTGGAAATGGTTATTACAATATAGGAGATGCATCACAAGGATATTTTAATAAAGAACCAAAACAATTAAAAGATGAAGAATGTATAATGCTTGCAGGAATTCCTAATGCTCCTGCAGTATATGCACCTAATGTAAATCCTAATTTAGCGAAACAAAGACAAGAACAGGTAATAGCTAAAATGATTAAATATGGGAAACTAACAAAGGAAGAAGCAGAAAGAATTTTAAATAATGAATAAAGTAAGTTATAGATTGTAAAAAGGAAGGATGGAATGTAATGGAAATTTTAAAAGTTCAGAATTTAACAAAATCGTATGGTAAAGGTGAGAATAAAATTAATGCAGTTGATAATATATCTTTTTCTGTTGAAAAAGGTGAGTTTGTTGCAATTGTTGGAGCAAGTGGAAGTGGTAAATCGACTTTATTACATTTAATTGGAGGAGTTGATAGACCTAATAGTGGTAAAGTTTTTATTGATGGAAAAGATATTTATTCATTAAACAATGATAATCTAGCAATATTTAGAAGAAGACAAATTGGGTTAATATATCAGTTCTATAATTTAATTCCAATATTAAATGTAGAAGAAAATATAACATTACCATGTGATTTAGATGGTCAAGAAGTAGAAAAAGCAAAATTAGAGGAATTATTAAAAACACTTGGATTATCAGAAAGAAGAAAACATTTACCAAACCAATTATCAGGAGGTCAGCAACAAAGAGCTTCTATAGGAAGAGCAATGATAAATAACCCAGCAATACTTTTAGCAGACGAACCAACAGGAAATTTGGATTCTAAAGCAAGTGAGGAAATTATATCACTATTAAAACTTTCTAATAAAAAGTTTAATCAAACAGTTATAATAATTACTCATGATTTAGAAATTGCGAAAGAAGCAGAAAGAGTTATTGTAATCGAGGATGGAAGAATTATTAAGGATGAAAAAAACTAGATTATAAAAAGAAAGGATTATAAGATGAAAATTTTAAATAGATTTACAATAAAAAATTTACGTTTAAATAAAAAAAGAACTATTGTTACAATAATTGGAATTATGCTATCGACTGCACTTATATGTGGAGTTGCAGGATTAGTATCTAGTTTTCAAAAGACACTTGTAAATGCATGTATAGCAACTGATGGTAATTTCCATGTTAAATTTAATAATGTATCACGAGATAAATTTAGTTATGTTACAGAAAATCAGAAAGTAAAACAGTATTTTTTCACTAGCCAATTAGGATGGGCAATTTTAGATGGTAGTGAAAATAGCGGAAAACCATACGTTCAAGTAATGGAATATGATAAAACTGCCTTAGAAAATTATGGAATTAAACTTATTAATGGACGATTACCAGAAAATTCAAATGAAATTTTAATATCAGAACATATTAGATCAGATGCTCAGGTTAATTGGAAAGTGGGAGATACAATAACTCTTAAGGTTGGAGATAGAGTCACAGAAGAAGGATTTAAACTAGATGATTCAAACCCATATAATGTTGAGTATAATGAAGAATTAGATGTATATGAAGAAAGCGAATTTATGGAGTATATAATTAATACTGAAGAAAGAACATATACAATAGTAGGAATAACAGAGAGATTAAGTTATGAAGGATATGTATCACCAGGATATAAAGTTATAACATTTAAGGAAAAACTAAGAGATAATGAAAATATTTCGGTATTGTATAAACATGCATATGAATATAAAACTTTAAATGACGAAATATCTGATAATTTAGAAACAAATGATATTGAATCGAACAGGGATTTAATAAGATACCAAGGAGGACTAGGAGATAGTGCAATGGCAGCTGTGATTTATATTGCTGTAATTGTAATCTTTATAATAATTATTAGTAGTGTATTTGTAATAAGAAATAGCTTTAATATATCAGTATCTGAAAGAAATAGACAATATGGAATGCTTGCAAGTATTGGGGCAACATCAAAGCAAATAAAAAAGAATGTTGTATTTGAAGGAATGGTTGTAGGCTTAATTGCGATTCCATTGGGAATTTTACTAGGAATTGTAGCTATAATAATTTTATTGCAAGTAGTAAATTATATATTAAGCGATCAACTAATTGGAATGGAATTTGTTTATAGTATAAATATAATAGGAATAGTAATTTCTATAGCAATATCTCTAATAACAATTTATTTATCAACATTAATTCCTGCTAAAAAAGCTGCAAAAATTTCACCAATAGAATCAATACGTGGAAATAATGAGATAAAAATAAAAGCAAAAAAAGTAAGAACATCAAAAATTACAAAAGCTGTATTTGGAATAGGTGGAGTAATTGCAAGTAAAAATTTAAAAAGAAGCAAGAAAAAATATAGAACTACAGTAATATCAATAGTAGTAAGTATATTTATATTTGTATCGCTATCAAGTTTTCTAAGTTATGGAATGGATACAACAAGTTATTACTATACAAATTTTAAATATAATATATATGTAAATTATGGAAGATCAGATTCGAAAAAAGAAAAAGAAGAGGAAGAAATATATAAGAAAATAGCTAAATTAGATGGAGTAAAAGAGTATTCATATACATGGGAAACAAGTTTAAAGACTGATATGTATAAATATGCTAAAGATAAAGACAGAATAACTGAAGATGAAGGAACTTCAATAGTGGTATATAACAATGATTATTTTAAAAAATATATGAAAGAAATTGGACTAAAAGAAGATGATTACAAAACAGCAGTAATATTAATAGATGATGAGATTCAATATAATGAAGATAATTCAAAAGAAGTAGTAAATTTATATGATATAAAAAAAGGTGACACAATAACATTAAAATCAAAAGAAGAAAAACAAATATCTGCAAAGATATCTGCAAAATCTACTCAAAGACCGATGGGATTTGAACAAGTATATTGTGATGGGGGAATGTTATTAGTATCACAGGACTTTATAACAGAAGTATTACAGGATAATCCCGATAATTATCCATTAGGAGCTTTGATGATATATTCAGACAATGCAGATCAAATGGAGAAAGATATAAAGAACTTTAAAGATGAAAATGGATACTTAAATCTAGATATTCAAAACATAGATTCTTATATTAGTGCACAGAAGAAAATAGTATTAGTAATGGCAATATTCCTTTATGGATTCATAACGGTAATATCATTAATAGGGGTAACAAATATCTTTAATACAATAACAACAAATATGATATTAAGAAGTAAAGAATTTGCAACATTAAAGTCTATTGGTATGACAACAAAAGAGTTTAATAGAATGATAAGGTTAGAAAGTATAATGTATGGAATAAAATCATTAATAATTGGGCTACCTTTAGGAATTTTAGGTTCATATGGAATTTATAATGGTTTTGCAAAAGAAATGGATTTAGGATATAATTTGCCAATTAATGCAATAGTAATTGCAATAGTATTTGTATTTATAATAATTGGAATTACAATGAAGTATTCTTTGAATAAGATTAATAAACAGAATATTATTGAGACTATAAGGAAAGATAATATATAACCTCAATATTATTGATTTAAATATAAAGTTAGCTCCATCTTGATGGAAATTCAAGTTATTTAAATTTTAATGCAGTTACTTAAAATTTAGAAAATTAATTTCCACGTGGGGCTATTTTGTACTAGGTTTTAGTTTACATAGTGCCTGACTTCGTGATATAATATTATGCTAGAAGTGAGGTAAAAATGGATATTAATGCAATATGGAATTCTATTATTACAATAAAAATAAGGAAAGATGATTCGTATAATTTAACCTTAAAAGAAATAGAAACATTTGCTAAAGTTTATAATATGGAAATGGAAACGTTTTGTACTAATATTTTAAAACTTAGTGAACGACAAATATATTATTTAAGAAATGGCAATAATGATTTTGTAAAATGTATTGAGTATAAAATAAAAAAACAAGAATTTTTTGAGAAACAGGCCTCAGCATATAGATTAAAAATTATTAAAGAGAAAATAAAAACGGATTACTCTAAAAACTTTAATCTAAAAGAATTAGAAACATTAAGTTCATCTTTATCAGTAAATTTAAATGACCTTTGTGAAAATATCCTAGATATTAGTAGAGGCAGAGTAAATGCACTTAAAAGAGGTGACTATAAAGAAGCGTATTCCAAAAGATATGAAGAAGATAAAGAAGGATATTTGAGGAGTATAGAGGACAATATTTTAGAAGCAATTTTAAATTCAAGAAGAAGAACAGATTTTTCAGGCAAATTTACATATGAGCAAATTAATGAGTATTCAAAAAAATTTGGAATTAACATTAGAGACCTTTTGGGTAAAGTTTTAGGAATAAATTCATTTGGAAAACAACGTAAATCTATTTCTGAAACTGGTACTTTTTGGTCTGAGAAGTATATGACATTTAAACATCAGAGAATGCAAACTATAGGAGAAGAAATACTAGAAGATTTTGTTATAGAGAGAATGCAGAGAACAGGAAATTATGAATTTAAGACAGCAGAAATAGAAAGTCTTTCAGAAAAATATAATATAAATGTTAGAGATTTTATGGTATATGTATTAGGAAAAAGTGAACAGTTATATTATGACTTAATAGCTGGTAGGGTTAAAAAATGTTTTTCACAGAAATATAAGACTAAAAAAGATGCTATAGTTATATCAAAGAGAGAAAACTTTATGAGTGAAATAAATCCTAATATACGAACTTATTATTCAATGGAAGAATTAGAACAGTTAGCTTCAAATCTGGGAATATCAACATACGATTTAGTCGTAAATGTTATGGAAAAAAGTAGATCAAATTTTTATAGAATTTCACACAATTATAGAAATGCACAAAGTATTTCTACAGGAGAACATAAATCTGGTCCATTACCCAATAATTATTGTAAAAACAATATTAATGAAATTATAGAGATATTGAGAGTGGCAATTAGATCTGCAATAGGATATATGCAATCTAATGGATATAAATGTGCAGTATTTTATCAAGATTTATTACAAGAAGGATACTTATATATAGCAGAACAGGGAAATCCTATGGATGAAAATGGATATTTTACTATAACCTCAAGTACATATGAAGAAAGACATGGAGCTATATTATATAAAAAAGCATATTTTAATGCCATTAATAATATAAAAACTTTTTGCGTAAAAGAAAACACAGGAAAAGCGTATGAGGTAGCTATGAAAACGACAGGTGTTGATGATGAAATTTCAGATGATGAAGACATTTGCACAGTTATTAGAAAATTATCAGAAGATGATGATGAACAACGAATCTTAAGATATTTTTCTGAAAATACATTTAATGAGGAATCTATGAAAAAAGCATGTAAACTATTCAAAGTAAGTGGTGATTATATACAAAAATTGTTTGAGAGGCTAAGAGAAAAAATTAATTCCAAAGAGCTATGCTTTGGTACGAAATAGTCCAAATAATGAAAGGAAAAATATGAAGAATATCTTGATTGTAGAGGATAATGAAGTTATTGTAAAAGGGTTAAAATATTTATTAGAACAAGAAAAATTTAAAGTTATTGTAGCTTTTTGCTTTGAAGAAGCTATGAAGGTAATTGGAAAAGATGAAATTGATTTAGCTGTTCTTGATATTACTTTGCCAGATGGAAGCGGATTTAATCTTTGCGAATATATAAAACAATATACTGATGTGCCAGTAATCTTTTTGACTGCTAAAGATGAAGAACAAGATATTGTAAAAGGACTAGATATGGGAGCAGAAGATTACGTAGTTAAGCCGTTTAAATCAAGAGAACTAGTATCAAGAATTAACAACATACTCAGAAGACAGAATAAAGGAAGCAACAATATTACATATAAAAATATAGAAATAAATTTAGATGCAAAAACAGTGAAAGTAGCAGGACAAGAGATAGAATTTACAGCATTAGAATACAAAATATTGCTTTTGTTATTCAACAATACTGGAAAAATTGTAACAAGAGAGCAAATATTAGATAAAATCTGGGATGTTGCAGGAAACTTTGTAAATGACAATACTCTTACTGTTTATATAAAAAGAATACGTGCAAAACTTGGTGATGAAAATATCATTAAGACTGTTAAAGGTGTTGGATACAAGATTCAGGAGGAGTGAGATAAAAATTGAAGTTTTTTAAACAAGAAAACTTAAGAAAAATATTCATAATAAATCTATGTTTAATACTTGTATTCGTAGGAATCTTCAGCATCATAATTGGTGTGCAGGTTAAAATGTATTCGAGGATTTTTAATGATAAGTTGGATAGTATTATGTCGCAGATTCTGGAGAACCATCCAGAGATGAGAGAGGACGAGCTTATTAGAGCGATTAAAGATGAACCAAAGGATAAAGAGAAGATTTTGCATAAATATGGATATGATGATGAGGTAGTAGCTATAGATAAATTAAAGGATGCTATGAATAAAAGTATTATAATAAATGTAATATTTTTAATAGCATTTTTTGTGGTAGCTTTGGGAATATATTTTTTATATGCAATAATTCAAGATAAAAAGATAAAGGAAATAAATAGGTATTTACGAGGAATAAACAATGGAAATTATACTTTGAAAATTGAGGATAATGGAGAAGATGAGTTATCAAAACTTAGAAATGAACTGTATAAAACAACAGTGTTACTAAAAGAATTGGCAGAAAATAGTATACAAGAGAAAGAAAATTTGAGTAATTCACTTGCAGATATATCACATCAGTTAAAGACTCCATTAACTTCGATAAGAATAATGCTAGATAATATAAACGAAAATCCAGACATGGATAAAGAAACAAGATTAGATTTTTTAAATGAAATAAGTAAACAAACAGAATGGATAAGCTCATTAGTTATATCGTTATTAAAGATAGCCAAATTTGATGCAGGTACAATAATAATGGAAAACAAAGAGATAAAAATAAATGAATTAATAAATAATGTCAAAGCAAACTTATCAATTCTGATAGAAATAAAAGAAGTTGAGATAGTAACAGACATACCAGAAGATGCAAAGATAATAGCAGATTATAAGTGGCAATTAGAGGCGATAACCAACATAGTAAAAAATGCTATTGAACACAGTAACCCTAATTCTAAAATAAAAATTAAAGTAGAAAATAATAGTGTATTTACTAAAATTAGAATAACTAATACTGGCAGAGGAATTTCTAAAGAAGATAAAAAACATATATTTGAAAGATTTTATAAAGTAAAAAATGATAAAGAAGAAAGTATAGGAATTGGATTATCACTTGCAAAAACAATTATAGAAAAAAGTAATGGATACATTAAAGTAGAATCAGAACTAAATAAAGAAACAACATTTGAGATTAAATATCTTAAATAAAAAACTTGTATAATATATACAAGTTTTTTTATTGTCTGTAATGTGATTTTATGATATAATACATGTCGAAAAATGAGGAAAGAAGGTAGTTTTATGGCAGAATTTTCACCTATGATGCAACATTATTTAGATATAAAAAAACAATATAATGATGCAATTGTTTTTTATAGATTAGGAGATTTCTATGAAATGTTTTTTGAAGATGCAAAAATAGCTTCTAGAGAATTAGAAATAACATTAACAGGTAGAGAATGTGGACAAGAAGAACGTGCACCTATGTGTGGGGTTCCTCATCATGCTGTAGATAGCTATCTTTCAAGATTAATTGAAAAAGGATATAAGGTTGCAATATGTGAACAACTTGAAGATCCAAAAGAAGCAAAAGGAATAGTAAAAAGAGATGTTATAAGAGTTGTAACACCAGGAACAGTAATTGAAAGCAATATGTTAGATGAAAAGAAAAACAATTATATAATGTCTGTATATAAAGAAGGAATATATTTTGGAATTGCGGTATGTGATGTTTCAACAGGTGATTTTTATGCAACTAAAATAATAGAAACAAATAACTTTCCAATATTATTAGATGAACTTGCAAAATATAACCCCGCAGAAATAGTAGTAAATAATTTCTTATATAGTTCATCAGAAGAAATAAAACAAATAAATAAACGATTTAATTTATATATAAACAATGCTTCAGATGAAATGTTCAAAAAAGATAGTAACACATTACTTGAAAATTATACATTTACAAATGAAAATAAAAAAGTAACAGATTTAAGTGATAATACATTTGAAGTTGCAGCAATTAATGCTTTATTAGAATATTTAAATCAAACACAAAAAATAAAATTAGAACATATACAACATATTAATCTATACAATTTACAAAAATATATGTCTTTGGATATAACAGCACGAAAAAATTTAGAATTATTAGAAAGACAACATGATAAAGCAAAAAAAGGAACTTTGCTATGGGTATTGGATAAAACATCAACATCTATGGGTGGAAGAATGTTAAGAAAATGGATAGGTGAACCACTATTAGATATAAATGAGATACATGCAAGATTAGATGCTGTTGAAGAACTAAAAAAGAGCATTATACTACGTGGAGAACTACAAAATAATTTAAAGAAAGTATACGATATAGAAAGACTAGTAGGAAAAATTGCATATTCAAATAGTAATGGTAGAGATTTAATATCACTAAAGAACTCATTGCAACAAATACCAACGATAAAAACTATGATAAAAGAGCTTAATACAGGGCTATTAAAAGGATTGGAAGAAGAACTAGATACTTGTGAAGATTTAGCTAGCTTAATAGAGAAAGCAATAGTAGATGAACCACCAATTTCTGTAAAAGAGGGGGGCTTGATAAAGCAAGGCTATAACGAACAGGTTGATGAATACAAAAAAGCATCTACAGATGGTAAACAATGGCTATTAGAATTAGAACAAAGAGAAAAAGAAGAAACTGGAATAAAAAACTTAAGAGTTGGATTCAATAAAGTATTTGGATATTTCTTTGAAGTTACAAAATCATATTTAAATTTAGTACCAGATAGATATATTAGAAAACAAACATTAACAAATTGTGAAAGATATATATCAGCAGAATTAAATGAATTAGAAGATAAAATCTTAGGTTCAGAAGAAAAGTTAGTAGATTTAGAATATAACTTATTTGTGGAAGTAAGAAATATATTAGCAAAGAACATTGTGAGATTACAAAAGACAGCCAATATAATCGCAACTCTAGATGTATTGACATCCCTTGCTATTGTTGCTGAAGATATGAACTATGTAAAACCAATAGTTGATAATGGTGGAGAAATAGATATAAAAGAAGGTAGACACCCAGTTATTGAAAAAATGGTAGATACAGGTTCGTTTGTAAGTAATGATACATATTTAAATAGAAACCTAGACAGACTTGCAATTATAACAGGACCTAATATGGCGGGAAAATCTACATATATGAGACAAGTTGCATTAATAACATTAATGGCTCAAATAGGAAGTTTTGTACCAGCATCTCATGCAAAAATAGGAGTAGTAGATAAAATATTTACAAGAGTCGGTGCATCAGATGATTTAAGTATGGGACAAAGTACATTCATGGTTGAAATGATGGAAGTTGCGACAATACTTAGAGAGGCAACTGCTAATAGTTTAATAATATTAGATGAAATTGGTAGAGGAACATCTACATATGATGGATTATCTATTGCTTGGGCAGTTGTAGAACACATATCTAATACAGAAAAATGCGGAGCCAAAACTTTGTTCGCAACACATTATCATGAACTAACAGAATTGGAAAATAAGATAGAAGGTGTAAAGAACTATTCTATTGCTGTAAAGGAAAAAGGAGAAGATATAATTTTCCTAAGAAAAATAGTAAATGGTGGAACTGATGAGAGCTATGGTATACATGTAGCAAAACTTGCAGGTGTTCCACAAGCAGTAGTAAAAAGATCTAATGAGATTTTAAGAGGACTAGAAAGAAAGAGTGTATTAAATAATAAAAAGCAAGAGAATAATAACATGGTGGCAGAAGGTCAATTAAACCTATATAATTATAAACTAGCTGAAATTGCACATGAGATTGATAAGATTAATTTAAATGAATTAACTCCAATAGATGCGCTTAACACACTTTCAAAAATTAAAGAGAAAATGAGTTAACTATTCTAGATCTTTACATATAAGAATGACTTTACTCCATCTTGCTGGAAATTCGTTTTTTAAAATGTTAAATACAGTTGCTTTAAAATTTTAAAAATGAATTTCCATGTGGAGATATTTTAGCATAAATCATATAAGGAGTATTAAAATGACCATTAAACAAAATTTAGAATATGCAGTAAGATTATTGAAAGAAAATAACATAGAAGATGCTTTGATGAAGTCAAGAATATTATTGGCTAACATTTTAGATAAACCTAAAGAGTTTTTGGTGATAAATGCTGATGAAGAGTTAGAAATAGAAGATATGTTCAGAAAATATGTTCGTGATTTGATTGGCGGAAAACCTTTGCAGTATATAATACACAAACAAGAGTTCTGTGGTGTAGATTTTTATGTTGATGAGAATGTTTTAATACCTCAACCTGATACAGAAGTGCTTGTAGAAGAGGTTGTTAGTATTGCGAATAAATATGATATGTGCAGTATATTAGATTTGTGTACAGGAAGCGGTGCTATTGCTGTTAGTATATCTAAGAGTTTAGATAATGTTAATATTGTTGCCTCTGATGTAAGTAATGAAGCGTTAAAAGTGGCCAAAAAGAATGATAAAGATAACAAAATTAAGTTTATTACATCTAATATGTTTGAAAATATAGATGGTAAGTTTGATATTATTGTATCTAATCCTCCATATATAAAAACAAAAGTAATTGATACATTAAGTAAGGAAGTTCAAAATGAACCTAAACTTGCATTAGATGGCGGAGATGATGGACTAGACTTCTATAGAATAATTGCAAATGAGGCATACAAACATTTGAATCCAAGTGGATATTTGTGTATAGAAATTGGTGATGATCAAAAAGATGAGGTTACAGAATTATTAGAAGAAATGAAATATCAAAATATATACTCAAAAAAGGATTTGGCAGGAAATGATAGAATAATAATATGCAATGTATAATAAAGTAAGGAGGATGAGTATGTCTTTTGCTTCTGAGATTAAAGATGAATTATTGCAGCTTAAGATGTGGGATGTTAATAGTAATTTAAAACAGGATGAACAGATTAGTAGATTGGTAATAAGAGAAGCGTTTATAAAGTCAGGATTTATTAATGATCCTGAAAAGGATTACCATTTGGAAGTATTGTTTAGAACTGAGAAAAAGGCAGAAGAATTTCAGACTATTCTGACTAACTTTGATATTAATGCTAAGATTACTAAAAAAGGACAAGGTTATATTGTATATATCAAAGATGGAGAAGATATTGTTTCATTTCTTGCATTAATAGGAGCGAGTCATGCAGTTATAAAATTTGAAGAGGTTCGAGTATTAAGAGATGCTAGAAATAATATAAATAGAATAGTAAATTGTGAGACTGCAAATATAAATAAAACAATGACGGCTGCAAATGCACAAATAGAAAGTATAAAATACTTAAAGAAGCATAGAAAATTTAATTCATTATCAGAAGAATTAAAAGAACTTGCAGAATTAAGAATAAAAGAACCAGATTTATCTTATGAAGATTTAGGTAAAATGCTAAAGAAACCAATAAGTAAATCAGGAGTAAGTCATAGACTTAATAAATTAAATCAAATGGCAAAGGAATTACAAAAAGATGAGTAAAAAAGAAATTGGAGTGTATATACATATCCCTTTTTGCAAACAGAAATGTTTTTACTGTGATTTTATATCATTTGCAAATTGTACAGATCAAATAGAAAAGTATATACAAACGCTAAAACAAGAAATTCAAGAAGCGGAACTAAATAAATATAAAATAAAGACTATCTATATTGGAGGTGGAACACCATCGTTTATAGATAGTTCTTATATAATAGAATTGCTTGAACAAATAAATATTAAAGAAGCGGAAGAAATTACAATAGAAGTTAATCCAGGAACAGTAACTAAACAAAAGCTACAAGATTACTTTAATGCAGGAATAAACAGATTAAGTATTGGACTACAATCAACAAGAACTGAATTATTAAAAATAATAGGCAGGATTCATAATTACGAAGATTTTTTAGAAACATATAAATTAGCAAGAGAAGTTGGATTTAAAAATATTAACGTAGATTTGATAATAGGCTTGCCTAAACAATCAGTAGAAGATGTTGAAAGTTCACTTGAAAAAATAATAGAATTAAATACAGAGCATATTTCTGTATATTCTTTAATCGTAGAAGAGAATACTAAGATAGAAAAAATGATTGAAGACAGAGAAGTAACACTACCAGATGATGATACAGAAAGAAAGATGTATTGGTTTGTGAAAGAGAAGTTAGAGGAAGCGGGATATAAGCATTATGAAATATCTAATTTTTCAAAACATGGAAAAGAATCAAAGCATAACTTAGATTGTTGGAAACAAAAAGAATACATGGGATTTGGACTAGCCGCACATTCATATATGGAAAAAACAAGATATTCAAACACAGAAAATCTATCATGGTATATCGAAGAACATAAGAAACATAGAGAAATTCATGAAGTTCAGGGAGATAAAGACCAACAAAATGAATATATGATTTTAGGATTAAGAACAATAGAGGGAGTAAATATTCAAGACTTTAAAACAAAGTTTATAGATAATCCGATATATGTGTATAAAGATGAACTAAATAAGTTGGTAAATGAAAAGTTAATCGAAATAGTAGGTAACTATATTCGATTAACAGATAAAGGAATAGATTTAGCAAATATTGTATGGGAAGAATTTTGCTAGCTTGTAACAAGACTTTCATATAATTCTTTTGCTTCTATTAAATCGTTAGAAATTTCTTCCAATAGAGATAGTGCTTTTGGAAGATCTTTTTTTATGCCAATTTCTAAATTTCCATTTATATAAAAGTATTTAGCTAAATTGTATTTTGACCATGGACATAGTGTAAATTTAGAACATTCACTTGATAATGTGTAATATTCAAAAGCTTTTGAATAATCTTTAGCACCAACTAAACCTTTTCTATAATATTCACCAACTTTATTGGCAGCCCAGCTATCTCCATGGTTAGCAGATGTTAAATAATAATCAAATGCTTTAGAATATTTTTTATCTTTTTCATAAATTAATCCCATATTGTTATAAGCATAAATATTGCCTAAAGATATTGCTTGATTAAACATATCGATAGCTTTAGATTGGTTTATTCTAATGTGAGGAACATTTCCATTTAAAAACATTAAACCAATACTATTAAAAGAGTTAGAACATTTTAATTTTCTACTTTTGTTAAAATATTTAAATGCTAGGTATAAATCATGCTTTGATTTTGTTCCAATATATCCTTCATAATACATATATCCAATAGCCCAGTTTGCAACAGGATGATTGTTAATAGCTGATATTTTATAATATGAATATGCAATATCATATCTAGGTTTGCCAGTTATTATTCCATAGAATTCCATAGAGGCAAGCTCAAAACAGGCAAACGGATTATCTTTTTTAGCTAATTCTTTAATACCTCTAATAGACCAAATACTGGAATTAAGTTGTATATCAATAAATTCTTGAATGTCATTTAGAGATATATTGGTATTATATATTTTCTTTTCTATAATCTCATTTAAATTTTCAGAAAGGTAAATAGGTTGTTTTCTTTCCAAAATAACATAGAATAATACTTCAACAAGAAAACTATATAAATCACAATTGGTTAAATGTTTATATAAAATATTTTCAAAAGAAATAGTTAAATCAGAATCATTTTTACTAATTGAATACAATCTATCACAAATTGACTTAAGTCTAAGGTTGCTATTTATTGTTTGAATAGTAACCGAATCTATATCAAAAATTCTATCATCTATTAACTCTAATACTTTACTAATGGTTGAAACTAAAACACTTTTATCTTTAATAAATTTATTTTTAATTTCTCTATAATAATTTTTATAAATTATATTTATAGGTCTAAGACCAGTGCAGTAGTTGTTTACAGTACTATCTGCAATTTCATCTGTATTAAAAAGTATAGCAAATAAATCAGATTGTAAAAAATTATTGGAATTATATGAATGTTCTTTTACAACTCTAAATAGATTACCTAAAGATAAATAATTATCATTAACATTTAATCGTACAAAATCTTTGTTTCTCATAGTATCACCAATAATAATTATAAAGCATATATATAGTTATGTCAATTACAAAACATGAATTATACGTGAATTTTAAAAATAAACGTGAAACAATGTGAGTTGAGAGAACAGGCTATACAAGATAAAATATATACGACCTAAAAAATGGGAGGATGAGACTAATAAATAAAGTTATTAGAAATTTAAAAATTAACTATATAAAAGAAGGCAAAGGAAAGAATGTATTAATTATTCCAGGATGGGGAGCTAATATTGATACATATAGAACTATTATTAATTCTGTATCAGATTATGCTACTGTATATTGCTTAGATATCCCTGGATTTGGAGACTCAGAAGAGCCAAAACAAGCATGGAACTTAGAGGAATATACTCAATTTATTATTGATTTTATAAAATCAGAAAAAATAAAGGAGTTAGATTTAATTGGACATTCTAATGGAGGAAGGATAATTATAAATTTAGCTTCCAAGTTCAATTTAAAATTTAAAATAAATAAAATAATATTGATAGGTAGTGCAGGAATAGTACATAAAAAGAGTTTAATGCAAAGTGTAAAGATACGGAACTTTTAAAATGTGCAAGAAGATTTTAAGCATTAAATTGATAAATAAGCATTTTCCCGAATTATTAGATAAGTTAAAGAGTTCATTTGGATCTGAGGATTATAGGAATGCAAGCCCAATACTAAGAGAATCCATGGTAAAACTTGTAAATCAAGATATAAGAGAATTATTACCTAAGATAAACTCACCAACTTTATTAATATGGGGAGAAAATGATGAAGCTACACCTATAATAGATGGAGAACTAATGGAGAAGATAATACCAGATGCAGGCCTAGTGAAAATAAAAGGTGCATCACATTATGTATTTTTAGAGCAACCTTATTATATAAATCAAATTATATATACATTTTTAAATGGAGGATAATAATGAAAATTCTAATAAGTATTGAATATATTGTAAATTTAGGATTGCTAATATATTTTCATATGTATATGTTTCAGTTAAATTCGTACTCAACTTTATTACATACAAAATGGATGAAAGTAAATTACAAAAAAATAGGAATACAAATTATATTAATTACTGTTGCGTTTCTTTTTACATTAATTCAAAATACATTTGCGGAATTTATTTCAATAATAATACTAGGAATATCAATAATAACTAATATAATAAAGAATAAGAAAAAAATTCCATTTGCAATAACAAATAGAGTAAAAAGAATGTTAGCAACGGAAATAGCTATATTGTTATTAATAATAGTCACTGGAGGAATTAATAATTTAATTTTATTAAAGCTGATGATTATAAACATTTTAAGCATTTTTATAGGAATTGTTGCAAACTACATAAATATACCGATAGAAAAACATATTCAAAATAGATATATAAAACAAGCCAAAGATATTTTAAAGAGAATGCCAGGACTTATAGTTATAGGGATAACTGGAAGCTATGGCAAAACAAGTGTAAAGAATTTCTTAGAGAAAATTCTTTCTACAAAATATGAAGTTTTAGCTACACCAAAAAATTATAATACTCCAATGGGTGTTGTAAAAACAATTAGAGAGAACTTGAAATCTACACATCAAATCTTTATATGTGAAATGGGAGCAAGGAAACCAGGACATATTAAAGAAATATGTGATATTGTAAATCCTAGTATTGGAATAATAACAGCAATTGGTCCACAACATTTAGAAACTTTTAAAGATATTAATGGGATTATAAAAACTAAATTTGAACTAGTAGAGCATATTAAAAAGAATAATGGAACAATGTTCTTAAACTTTGATAATGAGTATTTAAGAAAAGAAAAGACATCAGATATAAAAATAAAAACATATGGAATTGATAATTCCAACTTGGATTACAAGGGATATAATATTTATTCATCTGATAGAGGATTAGAATTTAAAATATTTGATAGATTAAATCAAGAAGTAACACTAAAAACTAAGTTAATCGGTAAACACAATATAATAAATATAATGGGAGCAATTAGTATTGCAGATTATTTAGGTGTGGAAATAAAAAAGATAATATCAGCGGTAAGAGAATTAAAAAATGTTGAGCACAGGTTAGAAGTAAAGAAACATGGAAACATGACTATTATTGATGATTCATATAATTCAAATCCAATAAGTTCTAAGTCAGCATTAGAAACATTAGCAAGTTTCGAAGGGATAAAAATAGTAGTTACACCAGGCTTAATAGAACTAGGAGATGATGAAGAAAAGTATAATTATGAACTAGGAAAAAATTTATCTAAAGTTTGCGATTACATATATCTTGTTGGAGAACAACATTCTAGACCAATAAAAAATGGTATATTAGAAAATAATTTTAAACAAGAAAACATATTTATTGTTAATACACCAAATGAGGCAGTAGCAAATATAAGAATGATGAATTTAAAAGATAAAGTTAATATTCTATTGGAGAATGACTTACCAGATAATTATAATTTATAGGAAGGGAGAAGAGTATGAAAATTAAAGTAGGAATATTTTTTGGAGGAAAAAGCGTAGAACATGAAGTGTCGATTATAACTGCATTGCAAGCTATAGAAAATATAAATAAAGACAAATATGAGGTGGTTCCAATCTATATATCAAAGGATAACAAAATGTATACTGGTCCATTAGTAGATAAAATAGAGGAGTATAAAAATATAGATAATTTGATAAATAAAAGTTATCAGATTACATTAGCACAAATTGATAATAAGGTAGCACTACTAAGATGCAATAAAAAAATATATGAGAATTACATATATAATTATATAGATATTGCGTTTCCAATTGTACATGGAACTAATGTAGAAGATGGAACATTACAAGGATATTTAAAAATGTTTAATATTCCATATGTTGGATCTGATATTATTGCATCAGCATCAGGAATGGATAAATATGTTTTTAAATGTATATTGAAACAAAATGAGATTCCAATATTAGACTGCCAATACTATACATTAGATGAATATAATGAAGGTTTTGAAAAAATAATAAATAATATCGAAAAGGAAATAGATTATCCAGTAATTGTAAAGCCAGCTAACCTAGGATCAAGTGTGGGTATCCAAATTGCAAAAGATAGAGAGAATTTAGAAGAAGGAATTACAGAGGCATTTTCTTATTCAAGTAAAATAATTGTAGAAAAAGCAATTACAAATTTAAAAGAAGTAAATTGTTCTGTGCTAGGAGACTATGAAGAAACAATAGCATCGGAATGTGAAGAACCAATAAAAACAGATGAAATATTAAGTTTTAATGATAAATATCTTAGTGGAGGAAAAAAGTGTTCAACTAAGCTTAATGAAAAATCAATGAATTCGGGAGTACTAAAATTACCAGCAGAAATTAGTAATCAAATGAAAGAAAGAATACAAGATTTAAGCAAAAGAACATTTAAAGTATTAGGGTGTAGTGGAGTAGCACGAATAGACTTTATAATAGATTCGAACACTGAAGAAGTCTATGTAAATGAAATTAATACAATACCAGGAAGTTTATCATTTCATTTATGGAAGGCAACAAATTTACTATATACAGATTTATTAGATAAACTAATAGATTTAGCATTAAAAAGAAATAGAGAGGAAAGAAACATGACATTTTCTTTTGACAGCAATATTTTATCTGAATGTTCTTTAAAAGGAATAAAAGCAGGAAAATAAATAAAAACCGCTATACAGCGGTTTTTCTATTTGATTTTCTTTATTTCTCTTAATTCTTTTTTTAGTTGAATAGCATGCTCTTTTCTATAAACAATAGCATCTTTATATTCTTTATAAACTTGCTCAAGATTGTCTAGAGTTTCACCTGGTTGAATAAGAACTTTAATTCCTTCCATAAAAAACTTTTTGTCCGATTCTTTTTTTGAATTATTTGCTTTAGCTCGATAAGACATAATTTGTTCTATTCTTCGAACATTTTCTTGTAAATATTTTAAATAATCATCTAAACAATAAAGTTCGTAATTTGTATCATCAATAACTATTTTAACTAAGGCTCTAAATATTCTAGGATGTATTTTATTTACCCTTTTTGTAGCACCTTCTCTCATCATTTGAAGAGCAGCACCTTTTGGAGTGGTTGTTGAATCGGTTAATTTTTGAGAAGATTTATCAGTCTTTTTGTTAGCTGATTTTAAAGATTTAACTTTAGATTCATCTAATAAAATTTTTAAGGTATCACATATACCAACATGTGATTTGTATTGTCTCTTACTAACAATAGCATCAAATTCGTCGGCAACTCTAATAATTTTTCCTTCTATAGGAATATCTTTGCTGGTATATCCATTGGGATAACCAGAACCATTTAATGCTTCATGATGATAAAGTGCACCATTTGCAAAAGGACGCAATTTTAAATCGTTCATACAGATTTTATAACCAATAGTAGTATGAGTTTTTATAATCTCATATTCTTCATCTGTTAAACGTCCCTTCTTTTGTAATATCTCAGGTGGTATAAATTGTTTGCCGACATCATGTAAATATGCGCATGTTGTACAATATACCGTAAAATATGACTTCATATGTAATTTTTCACATAGTCTACATGTTAAATTTGCAACATTATCACTATGCCTGCGTGTAAAAGCATCTAAAGAATCTAATACACTTAATTGATATCTAATATTTTCATTTAAATCGTAACTTTTTAAACTTGTATTATTATAAAAATCAAAATGGAAATCTCTCATAAAAAACAACACCTACGAATATTTTATACTGAATAAATTTTTACGTCAAGAGAAATAATAATTATTATTATAATTTTATAAAACACTTGAAAAGTATTTTTGTTTGATATAGAATGAGTATGTAAAAAAATAAGACACATAATAAAGTGTCAAAAAGGAGGATTGTTTATGGCAGTAAAAGTAGCCATTAATGGATTTGGACGTATTGGACGTCTTGCATTTAGACAAATGTTTGGAGCAGAAGGATATGAAATCGTTGCAATTAATGATTTAACAAGCCCAGATATGTTGGCTCATTTATTAAAATATGATTCAGCGCAAAAAAGATATGAAAAAGCTGATACAGTTGTAGCAGGGGAAGATTCTATAACTGTTGATGGAAAAACAATAAAAATATATGCAGAAAAGGATGCGGTTAATTTACCATGGGGACAACTTGATGTAGATGTTGTATTAGAATGTACAGGATTTTATACAACAAAAGAAAAGGCTTCAGCACATATTACAGCAGGAGCTAAAAAAGTTGTTATATCTGCACCAGCAGGTAAAGATCTACCAACAGTAGTATTTGGAGTAAATGAAGGAATTTTAACAGCTGAAGATAAAATTATTTCAGCAGCTTCTTGTACAACAAACTGTTTAGCACCAATGGCTAAAGCATTAAATGATTATGCACCAATTCAATCAGGAATAATGACAACAGTACATGCTTATACTGGAGATCAAATGGTTCTTGATGGACCTCATAGAAAAGGAGATTTAAGAAGAGCTAGAGCAGCAGCTGTAAATATTGTTCCAAATTCAACTGGAGCAGCTAAAGCTATAGGATTAGTTATACCAGAATTAAATGGAAAATTAATTGGTTCTGCACAAAGAGTACCAGTTCCTACAGGTTCTACAACAATATTAATTGCAACTGTAAAAGGAAATGATATAACTGTTGATGGAATAAATGCAGCTATGAAAGCAGCTTCAAATGCTTCTTATGGATATACAGAAGAACAATTAGTTTCTTCTGATGTAATAGGAATTACTTATGGATCATTATTTGATGCAACTCAAACAATGGTAACAAAAGTAGAAGAAGGCTTATATCAAGTTCAAGTTGTTAGTTGGTATGATAATGAAAATTCTTATACTAGCCAAATGGTAAGAACAATTAAATATTTTGCAGGATTGATATAATGTCCCAAAAGGGACGGTTCTGTTTGGGACATTTTCAATGTCCCAACGGAACGCTTTTATTTAAATTAAAAATATTTAAAACTTGATTTT
>CAYMDN010000023.1:0-22567 GCA_964389545.1 uncultured Clostridium sp. | reverse complement strand
TTTTCTGCATCTGCTTTTAATTTTTGTAATATCATTGCTGATATTTCTTGTGGTGAAAATTGGTCATCTTCAATTTTTACCTTTCTGTTTGTTCCCATATCTCTTTTTATAGAGATAACTGTGTGATCTGGATTTGTAACTGCTTGACGTTTTGCAATTTGTCCAACTAGTCTTTCTCCATTTTTAGAGAAAGCAACTACTGATGGTGTTGTTCTATTTCCTTCTGGATTTGGAATTACAACGGGTTCTCCACCTTCCATAACTGCCACACATGAATTTGTTGTACCTAAATCGATACCAATAATCTTTGACATAAATGTCATCCTCCTTTAATTTTTATATATTTTAAAATTAAAATCAATTAATTTGCTACAACAACCATAGCATGTCGAATAACTTTATTGCCTATTTTGTAGCCTTTTCTAAATTCTTCTTTTACAATTTTTTCTCCAAGTGTATCATCTTGAACACTGCTTACAGCGTCCTGAAGTTCTGGATCAAATGGCTTACCAACTGTATCCATTGCCTCTACTCCAAATTTATTGAAGATATCATGTATTTGGTCTATTATAAGTTTAATACCTTCTTTCATACTTTCATCTGTTGTCTCTGTTGCAACTGCTTTTTCTAGATTGTCTACAACAGGTAAAAAAGCTGATATTATATCTGATAATAATGAGTTATATAATACTTCTCTTTCCTTTGAACTTCTCTTTTTAAAGTTTTCAAATTCAGCCATAACTCTTTTAAATCTATCAGTTGTTTCCTCTAATTCTTTTTTTGTATTTTCCAGTTCAACGCTCATATTGTTTTCTACTATATTTTCTTCTTTTAATTCTTGATCATTTGTGTTTTCTTCTGACATTTAAATACCTCCTTATTTCTCACTCTTATCTTCATTTTCTTCATCTTTATCTGGTGGTTTGAGCGATTCATTTAATTTCTTACTTATATATTTCATTACAGATATTACTTTTGAATAATCCATTCTTTTAGGGCCTATAATTCCTATTGTTCCTAAATTTCTATTTCCAACCATATGTTTAAATGTTATTATACTCAAATCTCTAAGTTCTTCTTTATCATTTTCTTCACCAATGTGAATATTAATGTCTTCAGCAAAACCAGAGTTTAGTATTTCCATAACATCTTCCTTTGCATCTAAAATGCTAAGAAAATTTCTTGCTGTATCAATTTTTTTAAATTCTGGAAAATCGAATACATTGCTTGCACCTTCTAAATAGAATTCCTCTTGTGTATCACCTAATGATTTATTAAGTTGATCAATTATAGGTTTTATAACATCAACTTGATCTGACATTGACGATAATATATATTCTTCCAAAGGTTTATCAATTTTAGTCAATGGCTTACCTTTTAATTTGTTTTTGAATATATAATTCAAACTTTCTAATTGATTTTCTGTAATATCGTCTTCATACTTAATTATGGTTTCTTTTATTGCACCACTTTCTGTAAGTATTACTGCCATTAAAATTCTACTACCTAGAAGTATTAATTTTACATCTGAAATAATATCATCTGTTGTATCTGGTCCTATAGCAACTGTTGTATAGTGTGTTATCTCAGATAATGTATTAGTAGTTATTTTAGTTAAATCTTGTATCTCATTTACTTTTGTTTCTAATCTATCTTTTATATACTGAATTTCATCTAAACTTATTTTTTCATCATTTAGTAATTCATCAACGTAAAATCTATATCCTTTTGCTGATGGAACTCTACCAGATGATGTGTGAGGTTTTTCAATATATCCAAGTTTTTCTAATTCTGCCATTTCATTTCTTATAGTTGCACTACTACAATTTAAATTGTAATTTTCAACTATTATACCTGAGCTAACAGGTTCCGCAGTATTTATATACTCTTCTATTATTGCTTGAAGAATTTTCTTTTTTCTTTCATCTAGCAATTTAATCACCTCAACAAAATTAGCAGTCCTTTTTTAGGACTGCTAATATAATATACCATCTGTTAGCACTTGTCAAGATTAATTGCTAATTTTTTTTAATTTTTTTTGACTAACGACCGCCGCCGCCGTCCGCCACCGGCCTCCGGCCACCTCCACCGCCAGAGAATCCGCCTCCACCTCCGGTAGAAGATGAATAACTGCTATGGATGCTCGCAGTTGATGAGTTGATACTATTAATAAAGTTTGTATTAAAACTCCTGCCATCATAGAATGTGTTAAAAATAACCATATTTCTTATAGTATCTTGATTGTTTAATTCTGGATATGCAACTTTTAATTGTTTTATTACTTTATCTGCCACACCAAATGCAGTTGCAAATACTAAGTATTTTTCCCATAAAACTAATGATGGTACTTCTTTTTCTTTAAGTAATGAAAAATCTACCATATATTTTTTAAATGCTTTCCACTTCTCTTTTTCGTTAAGGCCTTTTTCTGTAAGTCCATTAATTTTATCTATTAGCATAAAGACTATTACAATATCTACAATTATTGCATTTATAAGTATAGTATAAGAAAGTGCTAATCCTGCAATTAAAGGTGCTTTTACAATTAGACTTTCTGCAATAAATATTATTGAAAATACTCCAAAGAACATTACAAACATCATACCAATAAAATATAATGCTAAGTGTCCTCCTAAATTTAAGCTTTCTTTTTCTAACTCAGGATCAAATTTTCCTTTTTCTTCAGCAGCTTCTTTAGGATGAATAGAAAATCCTTTTATAACTCCTTTTATTGCAGTTGGATATTTCCTTACATATTTTTCTAATTGTTTCATTGTAATTTTATCAAGTTTTTCTATTGATTTAACTCTATCTAATAAACTTAATACTTCTTTTTCGTCTCTTTTTAAATCTTGATCATTTGGATTTAATATTGTGATACATACGTTTTTCCCTTCTTGTGATAATCCTATATGTTTCTTTAATGTTAAATTCAATAGTGTTGCAGAAAGCGCTCGAGATGTATCAACGTATTTTGAGAGTATGAACATTGCTTCTGATGGAGTTGCTGTATCATCTGGTAGTTCCCTGTAATATTCTAATTTTGTAATATTTTGAGCATGTTTTATTTCGTGCATTCTTTTTATGTATTTAATCATATTTCTAATTACTACAAAACATAGTAATGCAACAATAACTATTTCTACACTTACAATGATTATAGAAGTTCTTTCTCTTTGTGCTCTTCTTGCATTTGCCTCTTCTGCCCACTTTGCTTCTTCTTCGATTATATCATCTAATTTGTCCTCATAGCTGTCACTGTATGTATTCCAGAAGATATCTGGAGGTGTAGTTATTCTTACTTCAACATATCTATTTGCTCTATAATTAGTTAAGTCAAATTCAATTGTGTCATCATCAATTACATTTATTTCACCGTTTAAATCTTCAGTATGTCCCCATACTCGTATATCCTTTTTATCATCAACTGAACTTGGAAGTTTTATTGTTCCTGTTATTTTATCAGCAGGTATTTGAAAATTTTCTCCTATAAGTTGCCAATATAATTCAGCACAATCTCCATATTTATGCACTGCTCCACTTACCGTATAACTAATCTTATATTGTCTTGTGTCACTACTATTATCTAGTCCAACTCCCCAAGATACTTCATATTCACCATCTTCATTTATACCACCAAAATAATAATCTTTTGGTAAATGATATTGCCATGAACGTGATACATTAAATATTTTATTTCTTTTTGGAGTTATCTCTTTTACCGAAAAATTTGTTATTGAATCATACTTGTTTTTATCAATTTTAAATGTTTTATATAGCGTATTTGTCTCGGAAATATTTATGTCCCATGTTTCAGTAACATCCATGCTTCCATCATCATTTAGTTTGATATCAAAATCTAATTCCCTTAGCCTTAATGAAGCTTCTACTTTTGTACTTCCCCATAAAAGTGCTATTATAATAACAATAAAAATTGATACTACTTTTTTTACTTTCATTTTATCACCCTTTATCATAAGTTATTTATAATACTATTTTCTTGAAATTCTTTTTACCTTTTGCTAGTACAATTCCGTTTTTTAGTTCTGCTTCTGTTAATGTTTTATTCATTTCACTCACTTTATTTCCATCAATAGAAACTCCTCCTTGTTCTATCGCACGTCTTGCTTCTGATTTTGATGTAACTAAAGATGCTTTAACAAGTAAATCTAAAATAACAATTTGACCTTCTTGTAAATCTTCTGAAGATAATTGTACTGTTGGCATTTCACTTGAATAACCTTTTGTAAATAATTCTCTCGAAGCTTTTTGAGCTTTCTCAGCTTCCTCCTCATTATGTACTAATTTAGTTAATTCATAAGCTAAAATTTCTTTAGCTTCGTTTAATTTACTTCCTTCCCATTTATCCATTTCATCAATTTGCTCTAATGGTAAGAATGTTAACATTCTAATACATTTTAATACATCTGGATCTGGAATATTTCTCCAGTATTGGTAAAATTCAAATGGAGATGTTTTATTTGGATCTAACCAAACAGCACCACTTTGTGTTTTTCCCATTTTTTTACCTTCTGAATTTAATAATAAATTAATTGTCATTGCAGAAGCATCTTTACCTAATTTTCTTCTTATTAATTCTGTTCCACCAAGCATATTACTCCATTGGTCATCTCCACCAAATTGAAGATTACAATTGTATTTTTGGAATAATTGTAAAAAGTCATAGCTTTGCATTATCATGTAGTTAAACTCCAAAAAGCTTAATCCTTTTTCCATTCTTTGTTTGTAACATTCAGCTGTAAGCATTCTATTTACTGAAAAATGTGGTCCTATATCTCTTAGTACTTCTATATATTTAAGATTATTAAGCCAATCCGCATTATTTACAAGTATAGCTTTATCATCTTCAAAATCAATAAATTTACTTATTTGTTTTTTAAAACATTCTATATTATGATTTATAGTTTCTTCTGTCATCATTTTTCTCATGTCTGTTCTACCTGATGGATCACCTATCATTCCTGTACCACCACCAAGTAATGCTATTGGCTTATTGCCTGCCATTTGTAATCTTTTCATCAAACATAAAGCCATAAAATGACCTACATGTAAACTATCTGCGGTTGGATCAAAACCGATATAGAAGATAGCCTTCCCTTCATTAACTAAATTTCTTACTACATCTTCGTCTGTTACTTGAGCAATCAGACCTCTGGCTTTTAATTCTTCATAAATTTTCATCTGTTATCAATCCTTCCATTTTTATAATTTGTTTTTAAAAATAAATTAATCATTATATAGCATTTATTAGCTATGATAGTAATATTATTTTCTATAAACATTTAATATATTGATTATACCATTTTAATAATATTAATACAATATAAAACATGGATTATTTTTACATAATATATTGAATTTTTTTTATTTCCATTATATAATCGTTATGACTTAAGAAAGGTTAAAGTGATTTTATGAACACAAATAATATAGAGAATCTAAAACAATATAAACACATTCATCTAATCGGCGTTGGCGGAATTAGTATGAGTGCTATTGCTGAAGTTTTACATAACTGGGGTATTTTTGTTACTGGTTCAGACACAAGCAGAACTAAAATTACAGATAAACTTGCTAGTCATGGTATTTTTGTTTCAATCGGTCATAATACTAGTCTAGTTGAAAAAGCTGATTTTGTTATACATTCTGCTGCTATCAAACAAGATGATCCTGAACTTATTTGTGCTAAAACCAATAATATACCTATTATAGAAAGAGCTGATTTTGTTGGATTTCTTACAAGAATATATGACACTACTATTGGTATAGCTGGTACACATGGAAAAACAACAACCACTTCTATGATTTCATTATGCTTTATAGAAGCTGGATTAGATCCTAACTTTCAAGTAGGTGCAATTTTAAAAGAAATTGATAGCAATTATAGAGTTGGAAATAGTGATTACTTTATTTTAGAGGCATGTGAATATGTAGAAAGTTTCCTAAAGTTCTCTCCTCAAAGTACGGTTATTACAAATATAGATAATGATCATTTAGATTATTTTAAAACATTTGATAATATAAAAAAAGCATTTGGAAAATATGCAAACCTATTACCTAGAGAAGGATTTCTTGTTACAAATGGTGATGACATAGATTGTTTAGAATTACGTAAAAGCACTTCTGCTAAAGTCATTACATTTGGTATTCAAAATGATAAAAGTAACTTTATTGCAAGAAATATTAGATTTAATGATAATGGCTTTCCTATCTTTGACGTTTATTATAATAATGCATATTTTGGTGAATTTAAACTTTCTATTCCTGGAATTCACAATGTATACAATGCTTTAGCTTGTATAGCAATGTGTACCAATTATAAAATTGAAAAAACAGTTATAAAATCTGTATTATCAAAATTTAAAGGAGCAAGTCGTAGATTTGAATTAGTTGGTTCATACGCAGACATAGATGTTTATGATGATTATGCACATCATCCTAGCGAAGTATTGGCAACTGCAAAAGCAATGAAAAACAAGTTGTATCGTCAATCATGGGTTGTATTTCAACCTCACACTTACAGTAGAACTAAAGAATTACTTGGTGACTTCGCTGAAGCACTTACTAATTTTGATAATATTATAATAACAGATATATATGCTGCTAGAGAAACAAATACATACAACATTTCATCAGAACATTTAGTTGATAAACTAAAAGAATATAATAAAAATGTATTATACATTCCAGACTTTGATGATATTGCAACATATATAAAAGAACATGCTTGTCCTCATGATATCGTTCTTACTGTTGGTGCTGGTACAGTATGTGAAGTTGCAACAAAGATATTAAAATAAAAATAAATAACTCAATGGATTATTCTCCATTGAGTTTATTTTTTATAGTTTTACAATAAATTTACTTCCTTTTGGTGTATTATCTATTACTTTTATCGTTCCACCATGCAATTTAACAATTGTTTGTGCAATAGATAAACCTAAACCTGTTCCTCCTGTTTCTCTACTACGTGCTTTATCCGCTCTATAAAATCTTTCAAATATATGTTTCTTTTGTTCGTCTGTTATTCCTATTCCAGTATCAGAAACTTCAATATAACATCTTCCATCTTTAGCCAAAGTTGATATTTTTATTTCTTCTCCTTCAGCAGTATATTTCAATGCATTATCTAAAAGAATTATTACTAATTGTGATATTTTACTTGAATCAGCATTTAGTTCTTTATTGTAGTTTAAATCTACTATCAATTTTTTATCCTGTGTTTCAGCATAATCAATATATGGTGTTACAACATCTTTTAACATTTTATCTAAATAAATTGGCTCTTTATTTAATTTTAATTTATTTGAATCTGCTGTTGCCAAAATCATTAGTTCTTTTATCAATTTTCCAAGCCTTCTTGTTTCATTTATAGTTAAATTAATATCTTCAGATTTATCAATTATTTTACTTTCTGGTTCTTGTAACAATAACTGCTGTTTTGCTTGAATAATTGTTAAAGGCGTACGTAACTCATGTGCTGCATTTTGCACGAACTCCGTTTGTTTTTTATAATTTTCAATTATAGATGAAAGTGTTTTTCTAGATAAGATATAACTTATTACTATTGATGTCGTTATAATTATAAATGTAACACCAAATAATCTTGACCTATAATTATGTAATGACTGTATTTCTCCATCAACATTAGTTATAAGTTGAATATACACCTTCTCTCCTGTTGGTTTATAATATGCAGTTGTAGTAATTCCTCTAAAATTGTACTCGTCATCTATTTTGAACGTATAAATTGTATTTAAATGTTTTTTATCAAATTTTACAATATCTATATAATCATCATAAAATCTTCCAATACTAGTTTGATTAAGTATCACACCATCTTCATTTCTAATTATATATATTATTCTAGGATTTATTTCTATTGTACTTTCGTCAGATTCAACTATACTTTTTAATTCTTTATCAATACTTTCATATAAAGATTTTTCAACCTTTTTATAAATGATAATATTAAATATAAACACTACTAATAAAAATGATGTGAGTGTAATTAATACGTTTTTTATTAATTGCTCCCTTAATATTCTCTTTTCTTCCATTACTCTCTCCACTACTCATTAACTATGTAGCCAACACCTCTTATTGTTTTTATATATTTATCATAGCCGAATTTTTTTAATGTTTTTCTTAATCCACTTGCATATACTTCAACAACATTTGTTGTAGTATATGAATCAAATCCCCATATTTTATCAAAGATTTGCTCTTTAGTTACAATAGTATTTTTAGCTGAAATTAAATATTCTAATATATCAAACTGTTTTCCTTGCAAAGTTACATCTTTATCTTTTATTGTTACTTGTCTGTTTTGCAAATTAATCTTCATGTCTTTAAACTCTAGTATCTGACTATCGCTATTATAATCTCCACTAGTTCTTCTTATAATAGCTTCTAATCTTGCAATTAGCTCTTCTGTTTCAAATGGTTTTACTAAATAATCATCTGCTCCATATCTAAAACCTTTTAGCTTGTCAGAAATAGAATCTTTTGCAGTTAAAATTAACACTGGTGTGTATATTTTATTTTCTCTTAATTTTAATAAAACATCGTATCCAGACATTTCAGGAAGCATTAAATCTAAAATAATAGCATCATAAATATTTCCCTTTGCATATGAATATCCTTCATATCCATCAAAGGCCTGCTCTGCTTGAAACTTTTTACAAATGCATTGTTTTATTGTATCTGATAAAATTCTATCATCCTCAATGATTAAGATTTTCATAACTAATCAAATCCTTTCGTGATTATGATATCATCGGAAAATTAAAATATAATTAAAAATCCCCTCTAGGGGAATTTATGTAATTGAAGTATATCTATAAGCCGGGTTCTGTCTAGAACAGTCATTTATCTAGTATATATATTACTATATATCTCAAGCCACCAATTCAGAAGTTGACGGGCAATCTTATCCTTCTTTTAAGGTGTTGCTCCGGATGGGGTTTACATTGACCTAACATGTCTCCACATTAGCGGTAAGCTCTTACCTCACCTTTTCACCATTGCTATAAAAATAGCTGTTATTTTCTGTTGCACTTTCCTTAAGGTTTCCCTCACTGGACGTTATCCAGCATCCTCGCCCTATGGAGCCCGGACTTTCCTCATATAAATCCTTGCGAATTTTATACGCGACTGTTCAATATACTCCACTACTTATTTTACTAATTTTTTCTTTAAATGTCAATGGAATAGCCTATTTTAACCACAAATTATATACTGCATCACTTGGCATACGTAAATCACCACGTGGAGATAAACTTACTGTTCCAACCTTTGGTCCGTCTGGTATACAATTCCTTTTAAACTGCTGTGTGAAAAATCTCTTTATGAAATTATCTAATTGCTCCTTTATTTCATCTTCTCCAAAATCATTTTTAAAAGTTTGAGTTGCTAAATATAATATCTTTTTAGGTTCTGCTCCATATCTAAAGAAATGATATAAAAAGAAATCATTTAATATATATGGTCCAATCTTTTCTTCAGTTAGCTGAGCTATTTCTCCATTCTCTGCAGGCAGTAATTCTGGAGAAATTGGAGTCTCAACAATACCATACAATATTTGCTTTATATTTTCATTATCGTCTGTATCTGCTATATGTTTTACTAAATATTTAACAAGTGTCTTTGGAATACTGCAATTTACACCATACATACTCATATGATCTCCGTTGTACGTACACCATCCCATTGCTAATTCAGATAAATCACCTGTTCCAACTACTATTCCATTTTCTTTGTTTGCAACATCCATTAGGATTTGAGTTCTCTCTCTTGCTTGAGCATTTTCAAATGTTACATCATACTTTCCTTCATCTTGTCCAATATCTTTAAAATGAACTTCACAAGCATTTTTTATATCTATTTCTCTTAGAGTTGCACCATATTCATTAATTAGCATTTTTGCATTATTAAGAGTTTTATCAGTTGTTCCAAAGCCAGGCATAGTTATTGCAATAATATTTTCTTTATTAATATCTAGTATCTCAAATGCCTTTATTGTTATTAAAAATGCTAAGCACGAATCTAGCCCACCTGAGATTCCTATTATAACTTTAGGTTTATTAAGTGCTTTTAATCTTTTTGCTAATCCATAACTTTGAATATTTAAAATTTCATTACAAGTTGTTATTTTTTTTTTATCATTTGCTGGAACAAATGGCGTTTTTAAATATTCTCTTGAAAGTTTTTCAATATCATTATCTAGACTAATTTCTATGCTTCTATATTCCTTAGAATCGTCTTTTGACTGCATATAACTTATATTTTTATATCTATCATTTAAAAGACGCTTAATATCAATTTCTGTATAAATTAGATTACTATTAAAATCAAATTCTTTATTACTAGCTAGCAACGAGCCAGATTCATATATCATAGCTTGTCCCGAAAATACTAAGTCTGAAGTAGATTCATTTACTCCAGCTGAAGTATAGATGTAGCCTGAAATCGTTTTAGCAGATTGAATTTTTACTAAATCTTTTCTGTACTCACTTTTGCCTAGTATTGCATTACTTGCTGATAAGTTAAAAATCATTGTAGCACCATTTAAAGTATAATTATTGCTTGGTGGATTTACAACCCATAAGTCCTCACAAATTTCTATTGCAAAGCTCATATCTTTATTTTCTTTATCTCTAAAAATTAAATCTGTACCAAAAGGAATTTCTTCTCCAAATAATTCTATTTTAGTATCTGCCATATTTCTACCTGGTGTAAACCATCTTGCCTCATAAAACTCATCATAATTTGGTATATATGATTTAGGAACAATTCCTAAAATTTTGCCCTTTTGCATAACAACAGCAGTGTTGTACAACTGATTGTTAAATCTAAGCGGAGCACCTACAATTACTATACACTTTAATTTATTTGTAGCAGATACAATTTTGTTTATAGCTTCTAAAGAAGCATTTATTAAAGTATCATGTCTAAACAAATCCGCTGAAGTATATCCTGTTATTGATAGCTCAGGAAAGCAAAGTATTTGCACTTGGCTCTCTTCCGCTTTATGAATTTGGTTTATTATTTCATTTGTGTTGAACTCAACATCAGCAACTTTAAGTTCTGGAACTGCACATCCAACTCTAACAAAACCATGCTCTTTTAGCATAACTGTTCCTCCATTTTTTGTTACATTCTATCATAACAGGACTGAAAGTTCAATATCATTGATTATTTGTTCTCAAACTCACTACTTAGTTTTTCTATTGCTCTTTTCTCTATCCTAGATACATAAGAGCGTGAAATTCCCATTATTTCAGCTACTTCGTTTTGAGTTTTTGGTTTCTTTCCTCCTAATCCAAATCGTAATTTTATAACAATTTGTTCTCTATCTTTTAGCACTTCTTTTATCTTTTCATAAATGTTCTTAAGTTTTAATTTAAAATCAATTTCTTCCTCAACACTTTTCTCATCATTTTCTAAAACGTCAATTAATGTTATTTCATTATCATCTTTATCTTTGCCAATAGGTTCGTTTAAATATACTTCTGAACCAAATTTTTTGTTGCTTCTTAAAAACATTAGTATCTCGTTTTCTATACATCTTGAGGCATATGTGGCAAGCCTAACGTTTTTATCAGGATTGAATGAATTAATACCTTTTATAAATCCTATTGTTCCAATTGATATTAAATCATCTTGGTCAACATTAGGAATATTATATTTTTTACAAATATGAGCAACAAGTCTCAAATTTCTTTCTATTAATATATTTCTAGCTTTTTCATCACCATTCATAAGTCTATCAATGTAAACTTTTTCCTCTTCTGCAGACAATGGTTCAGGAAAAAGATTGCTATTTGATATATATCCAAAAACAAAAAAAGCACTTTTGAAAACTTCAATAAAGCTAAATAAAAAAGACAACAAAAAATGCACCTCCATATCTTCATAACAAATTATATGTTTTGGAGATATTTTTGTGCATGACCTTAGATTCTTTATAAATTTTTCCTTTTCCACTTTTAATATTACATTTATATTAAGTTTGCATTAAGTTTATATTAAGTTTCTGACATTTTATTGCTTATTTCTTCTTTTATTGTTATTATTATTTTATATGAAATGAGGGAAAAATATGAACTATTCTCATGTACCTAAATTAAATTTAATATTTTTGGGATTTGTTATCTGCTCAATTTGCTTATTATCAATTGGATATTCTGCTTTTAATTCAATTATATTAGATATTTCTGGCGAGATAACTACGGTTCCACAAAGTGAAGTATATATTACAGATATTGTTTATGAAGATAGCACTGATGCTGATACAGAAAACTCAAAAATTGAAAGATATTATCAATCATTAATGCAAAGTACTGTTGCTTTGGGAGATAGTGCTACATCTTCTATCACTTATAATATAACTGTTTATAATAGCAGTGATTCAGAGTATTTCTTTAAAGAAGTTGAATATTCTGATCAATTTTATGATAATCCTAATATAGTATTTGAGCTAGATGGTTTAAAAAAATGGGATACTATAGAAAGTAAAAACTATCTTACTTTTTCAATTACGTTTCACTACTTAGATAATACAATTCCTGATTCTAAAATTTTAAACTCATATTTAAATTTTAGATTTATTATAGGAAGTATTGATAATACAAACATAGAAACACCTAATAAAAAATTTACAATTTATAATGCAAAAATAGATAATGTACAATTTGATCTTACAAATGCTAATGATTTTAATGTAGATATTAATTTAAAGCTTGATAATTTTAATATTCAAACATTATCTCTAGAGCCTTCACAAGCAACTACTATTAATTTAGACCTTACTAATATGTTAGTTGGATTACAGGCTAATAAAGAATATCCTATAATTATTGAACAGACTGCTCCATATACCATAACCAAAACGACTTTATCAATTGTTCAAGTTATTCCTACAATAACTAATTATGATTTAGGATTAAATACTGCTGGTAGCGAGCAAGATCCATATGTCTTATATAAAATAGAAGACATAGTACGCCTTGCAAAAAATGTTAATTCTGGAACTTCATTTGCTAATAGTCATCTAAAACTGTTAAATGATTTAGACTTTAATTTGGAATCTGATTATTATCAATCTAATGATACATCTTTTGGTGATTTAAACGATAATTTAGAAGATTCTAATCAAATATTAAATGAAATGACAACTGGTACAGGATTTATGAGTATTGGAAATCTTGATAACTCATTCAAAGGTATATTTGATGGAGATAATCATACTATTGCTAATATATATATCAATAAAAATAATGATGATGTTGACATTGGTTTTTTTGGTCTAATTTCAGACTCTACACTAAAAAATATTACTCTTACTGGAAATTATGTTGTTGGTAACGGTGGAGGTAGTTTAGCTGGGCGTAGTAATGGTATTTCCAATATATTGAATTGTCATTCTAATGTTACTATTTTGTCTAATGGAAAAGGATCAACTGTTTCTGGTTTAGTTGGAACAGCATATGATACTCTTACTGTTGAAAACTCTTCTAATTCAGGAAACGTTACTAATAATGATGGAGGTGTATCAGGTTTAGTAGGTTTCGTACTTTCTTCAACTGTTACTATTAAAAATAGCTATAATACTGGTAATATTGAAGTTATAGGAGTTGATTCGAATAATCAGTTTGCAGGTGGATTAATTTCTAAGGACAGTAGTGGCGGTGGAACAATTATTATTAGTAACTGTTATAATAGTGGAAATGTTTCCTCAATAAGTGGCTCTTCAGTAGATAATGTAGGAGGACTTATTGCTGTTACTATGGGAAATTTGAAGATTGAATCTTCTTATAATAGCGGAAAAGTTACTGGTGATAATTGTGTTGGTGGACTTATTGGTTCTCGTGGTAATTATCAAGCACTTTGGGGACAAAATCCTGTAGCAGGTACAATCGCAACTATAACCAACTCCTATAATGCTGGTACACTTTCAGGAAATGATAATATAGGAGGTCTTATTGGACACGATGCAAGTGGACAACATACAATTACAAATTCATATTATCTTCAATCTGGTACCATTCCAAATATAGGCAATTTGACCTCTGACTTATCAGGTGCCAAAACAGATGCTTATATGAAATCTTCTGAATTTGCTAATTTACTCGGAGATAGTTTTATAATGGATTACTCTCCTTAAAAAAACCAGGGATATCCAATAATAAAAAATATTATATATTAAAAAAGAAAGTTCTCTTAACTAGAGAACTTTTTTGATAACAAAATAATGAAAGACATTGTCTATAAGATAATGTCTTTCATTTTATTATTATATATTATTTTAACTGTTAGCTACATACACAAGAATATAATATGTGCTTTCGCTTGTTTGAGATGGAATTGTTACCTTGCTGTACCCTCCCCAATCTGCTGTAATTGCATAGCATTGTGCATAAAGGAATTTATAACCTTCTGGAATTGTTATGCCCAAACTTGATAAAGCATTTGCATCCTTAAAATCAATTTCAGTTCCAAGTTCAATACTTAATGTCTGGTTACCTACATTCGGTCTACCATCTGTTTCTTTATAATAAGCAAATGTTACAGGAATTTTTGGCTTACCTGGTTTAGGTAATTCTCCTTTGTTTCCTGCAATAGCAGTTGACGAAAATGCTTGTTTTATTTTTACTCCTACTTCAGCAACTGAATTTTCAATAGTTACTTTTCCTATACAATTTGCCTTTAAAGTACTTTCCCACATATTTGGATTTGCAAATTTTATAGCATAATCTGATAAATTTTTATTCGCAATTTTTAAATAAACCTGCCATTCTCCATCTTCTATATCACTAGGTACATAGAAATAGAATTTAATGTTTTTCTTTGCTCCACTGTTAATATTGTTCGCATTAATGTTTAATGCTGTTTCATAATAGTCACTATCTTTTCTTAGAATAACTGATACTTTCTGAGTTTTTATTATATTTCCAAATCCTACATTTTCTATTTCAAGATTAACCCCACAAATATCACCTTTTTCAACTGAAGATGATATTTTAGAATTTCTTACAACTAATCTATATCCTAAATGATCTGTTATATATTTATAAGCTGTTTGTCCATCATATTCTGAATTTACAGATATATAATTTTGATTTTTCCACTTGTTTATCACGGTAACATTATGTTGACTATTCAAGTATGCTGTATGTGTTTTTGGCATTTCTTCTAACGCAAAGTCAATATCACTGTATTTTTCATCATTTGTATTTCCAGATCTAGTAACCTCTCCACCATATAATGTATACTGTCCTTGAATTTGCATCCAATCTATAAAATCATTTCTACTGATATCATTATCAAAAGTACCTAAATCTGTTGCACTTCCTAAATATCCATCATTAAATATTCCTAATCTCTTTTGATAATTATTCAATTCTCCAACTACTAATTTATAGAAATATGGTTTTCTTACATTTATTGTCATTTCTTTAGGAGTATTTTCTAATAATATTTCTATTAGTTCTTTATAATACTTGTCTTCTTGATATTCACCTGCAGTATGCATTTCACCCCAAAGTCCTAAAAAACCTGCTTCTAAAGTTGATATAATATCTTTATTATCGTTAAGTACTCCTTTCAATTGTTTGATATGACTTTTTATTGTCTCAAATGATTGCGGAGCTTTCCCTGTATTTCCATCGTAATCATAAGCAAATCTTACAATAACACTTAATTTATTTTTTCTAATAGTATCTAGCATGTTATTTAATGAATCAAGCTGTTCGGATGTAAAATCTTTATCAACTCCATCTGAATTTGAATTTCCAGAAAGTTCTCCTATATCAATTCTTAAATGTATTATAGATATATTCTGTTCTATAGCTTCTGTACATTGTGCTTGAATGTTATAACTATCTATATTTCCTAGCTTTAATGGAATTGCTCTATACCAACCTCTATCAGGATTTTGTAAGGTATCAAGACTATCTGTATAATCAATATCTTGTTCTATAAGTTCTTTATCTATATCTAAAGTATATTCTTCTGGTATATCTATTGAATCATCCCAGTCTGCATCTTGTGGTTTTGCTATTACTTTTGCTGATATTGTTATTTTTTCAAAATTTGTTGGTGTATTTAATAATTCAACAAAAATTTTAACATATGTTTTTTGTCCACTAGCTACAAAATAGTCACTAATCGCTTTACCTTCTTTATCACACATAATAATATCAACATTCATTAATTCTGAATCTTTCATATTAGTAATAACTGATATATCTGCATCAACATTATGACTAGCATTTTCAATTTCAAGTATAGTATAGCTAGAATCACCCTTTTTGCTAAGTCCTAATATATTGACTGTTGCATTTTGTGATAATGCAACTGGTTCTGCTTCAACTATGATATAATCTTCTGAAGCATAAGTCTTAGTAACTTCGCCTGTAAAATATACATTAAAGTAATCAGCCGTCGCCTGTGCTTGCCCATTAAGTGATAAATAAGTATTTACAACTGTTGCATAACCTACTCCAACTAATAGTACTACAATAAAAACAATTGCCACTATCAATTTATTTTGTCTTTTTATAGCACTCTCCTCCTTTATTTTTTCTTTTGATTATTCGATTTTTTATTCTATTTTATCTTACCATATTTTTTTATTTCATTCAATAAATTTACAGAAAATCTTTTACAAATCAAATGTATATTATTTTAATAAAATTCATCTATATCTTTCTTGTATTTTTTTATCGATTTATCTTGAAATAAATTTTTTATTTGTTATAATTGATTAAGAAATTCTCCACTAGATTGTTACAAAAAAATTATATAACAATAAAGGAATGATATAAAAAAATGGGTAATATAAATGTTTATACTGGTCCAATGAAATGTGGTAAAACTCAAAAAATTTTTGATGAATTTAGAAGACAACAAATTGCAGAAAAAAATATTAAGGTGTTTTCACCAACTATTGATACTCGCTTTGGTTTTGCGAATATAAAGTCTAGAAATACAGATAAACTTGAAGCTATCCCTATTAAATCTATTGAAGAACTTGAAAAATACGATGCTGATGCTTATTTCATAGATGAATTTCAGTTTTTATCGGGAAATCCTGATGTAATAGAAAAAATGGCAAGTAAGGGTAAAAAGTTTTACATAGCCGGTCTTAATCTGACTGCTGAAAAAAAGCCTTTTGGTAAAATGGGTGATTTGCTATGCATGGCTGATAATATAAATATGCTTACAGCTGTTTGTGATAAATGTAAAAACGACAATGCTATTTATACTTTTTTCAAAGGTAAAAAAGATTCTGATATTTTCATTGGAGATTCTGAATATCTTGCAGTTTGTAGAAATTGTTATGATAAATTGAAGAAGGAATATGAAAAAAGTAGTGATAAATAATCACTACTTTTTATTCTATAATTTTTCCTTTCAAATACCATTTATGTTCTGAAATAATCTCTATAGTTACCATCTGTCCTATTATATTTTTATCGCCTTCAAAAACAACAACCTTGTTTGAATTTGTTCTTCCTGTAAGCAAGTCTTCATTTGTTTTACTTAATCCTTCAACTAGTATTTTTTCTCTTCTTCCAATATATTTTTTATTATTATCCTCTACTTGTTTTTCAAATAATTCTTTCAATCTATCAAATCTTTTATGTTTTATCTCTTCTGGTATTTGATTTGCCATTTTATCTCCAGGAGTTCCAACTCTTCTTGAATATATAAACATAAATACCTGTTCAAAATTAACTTTTTTAACAACATCAAGAGTATCTTCAAAGTCCTCTTCTGTTTCTTCTGGAAATCCTACTATTATATCTGTTGAAAATAATACTTCTGGTATTTCTTTTTTTATTTTTTCAACTAAGTCTAAATATTGCCCTTTTGTATATTTTCTATTCATTTTTCTTAATACTTCTGTGCTTCCCGATTGAAGTGGTAGATGTATTAATCTTGATACTTTTTTGCAGTCTTTTATTGCACTAATTACATCGTCTGTAAAGTCTTTTGGATGTGGAGATATAAATTTAATGCTTTCTATTCCATCTATCTTATTTGCATCTCTAAGTAGTTCTGCAAATCCATAATCGTCTCTACCTCTGTATGAATTAACATTTTGTCCTAGCAATGTAACTTCTTTATATCCTTCATTTGCTAGTTGTTGTATCTCATTTAATATGTTTTCAGGAGTTCTACTTCTTTCTCTTCCTCTAACATATGGAACTATACAGTATGAACAAAAATTGTTACAACCATACATAATTGTAACTGATGCAGTTTGATTGCTGTTTCTTTTTATTGGTAGTCCTTCATATATTTCACCGTCTATATCAATAACATCTTCTATTCTTTTTTTGCTATTTAAAATATTGTACATATCTTCTGGTAATTTATGTAATGTGTGTGTTCCAAAAACTATATCTACATATGGATAACTTTGTTTTATTTTATCTTGAATGTGCTTTTCTTGCATCATGCAACCACCTATTGCAATAAGTGCATCATTTTTATTTTTAAGTCTTTTAAGTTCTCCTAATTTACCAAATAGCTTTTCTTCTGCATTTTCACGAACACAGCATGTGTTTATAATATATAAGTTTGCTATTGAAACATCTTCAGTAGCTATATATCCCATTTGCTCTAGCATTCCTGCAAGTTTCTCTGAGTCGTTTTCATTAAGCTGACATCCCATAGTTAGTAAGTTATAATATAAGGTTTTATTTTCATTTATTTCTTTAATTTTTTCTATATATTTTATTTGTTCATCTACTACTTCGTTATTCACTTTAAAGCCTCCCTTAAGCATTAAGAATACAATAAATTTCGTAATATGTCAATGGGATGCCATTATTTGAATGACATCCCATTTTATTTTATTCACCAACTGTTACTGCATCGCTATTTTCTTTTAATTTAGATTTTAGATATTCGTTATAATTTTTTTCTATATCTTCATCATATATTTTTAAGTGATATTCTTTTCTTAATGCATCAATTGCAGCATATTGGAAATTTTGATTATCTTGGATATAGTCTGATGATAAAGTATTTAAAATATCTTCTCTTAAATCATCTAAAGTAGCTGCATTTCTTTTATGGATTATATGATATCCATATGATGTTTTTACAGGTTCTTTACTGTATGAGTTTTCTTCCATTGCTAACATAGCTGTTAAGAATGTTTCTTCTAAGTTTGATTTTGCTCCTTGGAATCCTAATTCTTCATGAACAATTCTATCTCCATATTCACTAACTATATCTTCGAATTTTTTTCCTTCATTTACTTTTGCCAATATTTCGTTAATTAATGCTAGTGCTTGTTCATCTGGTACAGCTTCTGTAACTCTAACTAATATATGCTCTGTATCAAATTGTGTACATTCTTCTTTATTCTCATCAAAATATTTTTTCACAGCACCTTCTTCTAATCTACCTTCTAAATAATCAAAGAAGTATTTACGTGCTTGGATTTGATATTCCATGTATTCTACGAACTCATCATAACTCTTAAATCCATTTTCTTCTAAGAATGATTCTTGAGAGTATCCATAGTTTTTATAATATTCTATATATTCTTCTGCATCTGCTTTTGCAGCTTCTTTATCTTCGTCTGAAAGTGGATATTTTTGATCTAATATATATTCATCTATTTCATTTAACATTGCTTGTCTTCCATTCTCTTCTTTTAGTATTGCATATAAATCCTCTGCTGTTATTTCTTTTCCATCAACAGTTGCAACAATATCTTTTCCATGTTTAAGTTTTCCATATCCTTTATAGTCAAGTAAAAGACCAAATATACATGTCAAAACAACACCAAATACACAACCAATTATTGCAGCTATACGTATTTTCTTTCCTATCTCCCTCTTTGCTTTAACTTCTTCGCTCTCTTCTGGTTCTTCTACAACTTCTTTTTTCTTCTTTTCTTTTTTTGTTGCAGTTTCTTCAACTGTTTTGTTTTCTTCTACAGTTTCTTTTTCATCTTTCTTATTTTCTTCAAAATCTTCTTTCTTTTCCATTTTAAAATCCTTTCCATACATTAGTATATAAATTAATATACTATACTATATATTAAAATTAAATTAAAATCAATAGTTTATTTTAATTTAAGTGTATCCAATTTATTTTTAATTATTTAAATATGAAAAAAGTCGCTTGCAAAAAGCGACTTTTTTTTATTCTCCAGCATTTTATTTTGTTGTAGTTTCTGTTTTTGATTTTAAGAATTCATCATAATTATTTTTTATAAAATCATCATAAATTTTTAAATCATATTCTTTTCTTAATTCATCTAATGCTGTATATGTAAAATTAGGATTTTCTTGAATATATTCTTGAGATAAAGTTTCTAATATTGTACCTCTCAAATCATCAAACGTTGCTGTCTTAAGCCTATGAATTATGTAGTATCCAGATGATGTTTTTACAAGCTCTTTACTATATGCTCCATCTTCTAAGGCCACAAGTGTATTCCAATATGCTTCTTCTAATTCTGAATCTTTTCCTTGAAATCCTAGTGATTCGTATGTTACTCTTGTGCCGTATTCAATTGTTATATCTTTAAATGATTTTCCTTCGTTTACTTTTGTTTGCACTTCACTTGCTAATGCTAATGCCTGTTCATCTGTTTGTGAGTCAGAAATTGAAATGAAAATATATTCTGAGTCATAAGTTTGTATTTCAGACTTATGTTCTTCATAATATTTAGAAGTTTCTCCTTCTGGTAATCTTTTCTCTAAGAAATCATAAAATAATTTTCTACTTTGTACTTGGTAAGTAACATAGTTTAAAAAGTCATCATAATCTATAAATCCATTTTCTTCAAAAAACTCTGCTTGTGTATATCCATATTGTAAGTAATAAGCTATATATCCATTTGCTTCATCTTTTGCAGAAATTTTTTCTTCTGCTGATAATGGATATTTATCATCTAAAATTATTTTATCTAGTTCTTCTGTTAATGCTTGCCTACCACTTTGTTTCTTTAGTTTTTCATATAATTCTGTAGCTGATATAGATTTTCCTTTTATTGATGCTACTACATCTGAACCGTGTTTCAATTTTCCATAACCTGAAAAATCAATTATAAATCCTACTATACAAGTTAAAACTATACCAATTAAAATTCCTACAGATATTGTTATTACTGTATTTTTATCAATATTAGGTTTATTCCCTGTTGTATTTTTAACAGGTTTCTTCTTTTTTGTGTTTCCCATACCATTATCCTTCCTTTTATTTAATATATAGTAATATATATTAAATAAACGTTAAAATTAATATAAACTCCTATTTAAAATTAATTTTATGCGCTTTTACCTGTATGAACAACTCTATCATGCAATTCTGCAAGTTTTCCTTTATTCCAACGTGATGTTGTTCCTACAAGGTATCCTGTTATCCTTTGTATCGTATCTATATTTTCGCTTTGGCATTTTGGACAAACAGCTAAATTAGCATCTGCATTCTCAAATCCACAATCTAAACATCTAGATCTTGTGTGATTTATTGAACCATATCCCATATCATATTTATCCATTAAATCAACAACTGCTTCTACTGTTTCTGAGTTGTGTGTTGCATCTCCATCTAATTCAATATAGAATATGTGTCCACCTAATGTTAATTTATGATAAGGAGCCTCTGTTTTAGCTTTTTGCTCTGCTGTGCATTTATACCATACTGGAACATGGTTGCTGTTTGTATAATAATCTCTATCAGTTACTCCTGGTATTGTTCCATATTCTTTTCTATCTATTTTTGTAAATCTACCTGCTAATCCTTCAGCAGGTGTTGCTAGTAATGAATAATTCAAATCATATCTGTCCGAATATCTATCACAAGCTTCTTTCATTTGTGTTACAATTTCTATTCCTAGCTTTTGTGACTTATCAGATTCTGCATGGTGTTTTCCTGTAAGTACGGTTAAACATTCTGCTAATCCTATAAATCCAATTCCAAGTGTTCCATGTTTTAGAACATCTTCAACACTATCTGTTGGATTTAGTTTATCGCTATCTTGCCATAGTCCTGACATTAACATTGGAAATTGTTTGGCTACAGCTGTACATTGGAATTTGTATCTGTCGTATAATTGTCTTGCTGCTATATCTGTGTATGTTTCTAATTTATCTAAAAATATCTTTTTAACCTCTTTGTTGTATTTGTCTGTCATGTGTTTTTCGCTACCTTTTCCAAGGTCAAAATTTGTTCTTAAGTTTGTTTGTGCTTCTTTTGCAGATTCAATTGCTATTTTTACAAGATTAACTGTTGTAAATGATAGATTTCCTCTACCTACTGACGTATCTTCTCCATGTCTATCTGCAAATACTCTTGTTCTACATCCCATTGTGGCAACTTCATAATAATATCTTTTTGGATCCTTTGAATCCCATTTTTCATGTTTATTAAATGTTGCATCTAGGTTTAAGAAGTTAGGGAAAAATCTTCTTGCAGAAACTTTGCATGCTAATTTATATAAGTCATAATTTTTATCTTCTGGTAAATAGTTTACCCCTCTTTTCTTTTTCCAAATTTGAATTGGGAATAT
>CAYMDN010000022.1:0-22870 GCA_964389545.1 uncultured Clostridium sp. | reverse complement strand
ATTCTATTGGGAATATATCATTTCCTGCTGGTACTGGTGTATGTGTTGTAAATACAGTTTTTGATGATACTATATCTCTTGCAATGTTGAAAGAAACTTTCTTTTCTTGTATTGTATTTTTTATTGCTTCTAATACTAAGAATGATGAATGTCCTTCATTCATATGATATACAGTTGGATTTATTCCTAATTCTTTTAATACAGTTATACCTCCTATTCCTAATACCATTTCTTGTCTTATTCTCATTTCTTGATCGCCGCCATATAGTCTTAATGTTACTCCTCTATAGTCTGGATCATTTTCAGGTATATCTGTATCTAATAAGTATAAGTTAACTCTTCCTACATTTATTTTCCATACTTTTATGTATAATGTTTCTTTAGGTATTTTTATACTTACAATTAAGTCTTCACCAGATTCTGTTTTTACTGGTTTGATTGGTAAATTATCTAATTCTATATCATGGTACTGTGTTTGTTGTTGTCCATATTTATCAATAATTTGATTAAAGTATCCATTTTTATATAAAAGTCCTATTGCAACAAGTGGAATACCTAAATCACTTGCAGATTTTAGATGATCTCCAGATAATATTCCTAATCCACCTGAGTAAATTGGAATAGTTTCATCTAATCCATATTCTGCTGAGAAATATGCTATTAAATCTTTTTTATTGTTTGGATATTTTTTATTGAACCATGTATTTTTACTTTTGATGTATGCATCAAAATTTTCTACATTTTCTTTATACGCTTTTATTACGTCTGGATTTTCTGCTGCTCTCTCTAGTTTGTCTTGTTCTACTAATTTTAGAAACTTAACAGGATTTTTGGCACATCTTTCCCATAAATCAATGTCAATCATTTTGAATATTCTTAGAAATTCTGAGTTCCAAGACCACCATAAATTTTGAGTTATTTCACTCAATCTCTCAATTGATTTTGGTAATTGTGGATTTACCGTTATCTTATTAAATACGTACATTATAGTACCTCCTTAGTATATTTTTATTTCTTATGTTTATTTTAAGTTATTCTTAACTTCTTGTACAGCTCCTATTGCAACTGCCCATTCAGAGTACTTTGGAATTATAAAATTAACATTCTGTAAATCGCTTAACATTTTGAATACCTTTTTTAAATATTCTAACTCTGTTATGCTTCCTATTACAATAATATCTTTTTTTTCCATATTTTGCGCAGTGAAAACTCCCATCATTCCTATAGTTTCTGCTATCATATTTACTACTCCAAGAATGATATCATTATCACTTGCATCATCTTCTAGCTTTCCAAAATTAGCAACTGTTATATCCAATGGTAATAAACTATTTATTGCCTCTTTTTGTATATCTTTAAGTCTTAAATCAACTTTTGATATATCTGCATCTTTGATTCTTTCTGCTATATCATTAAAATCTTTTAAATGTGCAAATCTTTTACATAGTGTTATTAGTGTTCCACCGCCAATGCCTGTCCCACCAATATGTTTAAAATCATCTTTATTTATTTTTAAAAATGCTGTTCCTGTTCCAATACTTATAACTAATGCTTCATTTATATTTGTTAAATATTGTGAACCTTTTGTTGCTGCTTTGAATTCATCTACTTTTATAGCTTTTATTCCATTAATTCTTTCTGCTATTTCTTTTTGTCCTATTCCTGTTACAACAACTTTTGCAACTTCATTATTACTTATGTCTACTTCTTTCATAAATTCAGTTAATGCATTTTCAATAGGCATTTTATGCATTATAACTTTGTGATAAATTGTGTTATCTTCATTAATTGCAACAATCTTAATATTTGAACTTCCTACATCTAATCCTATATCCTTCATATTATTTTAAGCTCTCCTATACTTTTGGTTGTTGTATTATTCTAGGTCCGCTTCCTATCTCTACTGTAAGTATTTCTGCGTAATAATCACATTTTTCTTTATATATTTTTTTTACATTTTGTGCAAATTTATCTATTTTGCTTTTCTTTACTATTGCAATAGCACAACCACCAAATCCAGCACCTGTCATTCTTGCTCCAATAACGCCTTCTTGTTCCATTGATGCTTCTACTAATGTATCCAATTCAAGTCCTGATACCTCGTAGTCTTCTTTTAATGACTTGTGTGATTCTAGCATCAATTGTCCGAATTTTGTTAAATCATTATCTTTAAGCGCTTGTACTGCTTCTATTGTTCTTTGATTTTCGTAAACTGCATGTTTTGCTCTTCTTCTGATTATTTCATCTTCTATTAATTCTTTATTTTCTTCAAATTGTTCTTCTGTCATGTCTCCAAGGGTTCTTATTTGTAATCCATTCTTCTTGAAAATCTCTAATGCTTTTTCGCATTCCGCTCTTCTTATATTATATTTTGAATCACCTAAGTTTCTTTTCTTTTTAGAATTTAATATTAATATTTTATAATTTTCAAGATTTACTGGTACTTGTTCATATTCTAATGTAGCAGTATCTAGGAACATTGCATTATTTTCTTTTCCCAGTGAAATAACAAATGGATCCATAATTCCACATTTAATTCCTACAAAATCATTTTCAGCCTTTTGTGCTAATAATGCTATTTGTGTTGGATTTAATTTTAATTTAAACATTTCATTTATTATGTAAATTGTTAATGCTTCTAGTGATGCTGATGATGATACTCCCATTCCTATAGGTAAATTACCACCATAAACAATGTCAAATCCATGTGATAATAGTCCAACTTTTTCCATTACTGCCCAGATTGCTCCTTTTGGATATTTGGTCCATCCTTCACTTTCGTTGCATTTTATATTATCCAGTGCTAATGTCACTATTCCTGTATCTTCAAAGTTTGTTGAATATACATTTACATATTTATCTTCTCTTTCTCTTACAGTTGCATATGTACCTAGAGTAAGTGAACATGGGAAAACATGCCCTCCATTATAGTCTGTGTGCTCTCCTATAAGATTAACTCTTCCTGGTGCAAAATATGTTCTTAGTCTTCCTTCTTTTCCAAAAATTTCCTTAAATTTTTCTTCGATTATCTCTTCCATTTTTTCCTCCTGCAATTTAGACGAGACGTTATAATTTATCATCAGATATTTTATCACAAAGTTATTTTATTATTCAATAGATTTTATTAAATTTATCTCTTAAAATTATCCAGACTTTTAAATTCATATCCCATGTTTTTTACTTCTTTAATTACACTATCTAAAATATTAGCATTATCTTTTGAAGTTGCATGTAATAGTATTACTGCTCCGTTATGAACATTTGATAAAATTTTATCCTTACCATAATTTTCTCTTCCCTGTTTATTCTCATCCCAGTCGTCATACGCTAAACTCCACATTACAGTAGTATACCCTAATTGTTTTGTTTGCCATAATGTTGCTTCACTATATTCTCCCTTTGGTGGTCTAAAATATTTCATTTCATAATTAAATTTTTCATATACAGATGTATGTAACTTCATTATCTCTTCATTTAATTTTTCCGTACTTAAACCTGGCATACTTGGATGGTTTACAGTGTGATTTCCAACTATATGTCCTTCATCAATCATTCTTTTTACCAATTCTGGTTCACTATTTAAATAATGTCCTGTTATAAAAAAGGCTGCTGGTACACTATTCTCTTTAAGTACATCTAAAATTTTGCTTGTATATCCCGCTTCATAGCCTTCATCAAATGTTAAATAAACATATTTATCCTCTTTGTTTCCCATTGCAATATCTCCATTTGCATCAATTAGAGTCTTATTTTTACTACCTAAATCTGGTTGTTCATGATTATCATTTCTTTTTATTCCCCATTCTACTTTTTTTGTATCAAGAATAGTTCCAGAACTTGTTTGAACTGTGTCATTTTTATTCTTCATATTTTTTATTGTGCTTACCATTATACAAACTAATATAATGCCTATTAATAAATATATGATTTTTTTCATATCATTCCTCCTCTTATCTCTCTTGCTATAATCTTATTATGATGTGAAATTAATATTACATAAAAAAATGGAGACTTTGAACAGTCTCCATTTTATTTATATATCTTCAAGGTCTATATCTTTTTTATCATATTGGGATGGTCTTAATCCAACTCTTGTTCTCATATAATCTAGTAAAACAACAAATATTGCTAAGAATAATAGACCAACCCATATTGTCGCCATTCCAATTCCTGCCCAATCTAAAACACTTCCCGCAACATACAAACAAACTGATTCTATTATGTTTGTTATGATTTCGCTTGCAAATGAAATTCTACCTCTTGTCTTTGGTGTTGAGAAATTCTTTAAATATTTTTCTCCTAATATGTAATATAAAGACATTGATATAGTCCTAATTGTTAGCAATATTAATACTAAAGGTAATACTGCATTATTATTTAGCATCAGCAAACATCCAATTGTTATCATACTTCCTACATATGATATAGCTAATACAGTTAATGCTTTATTTTTGAATTTCTTATGAAATTTATGTTGATTTATTGTTGCTATTCCAGCAATTAAAGTAATTGCTGCAATTATAGCTGAAAAGTTCTCTGGTTCTACATCTAATGCTGTCAGTATATTTCCTCTATATGTACTCATTATTGTTATAATGGCATTAAAGAATCCAAAGAAAATAATTAATGCTCGCAATCTTTTTGATGAAATTATAGTTTTTACAGAATGTTTAAAGTCATCTTTATACTCTTTAATTCTGCCTTTGATTCCATCTTCAGATTGTAAATCATTTCTATATATATCTTTAAATCCAAGTGAAATTACTGTTCCAATTAATGTTATTACTAGGCATAAGATTATTGGTAAATACTCATTCATTACAAATAAGTATCCTGCTATTAATGATGCCATTCCATCTAAAACATAATATGCTGTCGCACCTCTACCATTAATTTTTCCATACATTCCTTCTCCGCCTCTAGTAGCAGTTGAATCATACAATAAATTTGTCTCTTGTGTACATTTTAAGCTGTACCCAAATGCCCATACAATATTTGCAATTAATAGACTCCATTCTCCTGGAAGGACCATTAATATTACCATATGAAGAGCTACCATTGCATTTCCGAGTACAATACTCGTTTTTCTACCAAATATGTCACCACATATTATTGCTGGCATTTGCATTATCATTGTAAATAATGGATATAAAGCGTTAATTTTTAGAATAGTTCCTGGGTTAATTCCTTTCACCATTGTTAAAAATAAATATTGTGTTGAGTAAAAAAATATTAAATCCCATGAAAACATCTTATATATTGTATATAACTTTGCATTTCTATGCTTTGCTTTTAATAATTCTCTTCTGTTCTTATATTTTAAAACTGCCTTCATTTGTATCATCCTTATAAATTTATTTTTGTAATTATAATACCATATTTTACTATTTTAGACAATATTTTATTTATTTTTTAGCCTAGATTCGGTCTTTATTTACTTGATAGTTCTATTTTTGATTTTTTCATCAAAATTCATTGACATCATATATTTTTTGTTTTATATTATGTAAGTATTTTTTTCAAAATTTAAAGAATATTTTTTACATTATTCGACAAGAAATTACAAATGAAGTTTTGGAGGTTTTTTAATGAGTTTATTTCTATTGGATTTAACTATTCCTATAGTTATTATTTTTTGTCTAATTATAATTCTTTGTTTTGCTTTCTTTTGTATCTACGAAACTAAAAAACTAAAATCTACTACCAAACTATTAGAACTAGAGAAATTGCAAAACAAAAATCTGTTAACTTTGAATGATAATTTAAGAGGTTTTAAACACGATTTTAATAATATTATTCAAGTTATTGGTGGATACATTTCAGCAAATAATATGCCCGCATTAAAAACATATTATAAGGATTTACTTACTGATTGCCAATGTACAAATACTTTATCTGCTTTGTCTCCTGATTTGGTTAATAATCCAACTGTTTACACTTTACTAACAAATACATATTATAGTGCTTTTGATAATAATGTAACTATTGATTTTGAAATACTTGCTGATTTATCTAATTTAAATATCAAGGATTATGAGCTTTCTAGAATTCTAGGAATATTATTGGATAATGCTATAGAAGCAAGCAAAATTTCTATGGAAAAACATATACATATTTTATTCAAGAATGATGTCAAAAACAATAGAGTTATTATTTTAATTGAAAATACATATCAGGATAAAAATATAGACTTGGAAAAAATATTTGAAAAAGGTTATTCTACTAAATCAAACACTTGTAGAAATCATGGATTAGGATTATGGGAGGTTAAAAAATATTTAAATAGACGCAAGAATTTGCATCTATCTACTTCTCGAACCAACGATTATTTTAGACAATATCTTGAAATCTATAATGCCTAAAAATGATACAAGTCTAAACCTGTATCATTTTTATTATTTTTCCCATCTTCCATATATTCCACATGGTAAAATTAAGTTTGCTGAAGTCATCGGTAATCCAACTTCTCCTGCATTTATTTTTCCTTTGTATTTCTTCATGTTAATTTTTAAAATATTACTTAATACTTCTGCTGATATACCTGTTGTATATGAGTTAATTAGGAAAAATAAAGGATTATCGCTAAGTACATTTGTACATAATTGCACTAAGTCTGAGATATTATTTTCAAATTGCCATACTTCTCCTGATGTGCCTCTTCCATATGAAGGTGGATCCATTATTATCGCATCATATGTATTTCCTCTTCTTATTTCTCTTTGAACAAATTTTATTACATCATCAACAATGTATCTAACTGGTTCATGTTGTAAATTTGATGAAATAACATTTTCCTTTGCCCATGCTACCATCCCTTTTGAACTATCTACATGACATACCGATGCGCCTGCAGATAAACATGCTACTGTTGCTCCTCCTGTATATGCAAATAAATTTAGTACTTTTATTTTTCTTTTTTCTTTTTTTATTTTATCAATCATCCAATCCCAATTTGATGCTTGTTCTGGAAATAATCCAGTATGTTTAAACCCCATTAGTTTTATGTTAAATACTAAATCTTTATATTTTACTTGCCAAGATTCTGGTAATCTATCTTTAAAATTCCATGCTCCACCACCGCTTTTACTTCTTCTATATATTGCATTTGCTTTTTTCCATTTTTGCGGAAAACTTTTTTCTTTCCATATGATTTGTGGATCAGGTCTTATTAGAGTATATTTTCCCCACCTTTCAAGTTTTTCTCCATCTGCCATATCTATTATTTCATAATCTTTCCAGTTTGTTGCTATGTTCAATTCTTCATCTCCTTTATAACTTGCTTAACATGTTACAAAAATTATATATTAGAACCATATTTATTGTAAATACACTTACAAAAATTATTAAGCATATTTTTATTACTTTCTCTGACTGCTTGTCCATTTTTGGATTTTGATTAGAATCAGAACCCCATATTTCTTCTTCTGTTAAACCTACCATACTTTTTGTCTCCAATCTTATTAGCATTCCAATTTTATGCTAACTAATATAACTATTATTTATACTAATAATTGTATTCATTGTAGACATTCAGTATTCTAAAAATCAATCTAATTTTTCTTTGATTTTTTTAGCTAATTCTCCATTTATGCCCTTTACTTTTGTTAATTCTTCAATTGTTGCTTTTTTTATACCTTCTATACTTTTAAATTCTTTTAATAAAGCTGTTTTCTTTGCTTCTCCAATTCCGTCTATTTCATCTAATTCTGATTTTGTTACTGCTTGTTCTCTTAGTTTTCTGTTATATTCTATTGCTACATTATGAACTTCATCTTGCAAATTTGTTATAAAATTAAATTGTTCTGTTGTTATTTCTATAACATTTCGTTCTTCATCAATTAAACTTTTTGTTGAATGCTTATCATCTTTTACCATTCCAAAGACTGGTATTTCAATATTGTACTTTGCTATTGCTCTTTTTATAGCACGTATTTGTGTGATTCCTCCATCTGCAAATATAACATCAGGTAAATTTCCAAATCCACCTTTTGGGTTGTCTAAAGAATGTTTTAGTCTCCTTGTTACTACCTCTTCCATACATCTTGGGTCATCCTGTGTAAATACTGTTTTGATTTTAAATCTTCTTGATAGATTTTTCTTTATCACTCCATCGACAGCTACACACATACCTGCTACCATGTAATCTCCAGATATATTTGATATATCAAAACATTCAATTTTTCTTGGTAATTTATCAAGTTTTAATGTTTCCTTTAATGATAATACCATGTTTTGTTTTTCTCTTGTTTTGTTTTCTAAAGTTATTTTTGCATTATTTATTGCCATCTCAACAAATCTTAGTTTTTCACCCTTTTGTGGTACTTTGAATTCAACTTTTCTATTTGCTTTTTTTGTTAATATTTCGCTGATTATATCTAGGTCTGGAATATTCTCTTGAATCATTATTTTTGCTGGGATTTCCATTCTATTCATGTAAAATTGCTTAACAAAATCTGATAATATCATACTGTTTTCTTCTTCTTGCATGTCATTTAAAAAATAATGTTCTCTTGCTATCATTTTGCTATTTCTAACAAAAAATACTTCTATACATACTGATATATCATTTTTATATAATCCAATTACATCAATAGATCTTTCGTTTATATTTGAAACCTTCTGTTTTGCAGAAATTTGTTCAATTGCGTTTTTCCTATCTCTTACAATTGCAGCCTTTTCATATTCTTGCTTTTCTGCATATTCGATTATTTCTTTTTCCATTCCTTTTAGTATTTCATCTGTTTTTCCATCTAACAACATTATAATTTGGTTTATTTGTTTCGCATAGTCATCTTTTGATATAAGGTTACAACATGGTGCTAAGCATCTCTTTATATGGTAATTTAAACATGGCTTTTTATTTGATTTAAAATTTTTACACTGTCTAATTTTAAACTTCTGTTTAATAAAATTTACCATCTCTTTTGCTGAGCCTGAGTTTGCATAAGGTCCAAAATATTTTGCTCCATCGTTTTTTAATGTTCTTGTTAAAAACACATTTGGAAAGTCTGATTTTACATCAACTTTTATATATGGATATGTTTTATCATCTTTTAATAAAACATTAAACTTAGGCATATTTTTCTTAATCAAATTGCACTCTAAAATTAGAGCTTCCGCTTCATTATCTGTTACTATATATTCAAAATGATCTATTAATGACACCATTCTTTGAATTCTAACCGTTTTATTGGTTTTCCTGAAATACTGTTTAACTCTATTTTTTAGTACTACAGCTTTTCCAACATATATAATGTTGTCATCTTTGTCCTTCATAATATAAACTCCCGGTTTTGCTGGGAGTTTTTTTAATTCATCTTCAATATTAAACATCTATATATCCTATATATGGTAAGTTTCTGTATTTTTCATCTACATCTAAACCATATCCTAATACAAATTTATCTGGTATGTCGAAACCAACATATTCTGGTTCAATTTCGCATATTCTTCTTTCTTTTTTATCTAACAATGTGCATATTTTTAAACTGTGCGGATTTTTTGTTTTTAAATGTTCTTTTAAATATGTTAATGTTCTTCCTGTATCAACTATGTCTTCGATTATTAAAACATCTTTTCCTTCAATGCTTTCCTTTAAGTCCAACTTAAGTTCAATTTTTCCTGTACTTTCTGTTCCATGGTAACTTGATACTCTAATAAATTCCAGTTTCACATCTCCTGGAATATTTTTTGCTAAATCAACTGTAAAAAATACTGATCCTTTTAGAATACAAATAAATACAATTTCTTTTTTGTCATAATCTTCATAAATTTGTTTAGCTAGTTCCTCTACTCTTTTTTTTAACTCTGCTTCACTAATCAATGTTTTGATTTGACCTATATCTTCCATCTTATACACCCCATTGGATAGTTACTTTAACTACCCTTCTCTCTTTTTTTGTACGCATACATTATACTATCTTTTACAAAATTTGACAATATATTTAACAATTTTTTCTTTAAATTTTTACAGTTTTTATGTAAATCTGCTTCTTTTCTTCACTTTTTCTTTAATTTTACAATATAATATGCTATAATTTAGGATACATCTTTAGTTACAGGTTTTTAGTTTGAGATTAATAAAGAATTGCTAATTAGAAATTCTTGCCAAACTATTTTTACCTACTGAAAGGATGATAACATTATGAAAAAATATAAATTAGCTCTTGTTGGAGCTACTGGGCTAGTTGGTAGAACAGCCATTAAAGTTCTAGAAGAAAAGAATTTACCTATTTCTGAATACGTTTTTTTTGCTTCAAAAACTTCTGCTGGTGAAATACTTAAATTTCAAGGAAAGGATTATATAGTTCAAGAACTTACAGACTCTTCTTTTGATGAAGGCTTTGACTTTGCAATATTCTCTGCTGGTGGTGATACTTCAAAGCATTTCTCACCTATTGCAGCTTCCAAAGGATGTATTGTTGTTGATAATAGTAGTGCTTTTAGAATGGATCCTAATGTACCTTTAGTTGTTCCAGAAGTAAATCCTGAAGATCTTACTACACATAAAAACATTATTGCAAATCCAAATTGTTCTACAATTCAAGCAGTTGTTCCTTTGAAACCATTAAATGATAAATATAAGATTAAGAGGATTGTGTATTCAACTTATCAAGCTGTATCAGGGGCTGGGAAACTAGGAGTTGAAGATTTAGAAAATACTTCTAAATGGTTAGAACCAAAAAAATTTCCATATCCAATTAGTAATAATTGTCTTCCACATATAGATGTTTTTACAGAAAATGGCTATACCAAGGAAGAAATTAAAATGATTAATGAAACTAGAAAAATATTACATGAACCGAATTTAAGAGTAACTGCAACTACTGTCAGAGTTCCAGTTGTAAACGCTCATAGTGAGTCAATTAATGTAGAATTTGAAAAAGATTTTGATTTAGATGAATTAAAAAAACTATTAAAAAATAGTCCTGGTATAATTCTACAAGATGATCCAGAAAATAATATCTATCCTCTAGCAACAAAAGCCTCTGGTTATGATGAAGTTTTTGTTGGTAGAATTAGAAGAGATGAAAGTGTTGAATCTGGAATAAACATGTGGGTAGTCGCTGATAATATTAGAAAAGGTGCTGCGTCAAACGCTATACAAATTGTTGAAAAAATAATAGGCACTTAATTTAAATACTTGCTTTATAATCTGCTCCATCTTTCTGGAGATTCGATTTTTTAAATTTTAATGCCGTTGTTTAAAATTAAAAAAATGAATCTCCACGTGGAGCTATTTTGTACTTTAAATCGAATATGTCTGTTTTATTCTCTAATTGTTTGCTTTATCATTGTTTCTCCAAAAAGCGCATATCCTTGCTTAGGATTGTTTACAAGTACATGTGTTATTGCTCCTATAAATTTTCCATTTTGTATAATTGGTGCTCCACTCATTCCTTGTATAATTCCACCTGTTTTTTCTAATAATTCCTTATCTGTTATTTCTATTAACATACTTTTATTATCTTCTTCATTTGCTTTATATATTTTTTTTATTTCAATATCGTATTCTTTTCTTGTTTCACCTTCCAATGATAATATAATTTTTGCTGAACCTCTTTTTATTTCTTCTTTTAACGCAACTTCCATTTCTCCTGTATTATTTAGGTCTAGATTACTTGTACTTTCTATTTTTCCATAAATTCCAAAATGTGTATTCATACTAATATTTCCGATTACTTCATCTTCTAATAATGTTCCTCTAATTTCTCCTGGTGCACCTTCTAATCCTTTTCTTATATCTAATATTCTTGCTTTTGTTATGCTTCCACTATCTACTGTTATTAGTGAATCTGTATCTATGTCTACTATTCCATGACCTAATGTCGCCACTTTTCCACTACTTGGTTCATAATATGTTGCTGTTCCTATTCCGTACGGCTCCATCTCTTACCCATAAACCAATTTTATACTCATCTTTTGAGTTTTTTACTGGTTCAATTTCTGTACTATACTCTTTATTATCTCTTACATATTTCAAATTTATTTTGTTGCCTTCTGACTTGTTTACACATTCAATAAGTTCTTCTGTTGATGTTATATTTATATTATCAACTGCAGTTATTAAATCTCCTTCTTGTATATCTGCATTTTCATATGGTTTTTTTCCTTCTATTTCAGACATTCCTATTACTAAAACACCATCTGAATATATTTTTACTCCTATTATATTTCCTAATGGTATAACCTTAGTATTTTCTATTACACTTACCTGAATATCTTTTATATCCAATATATTAAATAAACTCAAAGTTATAGTTTTTTCTTCTACTGTATTATTCATGTTTGATGTCTGTATAACTACGTTTTTCTTTTCTTTAATTTTTACGCCAATAACTTCGCCAAGCTCTAGCCTTTCGTTTTTAAAGATAATTACTTTGCTTGGTATTGCACTTATATTAGTCACATAAATTAAAACAATACATAATATTGTTATTATAGTTATTTTCTTTATATAATTCAAAAATGGTCACCCTATAATTAGGGTAACCATTTTTTACTTATTTTATTAAATTACTTTGGTTCTATGATTTTATTCTTTAAATTCTACGGTAACTTTTATGTTACTCATCTTGAAAAATCCTATATTTTTACACGTATGACCACATTCTCGTCCAAAATGATCTGAGAAAAATCCAAATGTATTTGGGTGCATTGCATCAACAATAATAATAGTATCATCTATTTCATTTCCTGATATTCTATATCCATTGTTTAATATTTCTATCTTTATATTTCCATTTCCGCCACTATATGAACCGCCATAAGTTCCAAGATCTAGTGATTCTTCTAATTGAATGGATTCAACTTGGTTGCTATTTGTATTTTTAGTATAAGAAAATTTATATACTGCACCACTCTTTCCTCCTGCATTACTCCTAAATTTTCCTGCAAAATTGATACTTAACATATAGCCTTCTATTGTTGTAGGAGTTTCTACTACATTAAACAGGAATCCTGCTGCATTAAAACTATGCCCAGCATTTACAGAATAATCAAATGAAAAATCTTTAATTCTAAGATGCTCTGATTCAAATGTTGTCCAAACAGCTCCTTTTCCCTTTTGCTCACTATTTCCAACCATTTCTACAATCGAAGTACCCGTTGCCTCATCATCACGGATTCTAACATTTGATACTGTTCCATTTCCAATGTAATCATCTGATGTATAATCATGCATTCCATCTCCTGGCCAGACTGGTTTAGAATGATTCCAATAGAAATCTGTCTTCCATTTTAGACTACTTAATGAAACTGTCCAAATTGCATAAAGATTTATTACATGATCATCACCTTCGTCAAATGTTTCCCAATTTTCCACTCCTACTTTATATGCAGCTACTGTTGAACTAGGATCTAATGACCAACCTACACATTTATATTGAATAAATTCATCACTCGTTTTTGCTATCGGAACGTTCATTGATATCTGTACTGGTATATATGGCTCTGCCTCTTGATCTTCTGGCATATTTATTACTTCCGTTATTATTCCTAAGTCAAATAATTTTTGTGGTATATTTTGATGATATTTAATTATTATTCCCAAATCTGCTGCTAATTGCACATTTTGATAATATCTTTCTCGTGCTAACGCCTCTTTATATGCTTTTGTTTGAATATTTCTTATTTCCCTTTGTACACCATTTAATGTTGATAAGTCTTTATCTACAGTTTTTTGATAATCCGCTTTATTTACTATGCAATTGTAGCATGCCAAATCCGAAGTTGTATCTGTTGTCGGTCTTTGATTTGTATGTTGATAATAATATATTTGCTCAGTATTTCCTGACGCATCTTTTGCATCAAATGTTTTTAATGTATATTCTATACTTCTATATCCTTTATAATAATCTTTTACTTCTGGTAAAGTTAATTGTGTACAATATGGTCTGTGATAATTTATCGCATTACTGCTAAAAAATATTTCGTCTGGATCAATATAGTCTCTGTTTGATGCACTTGTTGCTATTGCATAATTATTATATGTTTTTAATCCTATTGGAACTCCTTGTAAAAATGCAATCATTGATATGTTTGTAAATACTTGATCCCAATCTGCATCTGTTAAGACTGGTAGTCTATACTCATCTTCACTATTTTCTGCATAGTTCGATATTGCCATATTTAAGTTTGAATTTATACTATCTATCATTATTTGTCTCTTGTGTTCTGCTATCATTGATGTTGGATTTTCCATATCATTTGAAGCTGATATATTAAATAATCCATGTAGTGTTTCTGGCTTTTCTACATATGTTTTTGTACTTTCATCAAATACAATACGTGTTTGTTCTATATCGCCTCCAAGATTTGCTTTTACCCAGTTTGTAAATGCATATGCTTCTACATAATAGCTTACTGCACTATAATCTCTATATATTGCTGAAAATCCAAAATCTTGCCTTGTAGTTTTTAGTTCTGTATCTATTACTTCTACTCCTGGTCCAACTTTTTCAATTCTATTTGGATCATCTTTTAAACTCATATACCATTTAGCTTTATCTTTTCCATTTAATACTTGATACACTTTTTTATAGGTACTATCACTTGTTAAAACTGATATTGATCTATATTTAACGCCATCATCACCAGCCCTCATATTCTTCGTATTTAATAAATAGTTTCTTTTTTTATCCTCTCCATCTATTGTAAAAAAGTTATCCTCATTTTCATCATAATATCTCTTTGTTCCTTCTATATCATATATGTATTTAAACGTTTCTAATTTCATTGTATCTGTTTTTTCGTCTTTGTATATAACTTGCTCTGTTAAAATTTCTGAATTTATGTTTGAGCCATAATATACTGCTTCATTAACTTTTATAACTACATCTACTCCTGTATCATCCTTCTGATTTGGAATTATATTTATACGTGGAAGCTTTGTTGCTGAATCAAAGTTTACTAAATACCCTTGTTCATTAATTGAATCTTCTGTTCCTGTTTTTCCGTATATATATATTCTGTTATCTAAAGTGTAATTAATTGTTAAGTCTGTACTTCCTTTTCTATAATTTCCTGAGTATGCTATTGCGTTACTTAAATAGTGCTTATATACTTTATCTGCTTGTGTTGCATCTGTTGTAATTGTATATTGTGTTTTTATCTCATTTCCATTTTCATCTGTTTCTGTATATACAGCATTTATTGTGTTTGTAGCACCTTGTTTTGGTTTATATGCTACATCATTTAAAACCCCACCTGTTTCTGTTTTTATAGTTAATTCTGATCCATCATAATATAGCTGTATCCCTTTGGAATTTTCTAGTGTATTTGGCACATATGATGGTGCGTAAATATAGTATCTATCATACATTGTCATTGCTACTGCAGGAACATAGTTTACCATATACTCTTTTGCTGTTCCACTTACACCAAGATTATTGGCCAAACTAGCAATAAATGTATTTACACTTGCATTAACTGTTCTTCTTGTATCTCCGAGTGTTTCTCTCCAATTAACAGTATTTATTTCATATGATTTTATACCTTCTTTTACAGATGCGGATAACTTCGCGTCATAATCAATTTGCATTTCCAAAGTATCTTCTTGTAATCCAAAATAATATGATAATAGCATTATTATTGGAATTATTACTACTATAAATATTATGGCTAGATTTTGTACTTTCATAGCATTCTCTACCTTTCACTTTTATTTTATTTCTGATCCGCCCCATTCAACTACTGTAAATCCTCTTCTTTCAACTTTTTCTAATTGTTGTTCTTGTATTTCTATTGGTTCATCTAATCCTTTAAATTCCATTAATACTCTTATTGTTGTATCTGGTTTTGGAATAATTTCTAATGGCATATTTTCATTTATATAATTTGAATCTGCAAATCTTATAAAATTATATTTATTAGCTTCTAGCTTTGGTAACCAATAAATTATAAATTCTTCTGTTTCTCTTTCATTTAATCCTAATATTGCTAATTTTTCTTCTAAAAAGTTTTCTGCATCTTCACCTTTTACAATAAATCCATTTTTATAAGCATCTAAATCTGCATTGTTTTCTGCTTCATAATATAAACAATATAGTTTTCTATTTGTCTCAGTATCTATTAATTCTCCATTTGGATTTGCTATTATATTCCAACCGCTTGTCACATATTTGGGATATGTACATGTTAGTCTATCTATATAACCTACTTTTACATTTACTTCTGTAACTTTATCTGGATACAAATATATTACTGGTTTATCCCAATTTACAAATCCTCTAAATATATAGTAAGCAAATACTGTTTTATCATTATCCATTACTACTGATTTTACACCACCATAACTACTAGTTGAAGTTACCCATCTGTCAAAATTAACTGTTGTACCAGGATTTCCTGGTGTAATAACTGGTTTTTCGCTTGTTAGTTGAATAGTTTCACCTCTAGAAACAGTTACTTGCTTTTGACTTATATCATGTGTTAATTTTCCCTTACAATTATTATTTAAACAGTTATCATGCATTGACTTTAAACGACCCATTCTCGAATCTAAATATTCAGGATATAAAGGATACTCTAGTGGGTCTGTAACATATGTTAATGTTACAGGATCTACTATTGTTTCTTCTTCTTCTTCAAAATTTACCAATTCTCCTGATATTTGTCCCGCATTATCTTTTCCTGAATTTATTATTGTTGCTCCTTTTGAAGCACCTACTATTGTTGCTTCTTTTCCTACAATTTTGTAGAAGAAGTTTTTAAATTGGCTTCCAATTGTAACATTCGTATTTATTGCTGTTACTAATACATAGTCATCCTTTTTTAATTTATATTCTTTTTCCTCTATTATTTTATTTGTTATATTATTTGAATAAACTGAATAACTAATATTATCACCTTTAACTTTTGAATCTAATGTTGATGTAACTGATTTTCTTTCTGGGTTATCATCTTTTAGCTGTACTTCTATTTGTACATCATAAACATTTCCCGTTGCATTCAATTTCTCAACTAGTTTTTCATAATCATATTCTGTTATTTTTCCTTGTTCTGATACTGTGCTTACAAAATCTGCAACTACAGTTTCTACTGTTGTTTGTGCTATCTCATCATGTTGTCCTGCTATTGCAATAACTGGTATCATAAACATTATAAGAACTGCGATTACAATTCCTGTTATTGTCATTACTGTATCTGACATATCAATCACGCTCCTTTATAATACAATACTTCCCTTATATATATTATACCATAATTCGTTAAATTTTTAAAATTTTTTTGCATTATTCTTCATAATTTTTTGATTTATAAAAAATTATGGGCAGTTTATTCAACTACCCATATATTTCATTTTTATTCAACTCCTGTTATAGAAACTAATGCTGATGCTGATGATTTTATTGTACTGGCTTCTTTTCCTGCAATTTGATAGAAAAATACTTGTAATTGTTTTCCTAATGTTACATTTGTATTCTTAACTGATACCACAAAGTAATCACCTTTCTTTAAAAGATATTGCTCTTTTGCAGAAGTACTCATTGTATTAATAATACCATTGGTAAATTCAGAATGGTATATATTTTCGCCAATCGTATTAACAACTTTTCCTGCATCTCCTTTTACACCTACATTGTCTCCCATGACTTGAACTTCCATTTCTACCTCATAAGTGTTACCTGTTGCATTTAGTTTTTGTATAAACGAATCATAATCAGCCATTGTTATTTTCCCTTGGCTTGCTTCTTTGTCAACAAATTCCTCTACCATAGCTTTTATTGTACTTTCTGTTATTTCATCATTTTGTCCTGTTGTAGACATCATTGGAAGTGCAAACATAAGTACCGCTATTGCTGCTATTGCTATTATTGTAATAAATGTATCTGACATTTTCCTTACCTCCCTATTTCTTTGTATATGTTACAATAACTTTGCTATCTCCTTGTATTTTTTGAAGTTTTGTGCCATCTTCAGCAACTTCATATTCTCCTCCAAGTCTTCCTTTGTTTGTTACTTCTGATACATTTTCAATGTATGTTGTGTTTACTCCTAATTTACTATTTACAAATTCAATATAGTAATTCATATGTTCAACTGTATTTGTATCCTTTGTTGTCTTCGCGCCATTTATAACTTCTGTGACTTTTCCATTATATGTAAAGATATATTTTTCAGCTGGGCTTATAATTACAATTACATATGTATCTGTTTGTTTTTTATAGATACTTGAAATAACAGCATCTCTTCCTACCTTTCTACCTTCTTTTTGATCTGATGAATTGGTCCACGAATAATAATTAGTTTCATCTGCATACCATAAAACAGTATCTGCAGTTTCTCTTGCTTTTGAGAAGGAAGAAAGTGCTAATGTTAAAGCAGCTATAAATACAAATACCCCAAAAGCCATTTTTAAAGCATCTGCTGCATTCTCCATACTTATCAACCTCCTCTGCTTATATTATCCTGAACTTAAAGCATACAGCTTCAGTGTATGCTTTAAGTTCAGGATAAGCTATGCTTATCCTAAATATTATTGTATTGTTATAGCATTAATAAATCCCTCATCATCATACGATAATTCTACAGTGAATTTATATGTAGATTTTAGTCCTTGATTAATTTTAGCTAGCTCACTTGCTGTTGATGTTCCTGCTTTTACCGCATCACTATTAAATCCTTTTCCACTTGTTGTTACTGATATTGTATGATTATCATTTGTTGCATTACTTGATATAACAGCTGATACTAAACTTCTTACTTGAGAAGCAGCTACTCCTTTTCCTGCATAAGATGTGAATTGACTATTGAATGATTGCATTTCCATTGCTTTTGCTGAACTGTCCATACCACCTGTAACACCACTTGTTGAGTTCATGATTAAAACACCTACACTGATTAGCAAAATTGAAATTAATATAGCACCTGCTATAATTAAAGCTTTTGAAGCGTTCTCCATAGACCCTCACCTCCTTGGTATATTTCTTATTTATTTTGGATATCTAGAGAGGTAAAACTCCATCTCTAGAATGTTAATAACAAATTTTAACATACTATATAACTATATTATAACATACTTTTTTAAATATTTAAAACTTTTTTGACATATTTTTACTATTTTTTTACTTTTTCTATATATTGATGTAAAAATTTATATATTTTTAACAAATTTCATTTCGCATACTCTTCCTGCTTGATCATATTTAATAGAATCACTTACATATTTATATGTATTCTTTTTTACTATATTTCCACTTGCATCCCTTTCATGTGTTAAGATATTTGCATTTAAAAACATATTAATATCATTCGTATTCCAATTTGTTGCATCCACATTATTAATAATAATTTTAATATCACCTTGTCTTTGTTGTGATAAAGAAACAAGTGACATAAGTTCTTGTGCAGAAATATCTGTTCTACTTACATATACTAAAAAACTACTATTATATTTAGTAAGTTCAGCTGTATCCCAATTTGATGTCATACTTTTTGATGAATTACTAAAATTTATATATAACATTACTCCTATTGTAATTACAAGTAGTCCAACTAAGACTCCCCCTGCCATTATTAACGCTTTTGATGCATTTTCCATAATATCAAATCCTTTTTTATTTAATTGCTAACAAATTTATATGTCATATTATTAATTCTTCCTGTTTTTTGATTGTATTGCATTCCTGTGCACCCAAATATAGCCAATTTATAATCTGTCATATCTGTTATTTTTATACCATTTTCATTATAAACAGTAATTGTAATACAATATTCTGGTTGATCAACATATTTTAGATTTTCTTCAGCAATTTTATTAATAAGGGTTATTACCTCTGAACCATACATTATTCTTTTGTTATATGATTCCCATTGTGCATTCCATTCTTTTAATTCTTGTTGTGATAACTGTTCTTCTTTTGCATTTGCCATAGAACTTATAAGAAAGAACATTACTACAAGTACACTTATTGTTAATAATCCAATAAGCATTCCTCCTGCAATTATTATGGCTTTTGATGCATTTTCCATATATTCAATTCTCTCCTTCGCTGTTATATCTTCTTCTATACTAGAATGAAATTGTCTGTATAGAAGAGAATGTATCTGTCATTGACGATAAACCTATTATAATTAATGGTGCAATCAAGTATCCAACAAACAATACTACCATTGGAGCAAATCCTAAAAGTTTACCATACATAGATTTTCTATTAATTAATCTTTGGTTTGATTCTTCTCTTTTAGCTTGATAATATTCTCTTTCGTTATCTAATTCATCAAATGCTTCTGAAATTGGTATTTTTTCAACAGCCGATTGCATACTTTCTATTATTCTTATTAATTGTGGAAATGCAACTTCATCCTTGAATTTCTCTAAAGCTTCCCATGCTCCAGATTCATAATTGTTAACACATCTGGTAACTGGTTCCCTAAATATATTTGAGTATCTTTCTATCCACTCCAAAATCATTTCAACGTTTACTCTCTCAATCTTCATAAGCATAAGTATAATTGTTTGATATTCCATTACTTCATTTTCCATTTCAAGTGTTCTTAACTTCTTTTGGAATATTAATAACCAGTTAGGTACATTATATCCAACATATCCTACCATAAATGCAATCAACAATTCAAACCATTTAAAGCTTTCCTTATTTAATGTTTCTAATTTTTCTTCTACTTGTCCGACAGCAGTTTGAATATCCATATCTGTTGCTTCCTTATAAAATGGTGCTTTTCTCAATCTTTTTTCAATCATTTCTGATGTTACATTTTTTTTACCGCGAAACTCATTTAATATAGGATTTTGTGCTTCAGTTACTTTTATTCCACTTCTTAGTTCTTTTTCTGTTGTCATTAAACTATAACTTGTCGTTGGTTCTTCATAAATATATCTTACAGATTCGTTATGTGCAAAATTTAATATAAACATTGTTACACATGCTACACCAACACATGCTGCAATTTTGTTGACATAAAATGTCTGCATTTTTTGTTTGTATGCTGCTTCTTTCATCAATTTGGTTAATAATCTATATGGTTTTGTATTTTTCTTTGGTATGAATAAATCGATAATTTTCTTTGCCCAAGGTTTTCCATATAGTTTCATTTGCCAAACTCTATTTGGGTCTTTTTCGTCTGACTTAATAGCTCCTGTATCCTTTACCTTTCTTATAAGTATATAGCACAAAAATGTTAATATTAATATAGCTATTTGAACATATAATCCAAGCTTTCCATCATAGAACTGTTTTGTAAATGAGAAGTTGCTTATTGACCAGCTCTTTAATGGAGTCAAAAATAATACTGGCAATACAGCAATTATAGATAAACTCTGAAATACATAATCTAACTTATCTCTCTTTAATATTTCTAATTGCATTTCTTCTGTAATATTATTTAAATTTTTTAAATATAGAGAAGATCCATTATCTAATTGTCTGTCACCAAATTCTCTTGTTAAAAATGATACTCCAGCAAACTCTTTTAAATAACTGTTTGGAGCAACATCATAATATTTCTCTAACTCACTTTCAGGATCATCAGAGATTAAAATTTCATATATCTTTTGTCCTTGTATAGATACTTCTAGTTCATCATTTTGTGAAACCTCATAAATAGCTTCCTCAACCATGTTATACTCATGGTAAGCATGTCTTATTTCTGCGAAAAAATCTATTTGTTGTTTTAGTAATTTTGTGTCTAGCTTATCAACCATACCTGTCATAAATGTTTCTGTTAAAAATACTACCATCAATAGTAATATAACTCTTAATAGCATGTCTTTTTTTGTTAAGATAAGAACAACTATTACACAAATGATGAAAATTATACATACTTTTGTTATAATTTTTGAAGATTGCTGTCTTGTCTTATATTCATCATTCATATGTATGATTTCTAGTTTTCTTCTGACTTTTTTTAAATATCTCCTAACAAATGGCATGCTGTTATATATATTATATAATTTTTGGTATATAACATCAGATGAATATTTATTTGTTGCTGTACCTTCTCTTAATTGTTTTATTCGCTTTCTATCACCTTTGTTAAGCATTTTGTTTATAACTAAGAAAGCAATTAATATTAAAGCAAATCCTCCACCAGCTATACCCATTAAATAGTATATTACTTGGTTTGACATTTAGTTTTCACCTCTAAATTCTTGTTACTTGATTTGTACTTGCACTTTTTCCCCAATTTCTTTCAATGAACTCATCAAATGCAGCTGCATCTGTTTCATTCATATTATTTCTCATTTCAACAATATTTTGTTCAGATAATCTATTTGTTAATACGTATGTGTCATTATGATATTCCATAACATTTTGATATTTATACATTTCTCTATTTGTTACTTTATGGAAATATCTTGTAGCATTGTCCATAAACTTTTCAATTTTGCCTTCCATAGTTTTTTCATTTCTATAATCATATGTATAATCTTCGTTATCTTCAATTGGTATACATTCTGTTACTCTTTCTATGTATCTTCTTCCTCTAAAGTCTTTTACTAAGTGAATGTCAAAGTTTAGAACACTAACAACCTGCTCTTCTGCTGTTTTTTCATCAGAGAAAGCACCTGTTCTAAGCATTGAGTTTCTTAATGCTGTAATTAAGTTTGGAAACGTCTTAGCATGGTGAGTAAATAGTGTAAATTTAGATGCAACCTGTGCAGACTGAATCATCCAAGATGCTACGGGATCTGTTGCAACCTCGCCGAATTATATTAACACTACCGTCAGTCTTCTTTTGAACGTCCAAACATTGTTGTCCAGAAATTGTTTCTGTTTCACGCATTGATAATATATTTCTTGTAGGATAAATTCTTCTTAAGTGTAACTCGAAAGCTGTTTCTGTGATACGCAAGTTCATTGTTTCATATATATTTTCTATCATTCCCATAAGCATTGTTGTTTTACCA
>CAYMDN010000021.1:0-23136 GCA_964389545.1 uncultured Clostridium sp. | reverse complement strand
TAAAATAAACTTGTATGAATCTTAACGGACGACGCCAGAGTAGCAATGTCGATGAGTCTTATTTTCTTCTATATGCATATCAATATAATCAATTATTATTATTCCACCTATATCTCTTAGTCTAACTTGTTTTGCAATTTCAATGGTTGCCTCATGGTTAACATCAAATATTGTTTCTTCCAAGTCTTTTTTTCCAATATATTTTCCTGTATTTACATCTATTGCTGTAAGAGCTTCTGTTCTGTCTATTGTAATAAATGCTCCTGATTTTAACCAAATTTTTCTTTTTTCCGCTTTTTGTATTTGTGATTCTATTCCATATTCTTCACTTAAATTCGCATTTTCTTTAAGTTCTATTTGGATTGGTTTTATAGCTTCTACGGTTTCTTCTATTGCTTTGTGTATTTCTTTATCATTTACAACTATTTTTTCTAATCCTCTATCAATTATATCTACTACGGTTCTTCTTATAAGTGCTTCGTTATCATATATTAATGCTGGTAATTTCGTAGCTTTTTGGGCTCTCTTTTTTATATCTTCCCATTTTTTTATTAATTCTTTTATATCTTTTTCTATTAACTCATCTTTAGCTTCCTGTCCTGCTGTTCGTATTATTGCGCCCATATTGGGTTTTAAAGTTTTTTTAGCTATTCCAATTAGTCTTTTTCTTTCTTTTTCATCTTCTATTTTTTGTGATACTGTTACTATTTCGCATTCTGGCATTAGCACAACAAATCTACCTGGTAAGTTGATGTGTTTACTAACTTTTGCTCCTTTACTTGCTGTTCCATCTTTTTTTATTTGAATTAATATCTTATCTCCAACTTTTATTTCTTTTTCAATTGAAGTTTCTTTTTGTTTTTCATTTTTTGCAATGTCTACTTTGGGTAATATGTCTTGCAACTTTATTAAGCAGTGTCTATCTTCTCCAATGTCGATAAACGCTACTTGCATACCTTCTATTACATTTACAACTTGTCCCATATATATGTTTCCTTCTAGCCTTTTTTGATGTTCGTGTTCATCATGTTTTTCTATTAGTACTCCATTTTCTACTAACATAATCGTTTTTAGTTTTTCGTCTTTGTTTATTAAAAGTTCCAATTATTTATATTCCTTTCAATTATATTTATTCATTGCAATATCTACACCGTTTTTTAGTATTTCTAGTATTGCTTCTGCTGCTAAATCTGTTCCTACTTTTAGATTTTCTCTCGTCTTTTTACTGATTGCTCCAATTACATATTTTATTACGTCTTCATTTTCTCTAGGCTTTCCAATTCCAACTCTTACACGTGCAAATTCTTCTGTTCCAAGACATTGTATAACAGATTTCATTCCATTATGAGTTCCTGGTCCGCCTTTTTTTCTTATTCTAATTGTGCCTTCTTCTAAATCCATATCGTCATAGATAACTATAATATCTTTATTTTCAATTTTATAGAAATTTCTAAAAGCTACAACACTTTCTCCGCTTAAATTCATGAATGTTTGTGGTTTTAATATAAGTACTTTTTCACCATTGATATTTTCTATGGTGTATAAACCCTTAAATTTAGACTGTGAAACAGAGATTTCACAGTCTTTTGCAATTTTATCTATTACATTAAATCCCATGTTGTGCCTTGTAATTTCATATTCTTCTCCTGGATTTCCTAATCCAACTATTAAATACATAAATTACTCCTATTCATCCTCTTCTACTTTAACAAATTTGTAATGTCTCTTTGGGAATACAGGTGTTCCTCCACCTGCTTTTAAGCATTTTAATATTGCTTTAATTCTTTTTGGTACACTTTGTGTTTCATTTGCTATGAAACTTAATAAATATGGCTTGTACTCGTCTGGAGCTATTTTATATAGATCCATTAAATATGCAAGCATTCTATACATATCTGAACATCTTCTTATTGAAGGTGTTGACATGATACTTCCTTTTCTGTTTCTGTAATATTTGAAACTTGGGAATTCTCCATATTTGTATGATTTTGCTAATATTGTAGCATGTGTTGAATATACCATGTCTTCATAGTATATCTTTTCTTTGAATTTTATATTTTTTGATTGTACAAATTCTCTTCTCCAAACTTTGCTTGGTACTGAGAAGTTTATGTCGCATGTTAATCTTGCTTCTTTTGTAGAGTTTTCTGCATTTGAAAGATGTGTTTTATTAAATCCCCCAACGTCTTGGAATCCTAAATAAACTATATCTGGTTTATCTTCTCCGATTAATTCGTCGATTTTTTGTAATGTTGTTTCATCATACAGTGAGTCATCTCCATCAAGATGTACAATGTACTCACCTTGAGCAATAGCGATTCCTCTGTTTCTAACTGCTCCTAATCCAACGTTTTTTTCGTTTTCGATGATAGTAATTCTTTTATCATCATATTCTTTAATCTTTTCTAATGTCCCATCTGTTGATGCATCGTTTACTATGATTAATTCATAGTTCGTGTACTTTTGTGCTAAGACGCTGTCTATTGCTCTTTGTATGTAATTTTCAATGTTGTAGGCACTTATAATAACACTAAATCTCTTTTCCATAAACACCTATTCCTTTTAGGATTTTCATCAAGTATCCCTTAACTGTCTCCTATATAAATACATGAATGTCTTCTTCACTCATGGGGCAAAAATATAATTTAAAATTTACCCTCAGAATGTATTATAGCACATATATAAATTTTTGTAAAATTTTACACTACCCAAAGAACTCTTCTAGTACCTGTATTACTATCTCCTTGTCTTCTTCGGTGTTTACTTTTTGTCTAATTTGGCTTGAGTTTTTCTGATTTTTTAGATACCAGCATAAGTGCTTTCTCATTTCTCTTATTCCTACATAATCTCCCTTATCTGCTAGTGCTGAGTAATAATGTTCTTTTATTATATCTAACTTTTCTTTTGGTGTTAGATTAGGAATTTCTTTATTTTCTAGTCCACAGATTATTTCGTTTATTTTCCATGGTTCTCCTAGCATTCCTCTTCCTATCATTATTCCATCTACTTGTGTATATTCAAACATTTTTCTTGCATCTTCTAGTGTTTTTATATCTCCATTGCCTATTACTGGGATATCGACTGCTTCTTTTACTTTCTTGATTGTTTCTAAGTCCACTTGTCCAGAATAAAAATCTTCTCTGGTTCTTCCATGTACATATATTGCATCTGCTCCTGCACTTTCTATTACTTTTGCAATTTCTGGTGCTACTATTGTTTCTTTGTTCCAACCTGTTCTTATTTTTACAGTTAAAGGTTTGTCTATATTATTTTTTACTTTGCTTACTATTTCAAAAACTAAGTCTTTGTTTAATAATAGCTTACTTCCTTCACCATTTTTTACAACTTTTGGTGCTGGGCATCCCATGTTTATATCAACAATGTCTGCAATTTTAGCAACTTTTTTTGCAGCTTCAGCCATAACATCTGGCTCATCTCCAAATATTTGTATTGCTATTGGTCTTTGTTCTCCTGTTATGTCCAGTAATTTTTCTGTTTTTTTATCATTGTAATATAAACCTTTGCTACTTATCATTTCTGTACATACTAGTCCTGGGTGTCCGTATTTTTTACATATTTTTCTATAGCTTAGGTCCGTAATTCCTGCCATTGGTGCAAGAAATACGTTGTTTTCTAATTCTACATTTCCTATTTTTATTTTTTTTATATACATATTTCTTTCCTTTTTAATCTACCTCAAACATTGATTTTTTCTTGTTTTTACTGATGTTTAGTAATAATCCTATACAAATCATATTTGTAAGTAATGAACTTCCTCCATAGCTTATAAATGGTAATGGTACACCTGTTATTGGTAGTAGTCCCATTGTCATTCCTATATTTTCTATAAAATGGAACAAAAACATTCCTGCTATTCCTATGGCAATATATGAGCCTGTCTTGTCTGAGGCTGTTTTTGCTATATTAATTGCTTTTGTAATTAGAAATACATAAACCAAAACTACTGCTACACATACTATAAATCCGAAATTCTTCTCCTATTACAGAAAAAACAAAGTCAGTAGTTTTAGGATACAGAAATCCTAATTGTGTTTGTGTTCCTTGTGCCCATCCAAGTCCAACTAGTCTGCCGAGCTCCTATTGCTAGTTTTGATTGGATAATGTTATATCCTGCACCTCTAGGATCTGTTTCTGGATTTAAGTATACATCAATTCTTGCTTTTGCGTGATTCGGCAAAACAAACAGATATAATATTGGTACTAAAATTACTGCTAAAATTATTGCAACTATAATGTATCTTCTATTTAATCCTGATACAAATAGCATTGCTGTTATAATAAAAATAAATGCGAATGCTGTTCCATAGTCTGGCTGTAAAACTATTAGCACTACTGGAATCATTCCTATTGCTATTATTTTAAGCAAATGTAATGGTTTATCTATATCATAGTCTGACATTTTAGACATAATATAGGCAAGAAATAAAATAACCGCAATTTTGGCAAATTCACTTGGTTGTATTGATACTCCTCCTATTGCAAACCAGCTACTTGCACCGTTTACTGAGCTGGTAAGAAGAACGACTATTAATAGCACATTAAAAAATAGATATAGTCCTATACTTATTTTTGCAAGAAAATTATAGTCCATCCTTGTAGCTATAATAAAAAATGGTATGCTTATAAATATCCATACCACTTGCTTTTTTAGTTCTTCTAAGTCAGAAGATTTACTTGCACTATATAATGCAAATAATCCTATTGTTATTAGGATTATTACACATATTACTATACTCCACTCAGTGGATTTTGTTTTATTTTTACTCATTTACACCTCATACTAGTGATAAATTATTTTTTCTTTGCAGTTTTCTTCTTTGCTGGAGCTTTCTTTGTGTTTGCCTTTGGTTTAGCTTTTGGTTTTTCTACCTCTTTCTCTTCTTCTATTTCTTCTTCTTCGTCTTCTATTATTATTTCGTCGTCTTCTTCATCATCTTCGTTTTCATCGATATCATTTTCTTCAATAACTTCTTCTTGTTCTTCTATCTCTTCTACAATTTCTTTCTTTTCTTCTTTTTCTTCTTGATTTTCTACTTTTTTATTTTCTTTTTCTCTATTATCCTCAGTTACCTCTTTTTTCATATCATTTCTGATATTTACAATCGGAATATTGGCATAAAGAGATGGAGCTCCTGTTGTGCCATCTTCTTTAAGCTCGTTAGTTAGTCTAACATCAATTTCTCCTTCTTCAATCTCGATATATTTCTTTATTACATCAATTATCTCTTGCTTCATTAATTCCAAGAAATCTGCCGAAACATGTGCTCTATCTTGCATTAAAACAAGATGTAATCTCTCTTTTGCTTTATCTTTACTTCCACCTGCTTCTTTGCTTTCAGCCTTACCTATTCTTTTAAAAAAGTTAATTATGCTCTCAAACATAATCTTATCCTCCATATATCAAATTGATTTATTTCTTAGAAAATATGCTTTTTATTTTAGTTAAAAAATTGCTCTCCCTTCCTGGTATTGTTATGTCAATGTTTTCTCCTAAAATTCTTCTTGCAATTTCAATGTATGCCCTTCCTGAAGGTGCCTTTTTATTCTTAATTACTGGTTCTCCTTTGTTTGTTTGTGTAATTATGTTTTCATCGTCTGGAACAACACCAATTAAATCAATTGATAATAGATCCACAATATCGTTAACATCCATCATTTCGCCTTTTTTAACCATTGATGGTCTAAGTCTGTTTACTATTAATTCTGGATTTTTTACTTCTGCAGCTTCTAATAATCCTATTATTCTATCAGCATCTCTTATTGCTGATATTTCAGCTGTTGTAACTACTATTGCTCTATTAGCTCCTGAAACTGCGTTTTTAAAACCCTGTTCTATTCCAGCAGGACAATCTATTAATACATAATCAAATTCTTCTTTTAACTTTTTAGTTAATTCTTTCATCTGTTCTTCGTTTATTGCTGTTTTATCTCGTGTTTGGGCAGCAGGTAATAAAAATAATTCGTCAAAACGTTTATCTTTTATTAGGGCTTGTCTTAATTTGCATCTTTCTTCTATTACGTCAACTAGATCATATACAATTCTATTCTCTAATCCCATAACAACGTCAAGATTTCTTAAGCCAATATCTGTGTCAACTAGTACAACTTTTTTTCCAGCTTCAGCTAAGCTAGAGCCTACGTTTGCTGTAGTTGTGGTTTTTCCGACTCCACCCTTTCCTGATGTTATAACTATTACTTCTCCCATAACATCTATCCTCCTTGTAATATTTACCCTAATATTTTATAATTTTTTTCGCTAAAAGTCAATGCTATTTATGTAAAAAAGGATAATATTACAAAATTAGCATTGCATCTCCAAAACTAAAAAATCTATATTTTTCTTGAACTGCTGTTTCATATGCTCCTAAAATTAGCTCTTTATCTGCTAATGCAGACACTAACATAAGTAATGTTGATTCTGGTAAGTGGAAGTTTGTTATAAGTTTATCTACACATTTAAATTTATATCCTGGATATATAAATATTCCTGTATCTCCTTCTGTTGCCACTAATTTTCCACTTTCATCTGCAACTGTTTCTAATACTCTGCATGATGTTGTACCAACAGCTACTACGTTATGTCCACTTTGTTTTGCATTGTTTATCTTATCTACATCTTCTTGTTTTATATAAAAGTGTTCGACATGCATTTTGTGTTCTTCTACATTGTCTACTTTAACTGGTCTGAATGTTCCTATTCCAACGTGTAGTGTTACATTTGCAATTGTTATGCCTTTTTCTTCTATTTCTTTTAATAATTCTTTTGTAAAATGTAATCCTGCTGTTGGTGCGGCGGCTGAACCATCATATTTTGCATATACTGTTTGATATCTATCTTTTTCTTCTAGCCTTTCTGTGATGTATGGTGGTAATGGCATTAGACCTATTTTATCTAGAATTTCGTTGAATATTCCATCATATTCAAAATGTACTATTCTATCGCCATTTTCTAGGATTTCCATTACTTCTGCTTTTAGTATTCCGTCTCCAAATTCTATTTTTACTCCTGGTTTTATTTTCTTTCCTGGTCTTACCATTGCTTCCCAGTTATCATTTTCTCTTTGTTTGAGTAATAAAATTTCTACTGGTTTTTGTGTTTCTTTTCCTATTATTTTTCCGTATAGTCTTGCTGGTAAAACTTTTGTATTATTTATAACTAGACAATCTCCTGGTTGCAAATATTCTATTACGTTTTTAAATGTTTTGTGTTCTATTTCTCTTGTTGCTCTGTTTACAACCATTAATCTCGATTCGTCTCTTTTTTCTGCTGGGTGTTGTGCAATTAATTCTTGTGGTAGTTCATAATTAAAGTCTGCTGTTTTCATTTTTATTCCTTCCTTACCTCTTAAATACTGCTCCTACAATACCAAATATAGTTTTTATTTCATCTAATATGTTTTCTGGTTCTGTGTGGAATTCTATTTCTTCTGAATTCTTAAAATCTGAACTATGATATGGTTGCATTGTATATACTTCTTTATATAATCCAACTTTTTTGCCTGTTACTGGGTCTGTTATATCTTTTGCCATATAGTCTGCATACCAATCTTTTAGCCCTTCTACGTTATCTTCTTGGTATCCATATTTTGCATAATCATGTAGTTGTGGAATTTCATATTCTCTATCTTGTAATAATCTTTCCAAAGTGTGTAAAAATTCGTGTATATATACTTCTTCTGGTAGTCTATGATATGCAGTATATTCATATAGTGTGTTGCTTCCATCTTTATTTATTCTTATTATTGAATATCCTACTCCATACATATCCATTGCTCCGAAGTCCTATCCAATTTCCTTTTATTGGAATTGCATATTCGCCATTTGGATCTTCCATTCTTGCAACAACAAATATATGGTCATATTCATATTCTTGTACAATATCATATATTAAGTCTTTTGTATCATTTGGCGAAATTAAATATCCATGCTCATCATCAAAAGTGATAGTTGTTACTGGTGTTTCTATTTCATGAATTCTGTATATTACACTCATTTGATTATTAGACATTGTTGCTACTGTATTTCTATATCTTTCCATATTGCTATATATATTTTTTATATCGTTTGTATTTGTTATAAATTTTCTTTTAGTTCCATTTATATCAACATCTATATTTTTTAGTATAAAACATCCTACGTTCCATTCAGAATCTGTGTTAGGCTCTGCCTTTTCTAGTTTGTAATCTGAAAACCATGCTGTTCCTTTACATCCATTTTCATTTCCTCCCAGTCTAAATGCAATTCTAACTTTTTCGTTGATATTTGAATCAAATATTAACTCTACTTTTTGCCAGTCATTTGTTCCTGTAAGTGGTATTGAGTAATCATATGTATCCATTATACATATCATTGCTCCTGCATCTTCTTTTGTATTTTCTGTTTGTACATTTTCTGTTTTTAGCATACAACTAATTCTGTATGGCGTATTTGGTTCTACTTCAATTTCTTTAAAAAACACAGCGTCGTTATAGTCATTGCTAGTTATTCTATAGCTATCATGTTCTGAATATTTAACACTAGAGTCTCTTTTTAACTGTGTATCTGCAACAGGGTCTGTAACAGCTTTTGTAAATCCATTGAAGTTATTTTGTCTGAAAATGTTAAATAATACAACTACTACAGCTATGAAAATAATGACTGTAATAATAGTGGCTATTTGTATAAATCCTTTTTTTGATCTCATTTATACTTCATTTCCCTTCTTTTGATTTTCATTATTTTATAACTTTGTTTATACGATTTAATACTCTCTCTTTGCCTAAAATTTGCATTATTTCATATAAATCTGGTGTGTTGCATCTACCTGTTAATGCAACTCTTATTACTGTACTTATATCTCCAACATGTCCTTTGTATTTTTCTGGTTCTTGTTTGTATTCTTTAACTTCTCTAGCATATCCCATTTCTTCTGCTAAATCCTTCATCTTATCAAACCATGTTTGTTTATCGTCATTTATATCAAAATATTTTTCAACATAACTTGATAATAGTGTTTTTATTTCTGATTCGTCAGATATTTTTTGGTATTCGTATTGATGATTGTTGTTTTCGAATACTTCATCATACATATATTCTATTGAATGTTTAACTTCTGACCATTTTGAAATATCTTTTCTAGGTTTTACATTTCCTCTTTCAATACCTAGTACTTTTAATGAATACTCTTTATTATCTTCTAATAATTTTCTTAGTTCTTCATCGTATTTTTTAGCCCATAATAATGTTTCATTATATATTTTTTGTGCATCAAATTTTGAAATTACATTTTTAGAAACGTCTAAAAGTTTTACCATGTCAAAAACAGCTCCACTTACGCTCATTTTGTTTAGTTGTAGTTCAAATTCGCTGACATCTGCATCTTTATTTGCTCTTCTCCATGGTTCAAAATTTGAGTTTGCTATATTTAACAGATATTCTACAACGGCTTCTTGTGGGATTCCTTCTTCATGATAATAGCTTACTGCTGCTTCTGGATCTTTTCTTTTACTGATTTTTCTCTTTCCACCGTCATCTTCTTTCATTATTGTTGCTGTATGTGCATACTTTGGTGGTTTATATCCTAATGCTTTAAATAGTTCTAAGTGTAATGGAATTGATGAAACCCATTCGTCTCCTCTTATAACATGTGTTACTCTCATTAAATGCTCGTCAACTGCATGTGGATAATGATATGTTGGTAGTCCATCTGCTTTTATTATAACTATGTCTTGGTCATTTTCTGGGAATTCAATATTTCCCTTGATAATATCTTTGTGTTTTATTTTTCTGTCTTCTCTACCTTGAGATTTGAATCTTATTATATATTTTTCACCATTATTTATTTTTTCAGCCATTTCTACAACTGATAATTTTCTGCATTTTGCCCATACTCCATAATATCCTGGTCTTATTTTTGCAGCTTCTTGTTTTGCTCTTATTTCTTCTAGGTCTTCTGGCGTGCAGAAACAAGGATATGCTAATCCTTTTTCAATTAATGATTTTGCATATGCTTGATAAATTTCTTTTCTTTGGCTTTGTTTATATGGTCCATAATTTCCTTTTTCTTCGTCTTCAGAAATCATACCTTCATCTGGTATTATACCAAAATCGCTAAGTCCTTGTACTATTTGTTCTGTTCCTTTTTCAATTTCTCTTTTTTGGTCTGTATCTTCTATACGTAGGATAAATACACCGTTTGTTTGCTGAGCTAGTTTTCTATCTACTATTGCTCCAAATAGTCCTCCTATATGAACAAAGCCTGTTGGACTTGGTGCAAAACGTGCAACTATTGCTCCTTCTGGTAAATTTCTTTCTGGATATTTCTCCTCATAATATTCTATTCCTTTTGCATTTGGGAATATTAAATCAGCTAACTCTTTATAATCCATATTTTTGTATCATTCCTTTCATTTTGTTTTCGTTTTCTTCTATTTGTTTAAGTATTTCAATTTGTGCTTTTACTCTGACTAAATTGTGGTCTTCTATTTCTGGATTTACTGAAAAATACACATCTCCATTTAGATAGTCTGCTAAAAATCTTAATAAGTTTTCATATGTCATCATCCATGCACCTAGTGGCAACATTTCCATTTCTTCTTTTGTTATGATATTTTTAGTTTTTTCCAAAAATCCCTTAGTAAATGCTTCAAATCTATCCATATCTACATGAATTTTAGATGTATCTTGTTCATCTTCCTTAGATGTTGTTACACCACTTCTAATACCTTCACCATAATCGTATATTATAGATCCTGGCATTATAGTATCAAAATCAATTAAGCATACAGATTTTTCTGTTTCTTTATCAAATAATATATTGCTAAGTTTTGTATCGTTGTGTGTTACTCTTAACGGAATTTTTCCATTTTCTAGTTTATCAACTATTTGGCTTGTTCTTTTTATTCTTGCTTCATCTGTTAAAAATTCTATTTCTTTTTTTGCTTTTTCAAAACGTTCTTTTCTTTGTTCTTGGTTTTCTTTGCTTGATAGTGCATCTTGTAGCTGTTTTACTCTGTTTGGTGTGTAATGAAACATTGGTATTATTTCGTACAATGATTCTGCATCAAATCCTTCTACTTCTTCTTGAAATCCACCTACAGCTTTGCCTGCTTCGTATAGCTTATCTAGGCTTTCTGTGCACAAATATGTTTTTGTATTGTCAATAAATTTCTGCATTCTCCAGTTTTTATTGTATATATAATCTTCATTTTCTTTTAGTTTTATAAATTCTATTGTTTTGTTTCCTTTTCCTGCTATGTAGTCAGTTACTCTTTCTGCATTGCTCATTAATTCACTTAAATTTGGAAATACATTTGTATTTACATATTGTAAAATGTATTTTTCATCGTTATCATAGTTTATTATATATGTTTTGTTTATGTGTCCAACATCAACTAGCTCAATACTCTTTGGTTCTGCGTCAATATCAAAATGATGTGCTATATCTATTAATTTTTTTGTGTCCATTTTTTTCTCCTTTCAGACATTTATATGAAGAGCATGCTTCCAATAATTATACTTATAAAAAAGCCCATCAATTTTATCGTTAGTGTTGCTTCATTCTGATCGTTAGTTGCAAACCATTTTTTAGCAATGTATCTTGCATCGTATATTAGCATAACGCCTAGTGCAACCGCCATTAATCCAACTATTTTAAGTATTTCTGCCATTATTACTACATCCTTTACTACATTAATTTGAGTACGATTATATCACATTTCCTCTTTTAAGTATAGTATTTTTTGCAAGTTGACATATAAAAAAAGAGAAGCTATATGCTTCTCTTTTTAGTTATTGATTATTGGTTGTTTTTTATGTAGTCTACTAAGTTTTTTACTGTTGTAATCTTATCTGCTTGGTCGTCTGAAATTTCTACTTCGAATCTTTCTTCTATTGCCATTACTAGTTCTACTACATCTAGTGAATCTGCTCCTAAATCATCTGCAAAAGTTGATTCTAGTGCTATTTTTTCTTCTTCAACTCCTAATTGTTCTACTATGATTTCCTTTAGAGTTTGAAAAATCTCTTCTTCGTTCATTTAATCTTCAATCCTTTCTTTTTTAAACTTTAGAACTTTTCTTAAGTTCTTCTGCTCTTTTTATTTTCATTGTTGTTGTTTTAACAAATTCATCATTTTTTAATTCTAGTTCTTTTACTGCTTTGTAAGATACTAATTCTGTGTTTACTTCTTTTATTTTGTCCCATATAATTTTGTGTATTTCTTTATCATCTATGTCTTTTCCATATTTTTCTGCTATAAAGTCTTTGTTTGGAATTACTCTGGCTGTTATTTTAAGTTCATTTCCTTTATCTTCTTTTCCATATACCATACATTCTTTTATTTCTTCAACTTTTCCTAATAGTAGTTCTATTTCTTCTGGATATATATTTTTTCCATTTTGTGTTACTATTACATTTTTACTTCTTCCTGTAATATATATGAATCCATCTTCATCTAAATAACCTAAATCTCCAGAATGAAACCATCCATCTTGTACAGCTTCTGCTGTTGCTAATTCATTTTCATAGTATCCAAGCATTAATGTTGAACTTTTTATTAATATTTCTCCTTCTCCATCTTCGTTTGGATTATCTATTTTTACTTCCGCACATATAACTGGTTTTCCAACAGAACCTACCATTGGATTAAATTCTGGTGTTAATGCTGCTATTGGTGATGTTTCAGTTAAACCATATCCTTGTAGAAATTTGATTCCTATGTCTGTCAACCATTTTCCAACTTTTGGATCAATTGGAGCTGCTGCTGATACTATAATTCTTAAGCTTCCACCAAGATTTTCATGTATTTCTTTAAATACTTTTCTTTTTATATCAATATTTACTGCACTAAGTGCATTTGTAACATGTATCATTGAGTTTACTAATTTATCTTTTTTACTTTTTTTGATAGTTGCATTTATTTTTTTGTAAACACTCTCAATTAATAGTGGTACAGCAAGTAGTGTTGTTGGGTGTGTTTCTTTTAAATTTGGAACTATATGCTTTAATCCTTCACATACTGCAATACTGCATCCATTTGCCATTGGTAGTAAAAATCCTATTGTTGATTCATAACAATGATGTAATGGTAATACTGAGAAAAATCTATCTGTTGGATATAATTTTACATATGCTGATACTGCATTAATATTTTCTGCTAAGTTCCTATTACATATCATTATTCCTTTTGCTTCTGCAGTTGTTCCTGAACTAAATACTAGTACTTTAAATTCTTCTGGATCAAGCTGAACATTTATAAAGCTCTTATCGCCATCTTCTACAGCTTTTTTTCCATCTGCTATTATAGTTTCTATTCCAGCAGTACAATTATTTTTATCTAATTCTGCACTAGAATTCATTTCTATAAAATATTTTGCATCTTTTAATTTAGATTTTGTTTTTTCTATTAAGTCTTTTTTTCTTCCATGATATATTATAACTTCTGCTCTTGCTCTATTTACAACATTAATGAATTCATTGTCTGGTAATTCTTTATCAACTGGTACTGCAATTCCTTCTGAGCAAAGCATTGCCATATATGATACGTACCAATGATATGTAGTTTGACCTATAATAACTACTCTCTTCCCTTTTAATCCTACTAATCTGTCTAGCCCTGTTCCTAATCCTATTACATCTTTTCTAAAATCTGCATATGTTTTTGCAACATATGGTTTTTTGGGTTCAAATTTTTCAAGTATGAATTCTCTATCCGCATATTGAGTAGTATTTTTTATGAAAATTTCTTTTATTGTTCTATATCTTGTAGGCTCATAAACAACTGGTACCTTTTCATTTTTCATTTTCTTTTCAATTTTGGTGTAATCTACCTTAAGTTCCTCTATTTCTTCTAATCCATCCATTTTTATCTTTGGAAATTTGAATTTTGGCATTTTCACACCTTTAAATATGTCCATTTATTTTCCCTCCATAGTGAAACATATCTTGTTTCATATATTACCATAATTTTATTTATTTGTCATTAGACTGACTGGTCAGTTTTTGACTCATTATTTGCACAGTCCTCTAACCACTGTATCTATAAATCCATTATAAACTGCATCTACATCTACTTCTCTATTTTTCTTTAATCTAAAAATCAAACTTGAACATGTGATTCCGAATATTCCTGATGCAAGCGCTTCAATATTTCCATCATAGAATTCTCCGTTATCGATTCCTTCTTTTATTATTTCTTCTAATATCATTATGTATTGGAATACTGCTTTTTTACATTTTAGGTTTTTGGGAGATTCGCCCCAAAGTTCACTAAATATAACATTTAGAAAACTTTCATATCTTACAATAACTTTAATTTGAACAAGTATAATAGCTTTAATTTTTTCTAAAGCTGTGGTACATTTTTTTGTTTTTATTTCTATATTGTTCTTTAATAATTTTAATCCTTCTTCAAGAAGCATATCAAAAATATCTTCTTTTTTGGTAAAATGATAATATAGTGTTCCCTTTGCAACTCCTGCAACTGCTGTTATTTCTTCTATATTAGTATTATCATATCCCTTTTCTGCAAATAGCTGTACTGCAGTATCAAATATTCTTCTTTTAGTTTTATTCATTCTTTCCTCCCAAATGGATAAAGTTAATAAAGATTATATCATAATTTTTTTAAAAAATCCAGATGTTACTGCGTGCAAATAAAAAGGCTATTACTATAGCCTTTTTATTAAAATAATATGTCTCCATTTTGTATTTTTTTTCTATATTTTTCAATTGCACTCAGCTTACTAACTTGAACAATAAGTACAACTATTATAATAATATGTAGTACTGCATAAATCGTAACCTTATATGTAAAATTTTTATAGATCTTTTGACTAGTTTTTATATATGCTTGTTCTTCGTTCATCATTTCCATTCCAGTCATTCCTATATCTATAATAGTCTTTTCTTCTCCGGGTTTTAGTATATCGTTTTCTGTCATTTCGTATTCTCTATAAAATTCTGCAAAAGCATTTCGATCATATTTTTCATTCATTTTTACTTTAAAATAATAAAGTAATGTAAAGGCTACAACTGTGGCAAAAAGTGTTATTTCTAAAGCTAGTAATAGTTTTTTTGAGTCCTTTAAGAAAATTCTAATCACACACATCACTAGAAACGTTACTCCTATTGATGCAAATTGGGAGTTTAAGTATGAATCTTTGATATTTGCAATTGGATCGTCAATTGGTGATTTATATGAAAATATGTACACAACTACAGCAATAACTACAACAATTACTGTTAATATTAATTGTATAGTTGACGTGTTTTTTTTATTCAGTTGTTTTTCTTCTTTTTCATTCTTTTTTGCCATTTGATTTCCTCCATGCAATTATTATATACTAATCACCATTTTTATACAATATTTTTATACGAAAATTGGTGAGACGTCTACTTTCGCATACGTCTCACCTTGTTTTTGCGTTGTTCACTCTTCCATTTTAAAGAGCAAAATTGCTTCCGGGATTTGAGGGCTCTCTTTGAATTCGATGTCGGATGCGGATACTTCCAGAAGTTCGCTCCAGCCGTCCTGGTCGTTCAGTTTAACTCCCTGAAGGCAGATAGATGCGTTCCTCTTTGCGCCCCGCTCCTTGTTCAAACCGAAGAGGCTCTTTTTGCCGATGGTGGTCTTGTATCCAGCCTGCTTTGCCAATTGCTCCACGACGGGAGTGTTTAAAAACGCCCATGCGGATTCGTGCTTTTTCAGCTCGCTGGCCAGTTTCTCAACCAGGCATTCTCCCTTTTTTACTATAATCGTCCGTTCTTCCATGGTGCACCTTACCTTTCTTGTATACAGATTTTATAGTTTCTATCATAGGCTAAAGCCCATCTCTTACTGTTATTATACCACTTTTTTTGCAAAAAAGCAAAAAATTATGGTTTATGCCATCTCTATTACTACTTGTTTGTGATATTCGTTAATCAAAAATTAATTTGACACCTTCCTAGTATATGTATATGATTCCTAATTATTATACATCATCCAAATACTCTATCATATCTTCTGGTAAGTAATATATTACATAATCTCCAACATAATAAAAAATATATGGTAGTCCCGACATATGCATAGTTACTATTGGACTTCCATAAGTATCAATAGAATTTTGAAGAGTACCAAATAGTTCATTTTGAGTAGATTGAGTATCATAATTGTTAATTTTTATAACTTTGTCTAGTTCATTAATATCTGTTGTCTTATAATAGTTACGCATTGTATTTTCGTATGTATTATTTTGTTGTTTATCTGTGATTGTTAAATCCATTTCAACTGAATAATATATCTCTTTAATACCATGTTCATCTATTGCAACATATTCAACCCTCGCTTTAGGTTGTGTTTCATTTAAAGGTGTGTAAATATATCTATCATTTTCGCTACTATTTAACTCAACATTAATTGTCTTTATATATATTTCCTTTAATTGTTCACGATATTTTTCATCATATTGGCTTTGAGTTTCAACAATTTTAGATATTTTATCCCATTTTGCTTTTAATTCTTTATCCGAATATGTTTCTAATTCTTGAAGTTCTTCTTCTGTAAATTCATAAAAACCTCTCATATTATAAAAATTAAAACTTTCAAGTAATTCTTCTCTATCTATATCTTCTAAATTATCATTTATTTCTGCTTCTTGTATAGTAGTAGTACTTTCATCTTTAGTTTTTTCTTTTTTATTTATATTTAAGTTAGTAGTAGTAATTATAATTTCTCGTACAAAACCATTTTCAAAACCAATAGTTAGTGTGCTGCTTCCTTTTTTATAATAAATTAATGCATATACACCATTTAAATCAGTTTCTGATTTAGGCTCATAATCAGTTCCAAAGGCTTCAATAACATCTTCGCTTTTAGAGCCAATAGTAATATTATTTTTTATAGAGAATTGAGAACTTGTAAGCAATGTTGCTTTATCTGGAGTTATCCCAATAGCTGTATCAAAAGAATGTGCAGGTAAGTAATATCTAATACCTGATATAGTTACATTTTCTTCTTTTTTAGATATATCACTACCTGTTTTTAAGTCTAAATATATTCCTTGTGCCCATTCATCTGAAATTGCATAAGATCCCGAAAAAGTTTGATTAGTTGTAGTCATAAGTTCTTCATAAAAGCCTTCATTAACATTTACACCTACTTTAGTTAATTCATCTAATGTACACGGTAAAATAATTGAAGTTCCATTTATAGCAAGTCCCCAATCAACAGGTGTATCATCTTTTGATATTTTTTTATTCCTGCTTATATAAATAATGACACCTACTACAACTATAGCAATTAAAAATATTATTGAAATTAAAGCAATTTTATTAATTCCTTTTTTACTATTGTTTTTATTTTTTATTAAGCCAATTATACTTTTTATAATTAATAAAACACTTGGAATAATTAATATAGCTTGAATATAAAATACATATTTAGTTATATTACGATATTCCATATCTAAAAAAAATGTATCTGCATTGTCTTTATAAACATATCCTTTTAATTTAACATCAAAAAAGTTTGGATCTTTGCTAGAATTTTTAATTTCTTTTGGAAGATTATCATCATTAAAATTTAATGTATCGTGATATTCTATTCCTTTATATTTATATACAATATTACATTTATATTCATTTATTTTTGTGAATCTATTCATTGTCGATTGTTCTACTGGATAAATAACCTCAGCAGTTACAAGTTCAGTATTTAAAAAATGGAATGTTCCTCCTGCAAACAAAATAAGATTGATAATGACAATTAAAATTATACAAAGTATTGAGTTTACACTATTTTTACCTTTAGCTTTACTTTCATTGCCATTATTATTTTGTTCTGATTTTTTTAAAGGATTTCCACAATGTACACATTTTTCTGCTTTATCTGATATCTCTTTACCACATTCACTGCATTTTATCATGCTCATAATTATTTCTCCTTTTCATTTTACAATTACAAATGTTAAACTATTTTTTTATTCGTCTAATTTAAAAAATGTTTCTTTATTTCTATCTATAAGATTATGTGCCATTTCCATTTCTTCTGGTTTGTTAATATATATTATTTTGAATTTTCCAGATGTTGTTTTGTTAATATAATCATGTTTTACCTCTATTATATGTACTAGTCCCCAATATAACCATTTTCCATCTATGTTTTCTACCAAGAAATTTCTTACTGGTGGCATATGATAATTTCTAACCTTTGGCTTATCTTTAAATTCAAATATTTTATTTTCAAATTGTTCTGCTGTGTATGGCATTTTTAGATGTTGTCTATAATCTAATTCTTTTGGGAAACCTTGCTCCCTTGTAATTTGTAATGTATCATTAATTTCTATATATGATCCCATAACTTTCCTCCTTATTTTTGTGATGCAAATATAATATTTTTACACTTTTTTGTAGTAAAACTTTAAATTGATTTCATGTGCACCATAGTATTTTAAAATTTTTTGCATTTTTTTATTTTCATTGCCAGTCGCACATGATACTATTTTTATATCTTTATTTTCTTCTCTTAGTTTTTCTATTAATTTAAAGAATACACCGCATTTTCTGTATTCTTCTTCAACAAACATTTGCGAAATCCATAATACTTCTCCATCATTTGCCCAATAAAAATATGAATATAATATCATTCCTACAGGTTTATTATCTAATTCAGCAACTAAACAATAGAATCTTGGTTTATCACAAAAATAATCTTTATCAATATTCTTTGCTAATCCATCAGTTTGATCTGTATCATTAACATTGTTTATTACATTGTTAGCATGTATTATAAATTCTTTATGTGACTTATTAGCATGCATTACTTCCACTTTACTCATATTTACACCTCTAAATTTTTTCAAGATTATTATACTAAAATTTGATATTTTTAACAATACCTAACAAAAAAGAAGTAGTTCGCATAAACTACTTCCTGGTGGGCAGGGATGGATTCGGCGAGCCGCGTCGGAAAAATAGTCCACTGGACTATTTTTTAATCCTCCTTTTCGAATCCACTCTATGATTTTAATTTAATAAAAAAATAAACTAGTATAAAAACTAGTTTATTGGTGGGCAGGGATGGATTCGAACCATCGTACTCGAATGAGAACAGATTTACAGTCTGCCGCCTTTAGCCACTCGGCCACCTACCCATTTATAAAATTATGCTTGGTGCTCCCTCAAGGATTCGAACCTTGAACCCACCGGTTATGAGCAAAAATACTCAAATCACTTTTTAGGATAACACATTTCTCGCAAATCACTTAAATAGTATACTATTTAAGTGATTTCTTGTCAATACATTTTTTTAATTTTTTTCTTTTTTTTGAAAATTCCCTTTATTTTCCTACATTGTGTCAAACTATTTTTCAAGGTATGTAAGTTTTTCTACTCAACCACTACTTTTTTCCAACTCTATTATAATTTCATCTACTTTGTTATTCTCAAGCATTTCTCCTTTCTTGTTCAAAAAGAAATACTAGAAAATTCCTTCTAGTATTTCTTTCAATTTTACATTCTATTATTTGCTGAATTCAACATCGTATTTTTGAGATTTTATTTGTCGCTTTCCTTCAGGAATTATAGGATTTTCTGTTGCTTCTATATATTTGAGAATAATATCAATAGGTTTTTCGCTTCTTTTTGATTCTAAATTATTTTTTTGTGCTTCATTTTCAATCGCACTTTTGGATAACTTTGTATTTTTAAGCGTTTCGACAATCTCTTGTTCTAAATTTCCTAATGCTATAATTGAAGTTTCACAACTAATTCCTAATCTTCCATCTGAAGATGTATAAGGTAATATTATATAATATTCTCCCACATTTAACATTTTCATTCCTTCCATAAATGTATAACTGCTTTTGTCTTCATTTAATCCCCCATATTGAACAAGCTCTATATCTTGATTTTTGACAATCTCTCCTTTTATGTTTTCAATAACATCAACACTATATACTGTGTATGGTTCTGTTACAATCCTGGTTTCTCCATTATTTATAACTTCTACTGGATTTCTATATTCCGTTTTAAGAACTCTATTTATTTTTCCTATAAACACATAATCTGCAGTTCCTACTGCCTTTTCTGGAGAACTTGTATCATATGCATATTGAGCTTCAGAATAATTTATAGGTAAATTCTGATAGTCTTCATAGTTATACACTACACTTCTTGTTCCTTTATTAATTTGATTATCTGTATCCTTACTTATTTGAATATTTTCATTACCATTTTGATTAATTTTTATATAATGACTAATAAATAAAGCTAAAGTCATTAATATCAAAACCATTATTGACATCAATACTATTTTTCTTTTCATAAATAACCTCCTTAATAATATTTTTGATATGCTTTATCATAATTCCATTTATCCATCTCATTAGGTAAAATATATGTTGTATTGCTAGGATACACTATACTATTGTATTCCCTTCTATGACTTAGTCTTAAAGCATGCCCTAATTCGTGAATACAAGCATTTATTCTTCTATCTGCAGTATATCCTTCCATATATGCAGAATTGAATCTGATAGTGCCATTAGCACTTGTAGAAGCAACCACTCCATTATTTGCTTCTGTGTAGTCTGAAATTATTACTGTTGTATAAATATTGCTAGATTCATTTATTATAACACCTGGTTTATAATTGTTCCAAGTATTTACCGCTAACTTAAAATCAGTTAGATACTTTGAAAATCCTGACCAATATAAATGTTTATTTGGAGCAACTAAATCCCAAGTTAGTAACGTCTCTGTATTTTCAAAACTCCACTGTTGATTATTTGCGCCTGTATATGTTGACACAAAAACATTACCAGCAGATGTCGGGCTAGTACCAGAGCCTCCTCCGTTAGATGGTCCATATGCCGTTATAGCTAAATTCGTATTAGATGCAAGTCTTATACTATAATACCCATTACCCAGATTATAAATTTTCCAATATTGAGCATCATCATCTCCATCTGTCCAGATGTCCACATTAGATCCATTTTGTAATGGTCTATATACATCAAGCACTCTTCCAAAAGATCGTTCACTGCAATAAGCATACAACTTATATGCATCTTTTGAACTTGAATATTCAATTGCAAATTTTTGTTCTAAACTTCCATCAGCTGTATATTGATTTACATTCGTTCCATTAGCATCAGTACCATAATTTACATTTATGCATTTTCCGCTATTTTTATTTCTTATATTATATGTATATTGATTTGTCAAGCCTGTAGTTTGTGTAGCACAAACTACATTGTTCCATTGAATTACATACAAAAAAGCAAAACATAATAAAGTTATTTTCAATAATATTTTTTTATTCATTTTTACCTCCTTAAAAAACATCTATATATAACCGGTATTAATCTATCCCTCCTTTCTTTAATGTTATATTATAGTCTTAAATTGTTTCTGAACAGACTTTTTCATTTACTCTAGATTAGCTTTATTTTCGTACAACTTATATCTGTTTTCAAATACTTTCTTTATTTTCCTATATATTACCACAAAAGAATCAATATTTTTTAAAAAGTTAAAAAAAGTAAAAATAAAAAATAGTAAAAATATCAAAAAAGAAAGTCCTTTTAGAACTTTCTTTTTTAACTTTTTATTTCATATAAACTTTATATGTAGAATATTTTCCTTTTTCTGTTATTATAATCATTCCTGTAATACCTTTTCTATATTCTTCATCTGTTTTGGTTAATTCTACATTTAATGAACTGGTTTCTTCTTTTAAATTTTTCATTTTTATTATATATTACCTATCCTAAAGTATTTTGTAATAAATCTAGATTTATTGTTCAGATTTTATGTTGCTTTTAGCATTTTTTATACTCTCTTCCTTAACAAGTATTGCATCTAATATTCCAGAAATTTCACTTTTAATTTGTGTTGGACCACGACCTGGTAATGGCATATTTTGACCTCCTATTCAAAAAATTCAGTGTATCCTTTATAAATAACTTCACCAAAAATTAGTAAATCAAGTTTCTCTGAATTTGATTTCTCTAATCTTTTTTTATCTATACAGGACATATGATTCCAAAAACCTGAGTTTGATAAAAATTTATATGGTGCTTTTATACATTGATATGGCCTACATTTATAGATTGAACAAAGATTATTCTCAGTCAAAAACATACAATGTCCGTCTTTTACTTTAATATAGTAAACGTCAATCACCCCATCTATAGTGTCTACATCTAATTTCTCACAATACTCCTCCAATAAAAATCTTGGAGATATATTGAGAAATTCGCTAATTATTTTCACATCTGAGGGAAACACAAATGGTCCTATTGAACTATAGCAACATGCACCACATTTTTTACATATATTTGCATTCATTTTGAAACTCTTTTCCTAACATAATTTTTTTTATATATGATTCTCTGAAAATTAAAGAACAAAATATATCTTTCTTATTCATTTTATATGAGTGTAAAGAATACGGATATTTATGCAATTTTTTATTATTTTTTGGAAATTCAGAGTAAAAACCAGTTAAAATTACTGTATGATTCGCAGAATTTTCTATAAACAAATTAAATGTACCTGTTTGATTAGATATCTCATCTCCGATTTCTTCATACGACAACGAAATTTTATTATATCTACAATAACCACACCCATTATATGAATGAAAACGACCATCTTCAGTGTATTGATATAAATGAAAAATCAATTTGTCCTTATACACATTCATTTTTATTAGTTCATATGCCTTATATAATATCTTTGATTCAGTATCCATTTGCTCATGATAAGAACACCAATAACCTTTTATTGAAAATGGTATACTTAACGTGTACCTTCTACTAATAATAAAGTTTGTAATAAATTTAATAACCTCAAATAATGTAGCAGCTACCACACTCATAAAAATTGAAATAATCCAATTGTCCATAATAATTATTCCTAACATATAATAATTTAGATTAATGCATATTATATATTAAAGCATGTATTATGTCAATAACTATATGATGTAAATTTTAAATCTAATTATTGTTGTATTTTAACCCTTTTTCTTATCTGAATTCCTTATAAAACAAAAACACCAACGATTTTAAACAATTCGTTGATGTTTTTTTTGGTGCTCCCTCAAGGATTCGAACCTTGGACCCACCGGTTATGAGCCGGTTGCTC
>CAYMDN010000020.1:0-23207 GCA_964389545.1 uncultured Clostridium sp. | reverse complement strand
ATCTAATGGAATTTTTTCCCCAGGTTTTACTATTATTATTTCACCTATTTTTACTTCATCTGGATCAACTTTTGTTTCTTCTTCATTTCTATATACATTTGCGTAGTCTGGTCTAATATCCATTAAACTAGATATTGATTTTCTTGATTTATCTACTGCATAACTTTGGAATAATTCACCTATTTGATAGAAAAGCATAACTGCAACTGCTTCTGGAAATTCTCCTACTCCAAATGCGCCTATTGTTGCTACTGACATTAAAAAATTTTCATCAAATACTTTTCCTCTAAATATATTTCTTATTGCTTTTCTTAAAATTTCGTATCCCACTATAATGTAACTTACTACATAAATTCCATTATTTATCCAAATATTTTCAAATTTAATAATACTTGCAATAATTAATAATATAAGTGAAATTATTATTTTTATGAGTTTTTTCTTCATGATGTATCCTCCTAAATTTCTTCTATTGTTACATCTGGTTCTTCTTTTTTTATTACCTTTTTAACCTTTACCATTATCTCATCTTTACTAGCTTCATTACATTCAAATTCCATTCTTTGAGTCATAAAACTAATAACTGCATTATCTACTCCATCTATTTTGTTAATAGCTCTTTCTAATTCTGCAGCACAATTTGCACAATCTAATCCTTTTATTTTAAATTTAATTTTCATATATATTCCTCCTTATATTTTATGTTCTATATGTTCACTTGCAACTTCAAAAACTTGTTGAACGTGCTCATCATCTAGCATATAATATACTTCTTTACCTCTTTTAGTGCATTTTACTATTCCGCTTCTTCTAAGAGTACTTAGTTGATGTGAAATTGATGATTTGGTCATACTTAGAACATTTGCAATATCACATACACACATTTCATTTTTATCTAATGCAAATAAAATTTTTACTCTTGTTGTATCTCCTAAAATCTTGAAAAATTCGGCCATTTTATTAAATACATTTTCATCTTTCATTTTCTTTAATGTATCATCAACAATTTCTTGATGAATTACGTTACAATCACATACAAATTCATTTTTAGACAATTTACTCACTCCTTTGTTATGTATATAGTTGAACGATTATTCAACTTTCTTGTATTTATTATAGTTGAATAGCTATTCATTTGTCAACTATTTTTTGAAATTTTTTTCGGGTTTTGTTCCAATCTATTGAAATTTGAGTAAAAAATAAACTAGCATATTTTTTGCTAGTTTATTTCTTATTATTTAATTAGTCTATCATTGTTATCTTCTCTATTGTTGGCTGGTTTTCTGAAAGTACGGTCCCATTTGAATCTTCTACTTGTGTCTCTTCTGCTATTTCATCTACTATTTCCATACCTTTTGTTACTTTTCCAAATCCTGCATAGTCTCCATCTAAAAATGTGCTATCTTCATGTACTATGAAGAATTGTGAACTTGCGCTATTTGGCATCTTTGATCTTGCCATTGAGATTGTTCCTCTTACATGTGATATATCATTTTTTACTCCATTTGATGAAAATTCTCCTTTGATTTTTTCATCACTTCCACCTGTTCCATTTCCTAAAGGATCTCCACCTTGAATCATAAATCCATCCATAATTCTGTGGAATGTTAATCCATCATAAAATCCTTCATTCACTAATTTTGCAAAGTTTGCAACTGTTATTGGTGCTACGTCTGCATCTAATTCAACTTCTATTGTTCCATAATATTCTACTTCTATTTTTGCATGATGTTTTCCTGTACTATACATATCTTTTTCCTCCTCATTATTATTTTCTTCATTTTCTTCTGTTTCATTTTCATCAACCGTATTTTTGTCTTTGCTTGTTGTTTTTACATCTTCTTTATCTTTCATTGCTGAAGATTTTTTATTATTCTCATTGCTATCTTCTTCTGAGTTCTGTATTACCATATATACTCCAACTGCAATAAAGGCAATTACTATAACTACTATAAGTCCTATAATTACTTTCTTGTTCATATTTTCTCCTTTCGTATTTTTTCTCTAATATATATACCAAAAAAAGAGTAGTTTTTCAACTACTCTTTGATAATTAATTATTTTTCTATTACTTCTTCAGTTGCTTTGTCATCAAACATATTGTCTATTTTAAATAGTTTATTTATGATTTTACTAAATAAGTTACATGCAAATACCATTAATACTACTTTTATAAGTGCTATTGGATTTGTTAAACATTCTACTAGGCTTGTTCCTACTACTCCCCAGAATAATATAATACATGTTTTTGCTATTAGTAATGCATAAAAATATTTCTTTGGTGCTATATCTGATAAACCTGCTGCTAAATTTACGAAAAATGAAGGTGTAAGTGGAATTGATATTATTAATACTAATTTGGAAAATTTCATTTTACTTATCATATTCATAAATTTGCTTAAACCATTTTTATTTTTTATAAATCTTTTGAATAATGGGCTTAATCCTTTTCTACATAACCAAAATGCTATAAAACTTCCAATTGTTGTACATATCCATGATACTGAAGCGCCTAATATAGTTCCCATTGTTAATATATTAACTGTTATGAAAACAAATAATGGTAAAAATGCAAATGTTCCTTCTAGTACTACTAAAATAGAACTAAATAGTGGTGCCCATATTCCTGCATTTTCTAAAAATGTAGTTAGTGCTTGATCTATATTATTTAGTAACTCCATAATTTTCACCTCTCATTTTTCTTTAGCTTAATTTATCCTATTAATATAATTCCTATTAGTACTGCAAAAATTACAACTAACATTTGCATGTTTAAATTCCTCCTTCTATTCGAGCTCAAATGCTCCTGTATATAATTGATAATAATTTCCTCTTAACTCGATTAGTTCCTCATGGTTTCCTCTTTCTATTATATTTCCATGATCTAATACCATTATTGCTTTTGAATTTCTTACTGTTGATAATCTGTGTGCTATTACAAATACTGTTCTTCCTTCCATTAGTTTATCCATACTGTTTTGAATTATTTTTTCTGTTCTTGTATCTATACTTGATGTTGCTTCATCTAATATCATTACTGGTGGATCATTTATTGCAGCTCTTGCTATTGATATTAGTTGTCGTTGTCCTTGTGATAGTTGTGAGCCATTACCTGTAAGCATAGTATCATATCCATTTGGTAGTCTTTCAATAAATCTATGTGCATTAGCAAGTTTTGCTGCTTCAACAACTTGTTCATCTGTTGCATTTTCATTTCCATATTTGATATTTTCTTTTATTGTTCCTGTAAATAAGTTTGTATCCTGCAATACCATTCCTAGCGATTTCCTTAAATCTGCTTTCTTTATTTTGTTTATATTTATTCCATCATATTTAATTTTTCCATCTTCTATCTCATAAAATCTATTAAGTAAATTTGTTATTGTAGTTTTTCCTGCACCTGTTGCTCCTACAAATGCTATCTTCTGTCCTGGTTTTGCATATAAACTAATATTGTGTAAAACAATTTTTCCTTCTTCATATCCAAAGTCTACATCTGTTAATTCTATTTTTCCTTTTAATTCAACATACTCTAAATTTCCATCATGATGTGGATATTTCCACGCCCAAATTCCTGTTCTTTCTTCTGTTTCAATTAGTTTATCATTTTCTCTTTTAACATTTACTAGTGTTACATATCCATTATCTTTCTCTGGTTCTTCATCCATCATCTCAAAAATTCTGCTTGCGCCAGCTATTGCTACTATTATTCCATTAAATTGGTTCATAATCTGACTTATTGGTTGTGAAAAATGCTTACTTAATTGTAAAAATGAAACTATTATACCTATTGTAATTCCTGCATGTCCTTTTAGTGCCATAATTGTTCCTATCATTGCAACTAGTACATATTGTAGATTTCCAAGATTATTCGATATTGGCATTAATATATTTACAAATTTGTTTGCTGAATACATATCTTCATTTAGTTTATCATTTAATTTTTCAAATTCTTCTTTTGATTTTTTCTCATGTGTAAATACTTTTATAACCTTCTGTCCATTAAGCATTTCTTCTACATACCCATTTACAATTCCTAAAGATTTCTGTTGTCCTATAAAATATTTTGCACTTTTTCCTGCTATTGTTTTTGTTATACACACTGTAAATAATGTAAATACTATGACAAATCCTGTTAATATTGGACTTAAATAAAGCATTGAAAAGAATATTGCTATTATCATTACTATTGATGCTACTAATTCTGGTAATCCTTGTGATATCATCTGTCTTAAAGCATCTGTATCATTTGTGTAATGACTCATTATGTCTCCATGTGTATGTGTATCAAAAAATTTTATTGGTAGTGTTTCCATCTTCTCAAACATCTCGTCTCTTATATCTTTCAATACGCCTTGTGAAATTACTGCCATTATTCGGTTATATAAATATGTACATGTTATACCAATTGCAAATATTGTTACCATGATTCCTATAGCTTTTAGTAAACCCGTAAATACTGGAGTTTCCATACCTAGTAAAGGAGTAATATAATCATCAATTAATATTTGAACAAATAATGAACCAACAACACTTGCAACACTGCTTATTATGATACAAAGTAATACTATGATAAATTTTTTCGTATATTTTCTTTTTATATACCCTAATAGTCTTTTTACTGTACCTTTTTTTATTTGTGGTTTATTCTTCATCACTTACTCCTTTCACTTGAGATTCATATACTTCTTGATAAATGCTGTTGTTTTCTAATAATTCCTCATGTGTCCCTATTCCATCTATTATTCCATTATCCATTACTATTATCCTATCACAATCTTCAACAGATGAGATTCTTTGAGCTATTATTATCTTTGTTGTTTCTGGAATTTCTTCTTTAAATGCCTTTCTAATTAAACTATCTGTTCGTGTATCTACCGCACTTGTTGAATCATCTAATATTAATATTTGGGGATGTTTTAATAATGCTCTTGCAATACATAATCTTTGTTTTTGTCCTCCAGATACATTATTTCCGCCTTCTTCAATATAAGTATTATATTTTTCTGGAAATTGCATAACAAATTCGTCTGCTTGTGCTAACTTACATACTCTTTTAATTTCTTCTTCTGTTGCATTTTCATTTCCCCAACGTATATTTTCATTAATTGTTCCCGAAAACAAAACATTCTTTTGTAATACAACTGCTACTTCATTTCTTAATGTTTCTAAATCATATTCTTTTACGTCTTTTCCTCCAACTAAAAGTGTTCCTGTTGTTACATCATATAATCTTGAAATTAGATTTACTAAACTAGACTTTCCACTTCCAGTTCCACCAATTATTCCAATAGTTTCTCCAGATTCAATTTTTAAGTCTATATTTTTTAAGCATAGTTTATTTTTATCTTTCACGTAACTAAATCCAACATTTTTGAATTCTATGGAACCATCTTTCACTTTTTTAATTGGATTTCTAGGATTCTTTATATCTGGCACTTCTTCCAAAACTTCTACTATTCTCTCAGCAGATGCTCTTGATATTATTATCATTACAAATACCATTGACAAAATCATTAGGCTTGTTAATATCTGAACTGTGTATGTAAAGAATGTCATAAGTTCTCCTGTTGTTAATTCTGTCATTCCTGAATTTACAATTATTTTAGCTCCAAACCATGATATTAAAATAATACATATACGCATTGAAAATTGCATTAAAGGATTATTCAATGCTAATATTTTTTCGGCTCTACTAAAGTCTTTATAAATGCTATCTGATACTCTATTAAATTTTTCCTTTTCTCTATCCTCAAGAACAAATGATTTTACAACTCTAATTCCTGATGTATTCTCTTCAACAACATTATTTAATACATCATATGTTTTAAATATTTTTTCCATTATAGGATGTACATGCATTATTATTGTAAATAATCCTACTCCGAGAATTGGTATTACCAATAAAAACACCATTGCTAGTTTTGCATTTATTGAAATTGCAAAAACTAGCGCTATTAAAAGCATTATTGGTGCTCTTACTGCTATTCTAATTATCATTTGAAATGCGTTTTGTACATTCGTTACATCAGTTGTTAGCCTTGTTACTAAACTACTTGTTGAAAATTTGTCTATATTATAGAATGAAAAATCTTGTACTTTAAAATATAAATCTTTTCTTAAATTTTTAGCAAATCCTGCTGATGCTTTTGCTGCACACATTCCTGATAATGCTCCAAAAAGCAATGAGAAAAATGCACAAAGTACTAGTATTATTCCTATTTTCATTACTAAGTTCATATTACCATTATAAACACCTTCATCTATTAAATGGGCCATAAGTAATGGTATTATTACTTCTAATATAACTTCTATTGTTACAAATATTGGCGTTAATATCGCTGATTTTTTATATTCTCTTACTGATTTTACAAGTTTTTTTACCAAAATCTCTCTCCTCCTTGTTTACTGTTTTTATAATAGCTTATTATTTATTAAATTTTTAGTGCTATCAATATTTTACTTTTACTCCTATTAGATATAACAAATCTGTTGCTTGAAATTGATTTATTATCGCTCCTTTTATATCTTCTAATGACACTGCAATTCCATCAATTATGCTGTCTGAAAAATCTAGTCCTTTTAGACTTGTTTTAAATATCTGAGCTTGAGTTAAATCTGCTTGCTTAAATATAATATTCTTTAGTTTATTTTCCTGAAAATTGCTGTTTCTCATTCCTATATTTTCAAATATGGTATTTTCTATACTTGCCATAGATAAATTTGAATAATTTAAATTTGTTTCATTAAAACTTACATTATATAATCTGCTATCTATAAATTTGCATCCTGTCATTTTACAATTGATGAATTCACATCTTATAAATCCACAATTTTCAAATGATGTATTTGAAAAGTTACAGTTTTTAAATTCTACATCGATAAAATTGTTTTTATCTAAATTACTTTCAATTATTTCTATATTCTGTATTATTGCTTTTTCTATTGTTATATCGTTAAGTTCAATATCTTCTGCCTTAATTTTTTCAACTTTTACATTTTCTAATCTATCTTGATTATTTATTATTTCTAAGTTTTCTACTAGCATTAAATCTTCAAACAATATTTTCTGTGGTTTTAATATATTCATCATTTTTCTCCCTAAGCATATATGGTATCATAATAAAATTTAATTATCAATAGAACATTTATAGCAATTCACACCTTTTTTACTTTAATTCATATTATATCTTATGGAGTGATTTTAATGGAAACTTTTGCTAATTTAAACCCTATCTTACAAGCATTTATTGCTACTTTGTTTACCTGGGGTATTACCGCATTAGGCTCACTCATTGTGTGCTTTTTTAAGGATATTAATAAAAACTTCTTAGATGTTATTTTAGGTTTTAGTGCTGGTGTTATGATTGCTGCTTCTTTTTGGTCTTTACTCATTCCTTCTATAGATATGTCTACTGAACTCGGCTATATTATTTGGATTTCACCTGCTTTTGGATTTATTATTGGTAGTCTTTTTGTATTAATCTCAGATAAATTCCTTGATAATACATTAAAAAGCAGTCACAACCGCCATTGTTCCACTTCTTTTAAAAGAAGTATTCTGCTAATGTCTGCAATTACTATTCATAATATTCCCGAAGGTATGGCTATTGGTGTTGCATTTGGAGGTCTTGCTGCTAACATACCTGGCATAACCTTAACTGGAGCTATTATGCTTGCTATTGGAATTGGAATTCAAAATTTTCCAGAAGGTGCAGCTGTTTCGTTACCTTTAAGGTGTGAAGGTTTTTCTAGATTTAAAAGTTTTATGCTTGGGCAGGCATCAGCTTTAGTTGAACCTATATCAGCAATTATTGGCGTGGTTTTAGTTCTTACAATTAGAAGTATTTTACCATTGTTACTTGCATTTGCAGCAGGTGCAATGATTGCGGTTGTAGCACGAGAACTCTTACCTGAGTCTATAAATCACAATAAAAACTTAGCTACACTTGGATTAATTGTTGGTTTTATTACTATGATGATATTAGATATTTCACTAGGATAAAAAATAGTTCTATAATTAGAACTATTTATCATTTTATACTTTTTGATTTTCTTTTAATAAATCTCTTATTTCTTCAAGTAATTCCGTCTTTTCATCTTTCTTTGGTAGCTCTTCTTTTACTGCTTCTTCATGCTTTTTAGTTAATCCACTAATAATCTTTACAAATGCAAATATACAAACTGCTATAATTAAGAAATCTATTACATTTTGAATAAAGTTTCCATACATTATTTTTGCATCATTTATGTTGAATGATAAATTTGTAAAATCTACTCCACCAATTAGCACTCCGACCGCTGGCATCATTATATCATTTACTATTGATGATATTATTTTTCCAAATGCATTTCCCATTACAACACCAACTGCTAAATCTATTACATTTCCTTTAGCAATAAATGCTTTAAATTCTGATACTGTTTTACTCCCTTTTTCTTTTAATTCTTCTGCATTTAAATGTTCTAACTCTATCTTTTTCTTTTTTGGCATTTTTAGTTCAATCCTTTCACCTTTAATCAAATCTGCTATATTATAACATATTTTGCTGATAAAATAAACCTTCTTAGCATATTTTTGTTCTGTTTTTATTGAATAAACAAGTAAGTTATTATATAATATTTTGTATAATATTTTTAAGGAGTTTATTTAATGTCTAAGAAAAAAGAAAAAAATCTTAATATAAAAAGAGAACGATTTTTAACAAATGTTTTAGTAGTTATGGTTTCCCAGGTTCTTATTAAGTTACTTGGTTTAATTTATAAAATCTATTTAACCAATAGAGATGGTTTCGGAGATGATGGAAATTCCATCTATGGTGCTGGATATCAAATATATGCTTTATTACTTCTACTTTCTTCTGTTGGTATTCCAAGTGCTATTGCTAAACTAGTTTCAGAAAAAGTTGCTAAAGATGATTACAAAGGCGCACATAGAATTTTTAAAGTATCTTTTTACACTGTTGGTGTAATTGGTCTTATTTGTACATGTATATTATTTTTTGGTGCTAATTTCATAGCTAATTCACTTATAATGCTACCAGAAGCAGAGTTAACACTTAAATGTTTAGCTCCTTCTATTGTTATTGTTACACTTTCATCAACAATTAGAGGATATTTCAATGGTAGAAGTGCTATGAAGGCAACAGCAAATTCTCAATCATTAGAACAAATTTTTAAAACAGCATTCACTATTATTTTTGTTGAATTAGTTGCTTTTGGTTATGGAAATAATACTGAACTTATGGCGGCTGGTGCAACAGTTGCAACTACACTTTCTGTTGTATTTAGTTTTATTTATATTTTTATCTTTTATGCTAAAAGAAGAAAAATTATTCATGAGGAAAATTTACAACACGAGGATGTATATGAAGAAGAAACTATGTTTAAAACCATAAAAACAATTCTTGCAGTTTCAATACCAATCTCTTTAACTTCAATAATTTCATCAATTAACAAAAGTATAGATTCTGTTACTGTTATGAGAGGTTTAACAACTTTTATGTCTCATGCTGAAGCTAAAACTCAATATGGAATTTTAAGTGGTAAAGTTGATACTCTGGTAAGTTTACCTTTATCTATAAATATAGCTATTGCAGTTGCTATTCTTCCTTACATTTCTTTTGCTTATGAAAAGAAAGATACTAAAGGAATTATGAAAAATTTGAACTTGGCATTTTTGTTCACATTATTAATTGCATTCCCTTGTGCCTTTGGATTAAGTGTTTTCTCAGGTCCAATACTAAACTTAGTATTTCCTAAAGCAAGTGCAGGAGCTGGTATATTAACTGCAATTTCTCCACTTATAATATTCTCTGTTTTAACACAAACTCTTAATAGTGCTTTGCAAGGACTCGGAGATTACAAAACCCCTGTAATTGCCTTAATTATTGGAGCAATTGTTAAAGCAATTTTAAATATTGTATTAATTCCTATTCCATCTATTGGTATTTATGGAGCAATTATTAGTTCTATAGTATGTCAGGTAATAGCCTTTGCAGTTGGATATGTGTCATTAAAACGTTTAACAGGTTTAAAATTAACAGTTGTGAAATCTGTTGTAAAACCTTTACTTTCAGCAATAATAATGAGTATAGTTTCTTTCGGAACATATTACTTATTAAAGCTAGTGATCTCAGCAAAAATCGCTACTGTTATTGGTATGGGAGTTGCCGTTTTAGTATACTTAGGATCTATCCTTCTTCTAAAAGTATTTGAAAAAGAAGATGTACAAGATATTCCATTTGCTAAAAAATTCGCAAGATTCGTAAGATAATTATTTTTGCACAATATACGAAAAGCACCACAATGGTGCTTTTATAATTTTATAATAGTTATCTTACGTTTTTTATAAGAAAAGTGGCTTCGCCACATGTGCATTTTGCTCCGCAAATATGCACGAATCAAGGTAACTTAACCTTGTTGCTTCAGAAAAATCTTGCGATTTTTCCTATGCAATAAAAAAAGAAAATAGCTTGTACTATTTTCTTTTAAATATTTTACGAATTTTATTTCTTACATCTCTGTAAAAGTATGCACAGTGTTCAAATATAAAGTACATAAATTTGTTGTATACTTTGTACATTTCTATGAATTCTAATAAATCTGCATTAAATCCTTTTTTAAATCTATATAAACCTTCATTCTTTTCTTCTAAATTCTTTGCACAGATTCCTCTGAAATCATATGTTGTACAGTTATTTTCTATTGCCCATTTTATCATTTCCCATTGAATTAGGTAATTTGGCATTACATTTCTATGTTCATTTAAACTTCCTCCATATAAATACCATTCTTTATCTCCATATAGTATATTTAATGCACATGCAATTGGTTTACCTTCATAATCTGCAAATAATAATTTTATATTATCTTTTCCAAATGAATCATATATTTTTTCAAAGTATTCTTGTGTTCGTATGTAGAAATCATCTCTTTCTCCTGTTACTTCCATAATTTGTTGATATTCAGCTAAGTCTTCTCTTGAACCAACTCTTATTGTTACTCCTTTTTTTGTTGCTAGTCTTATATTATACCTTGTTTTTGATTGGAATGAGTTGAATACTTCTTCTTCCGTTTTGTCTTTTATATCCAGTCTAAATACAAATCTTGGTTGCATTATTCTAGTTATATCTTTAATTGGACCTGATATCTTAAATCCACTTTCTTTGGCCATTTTTTTATATTCCTCATTTGAACTCAAAATATCTGGATCAGCCTTTAGCATAAAAGATTTATATTTTTTTGCTAGCTTGTCCGCTTCTTCCATAATTTTTTTGAATGTTTCTTTATCATCATTGTCACATACAGGTCCTCTTGGTGCATACATTAGAGTACTTTTAAAATATGGTAATTTTCTAATTAGAACACTCATAGTTCCTTTTATTTTACCATTATCATCTTTTACAATAATTACCTCATTTTTCCAGTCACCCTTTATGTTTGCCCATGCTTTTGATTGTGCATAATGCCCCTTATAGTGTTTTTGTAAAAACTCATCATATTCTTTTTCATCTATTTGCTCAGTACTTGTTAACATTATTATTTCCTCTTTTCTTTCTTCTATTATACCTATTTCTACTTTTTTTGACAATAGTTTTTATGTATAAAAACACTGCCAATAAAAATATTGGCAGTTGTTTTGTTTTATTTAGAAATTTTTTTGTTTATTTCTTCTTTTATTCTTTCTTGTTTTTCCTTTAGTTTTTCCTGTTTATCAGCCATCCATTCTTTTATTTTTATTGTATTTTCTGCATATGGGAACGCTTTTATAATTCTTCTATGCAATTTTAATCTGTCTTGTAATATCTTTTTTACTTTCTTTGATATTTCTTCTGTACTATCTTTTATATTTAAATTCAATTTTGATACTTTTGCTAAGTTGAATATCAATTTGAAAGATACTATGCTATCCACAATAAATATCGTACTTAACGCTATAGCTAGTGTTGTTATTACAACTACTGGTATATTTTCCTGTAGTTTTAATAATAATGGATTTGTAAAATATACTATTGAATATCCTAATATTCCAAATGGAATTAATGTTTCTAAACATATTCTTCCATTAATGTTCATTTTTTTATTACTATAGTCCCACCATCTTGCATGAAATATTTTTTCCATAAAGTAGCTTGTAAAATACTCTAAAATTCCACAAATAAGCATAGACATTACAAATGTTATAATTCTATCATCTTTATATTTTGCTAGGAGTATTGTTATTAAGATTACTCCTGTACCATATATCGGACAATATGGTCCTATTAAAAATCCTCTATTTATTAGTTTTTTTCGTTGAATTATACTAAGTATAACTTCCATAACCCAACCTAATATTGAATAAGTGAAAAACAATATTACGTATTTTTGTATCATTTAATAAAATCCCTTCTTCATTCATAATTTTATGTATTCACTTTAATTTTTTCTTCTTTTACTATTTCTTCATTTTCTTTTACTAATTTTTTCTTTTCATTTTCTTTAACTCTTAGGTTGTCTTTTGCTATTGTCATTAATAGCTTAATTCTATTTATTTGATTACTTTCACTTGCGCCTGGATCATAATCTATTGGTGATATGTTTGCATCTGGGTATTTTTCTCTGATTGTTTTTATTACTCCTTTACCAACAACATGGTTTGGTAAACATGCAAATGGTTGTAAACATACAATATTATGAATTCCATGTTGCATATATTCAAGCATTTCTGCTGTCAGAATCCATCCTTCACCTGTTTGATTTCCTGGTGATAATATTTGCCCAACATCTTCAACAAGTGTTTCTATATGACATGGAGGCATATAACCTTTTTTAGATTTTGCTATTGCTTGATTATAATCTTTTTCTATATGGTTGATATAGTCTAATACGAGTTTGTATATTTTTGCATTTAATTTACTTGTTGCAAATAATTTTTGATTTATTATAGAATTCATAATTACATACTTTACAAATCCCATAAGTTCAGGCATTATAACTTCTGCGCCTTCTTTTTGTAATAAATCATTTACATAGTTATTTCCAAATGGATGATATTTAATTAGTATTTCTCCTACAATTCCAACCTTTGGTTTTTCTATTGATGTATCTAATTTTATTTTTTCAAATTCTTCAAACATTTTGCGTATACTATCATTAAATTCTTTTTTTGTTGAATTTACAGCTAATCTTCTGCATTTTCCTACCCATTTATTAAATAATTCTCTTGTTTCACCTTTATTCACTTCGTATGCTTCATTTTTATATAGCAATTTTTGTAGTGCATCACCATATATTACCGCTTTTATTAGTTTCTTTATAAGACTTAATGTTAGTTTAAATCCTGAATTTTTTTCTAATCCCACAAAGTTAAATGATATAACTGGTATATTTGCGTGCCCTGAATCTTTCAATGCCTTTCTTATGAATCCTATATAATTAGTAGCTCTACATCCACCACCTGTTTGTGACATTATAAGTGCAAGCTTATCAGTATCATATTCACCAGATTCAACTGCTTCCATCAATTGTCCTATTGTAAGTATAGATGGATAGCATGCGTCATTATTTACATATTTTAATCCTGTCTCTACTGTATGTGGTGTACATTCTCTTAATAATCTTACATTATATCCTTCAGATGAAAAGACTTTTTCCATTATTTCAAAATGTATTGGTGCCATTTGAGGAATTAGTATTGTATATTTGTTTTTCATATCTTTTGTAAATTCTATTTTGTTAACTTCATATTCCCCCGGATTTTGCACAGCCGTTTTTTCTCTTTTATTCATACTAGCAATTAATGAACGTATTCTTATTCTTATTGCTCCTAAATTATTAACCTCATCTATTTTAATAAGTGTATACATTTTTCCAAAACTTGCAAGTATTTCTTCAACTTGGTCTGTTGTAACTGCATCAACACCACAGCCAAATGAATTTAGTTGTACTAATTCTAAATTATCATTACGTCCTACAACATCTGCTGCTCTATATAATCTTGAATGGAATACCCATTGATCAACAACTCTTATAGGTCTTTTAACTGTTGATAAATGTGCTATACTATCTTCTGATAATACACATAGTCCTAGTGTTGTTATCATTGTATCTATACCATGGTTAATTTCTGGGTCTACATGATATGGTCTTCCTGAGAGAACAATACCTTTCATGTTGTTTTGTTTTATATATTCAAGTGTTTCTTCTCCTTTTTTTCTAACGTCTGCTTTATATGTTTGGTACTCTGCTTCTGCTGCTTCTACTGCTTCTTTTAATTCTTTTTTGTTAAAGTTATATTCTTTAAATTCTTCAAGTTCAAATAAACGTCTTTCTAATCCTTTTCTATCAAATGGTAAGAATGGATTTATGAATTTTATATTTTGAGTTTTTAATTCTTCAACATTATTTTTTAGAACTTCTGAGTATGAAATAACTATTGGACAATTATATTTGTTATTTGCTTCTGCATCTTCTTTTCTTGAATACATCATACATGGATAAAAAATTGTTTTTACTCCTGATTTTATTAGGCTTATAATATGTCCATGACTTAGTTTTGCTGGATAACATACTGATTCTGATGGCATTGATTCCATACCTTTTTCATATGTTTTTCTATCACTTTTTTCAGATAGAATTACTCTAAAACCTAATTTTGTAAATAGAGTAAACCAGAATGGATAGTCCTCATACATATTTAAAACTCTTGGTATTCCTATTGTTCCTCGTGGTGCGTTTTCTTCTTCTAATGGTTTATATTGGAATAATCTTTGATATTTATATTTGTATATATTTGGTATTTGAGTTTTACTCTTTTCTATTCCTGCCCCTCTCTCACATCTGTTTCCAGATATGAATCTTTTTCCATTTGAAAACTCATTTATTGTTAATTGACAGTTATTTTCACATCCGTGACATCTTGTATGTAATATTGTAACTTTTAAATCATCTAGTGCATTATTTTTTGTTACGTTTGATTCGTATTTTTTATCTCCATTTGTTGCAAATTCTTCTTTTGCTATACATGCAATTCCGTATGCACCCATAAGTCCAGCTATATCTGGTCTAATTACTTCTTTTCCAACTATTACTTCAAAAGCTCTTAAAACAGCATCATTATAGAATGTTCCACCTTGTACAACAATATGATCTCCTAATGTTTCAACATCTCTTATTTTCATAACTTTTTGTATAGCATTTTTTATAACAGAATATGATAATCCTGCTGAAATATCCCCAACTTTATATCCTTCTTTTTGAGCTTGCTTGATTTTTGAATTCATGAAAACTGTACATCTAGATCCTAAATCTACGGGTCTATTAGATTTTATTGCCTCTTCAACAAATTCATCTATCTTTAAATTTAAATTTTTTGCGAATGTTTCAATAAATGAACCACATCCTGAAGAGCATGCTTCATTTAGCATTATATTGTCTATAACACCATCTTTTATTTTTATATATTTCATGTCTTGACCACCAATGTCTACAATACTTGTAGCTTGTGGCATAAATCTTTTTGCAGCAGTATAATGTGCTATTGTCTCAATTTCTCCTACTTCTAAGTTCAATGCTGTTTGTATTAGCTTTTCTCCATATCCTGTTGACCCTGCATATTTTATTACAGCTTTTTTAGGTAAAACATCATATAATTCTTTTAACATGCTTGTGACGGTTTGTAATGGCTTCCCCTCATTATTTCTGTATGATGAATAAAGTAAATTATATTCATTATCAATTAATACTAATTTACTTGTAGTTGAACCTGCATCTATTCCTAAGAAACAATCTCCTATATATTGTTTTATATCCTTTTTCGGAACTTTATGTTGTTCATGTCTTTCTTTAAATTGTTTATACTCATCTTCTATTGTAAATAATGGTTTTAAAGAATCGGATGAGCTATCTCTATATTCTTTTAATAAGTTAATTTTTGCTCTTAATTTTTCTACTGATATAGTATTGTAATTTACAGAATCTAATGTTGCTCCTTTTGCTACTAATAAGTGTGCATCTTCTGGTGCAATTACGTCATCATCTGTTAATTGTAGTGTTTCTATAAATCTCTTTCTTAGTTCTGATAAATAACTTAATGGTCCTCCTAAGAATGCTACTTTCCCTCTAATTGGACGTCCACAAGCTAAACCGCTAATTGTTTGGTTTACTACTGCTTGAAATATAGACGCCGCAAGATCTTCTTTAGCTGCGCCTTCATTCATAAGTGGTTGAATATCTGATTTTGCAAAAACTCCACATCTTGAAGCGATTGGGTAAATTGTATTATAGTTTTTTGCAAGCTCATTTAAACCTGGTGTTGTTGTATTTAGTAATGTTGCCATTTGATCTAAAAATGCACCTGTTCCACCTGCGCATGTTCCATTCATTCTTTGTTCTATAGATTTTCCAAAGTAAATTATTTTTGCATCTTCTCCACCTAATTCTATAACTACATCTGTTTTTGGTATATCTTTTTCTACTACTCTTTTACATGCAACAACTTCTTGTATAAATGGTAATCCTAAAAATTCAGAAACAGAAAGTGCTCCTGAACCTGTTAGTGCAATTGTCATTTCACATTCTTTAAATTGATCTATTAATTCTTCTAGACACTTACATACTGTATTTTTAGTGTCTGAAAAATGTCTTTTATATGTTTTATATATTATTTCTAAATCTTGGTTCATTACTACAATCTTTACTGTAGTAGAACCTACGTCAATTCCTATATGAATTAATGTTTTCATAGTTACCTCTTTCTTTTAACATAATTCGTCTAACTCGTATTATATCATAAACTGTCAACTTTTAGTATACTTTGTCTTATTTTATTTATTAAAACAAATGGTTTATTTGTTATATTTTTCTTTAAACAATATTCATTACTATCTTTAACTATGCATGATTGACTAACACTATTACAATAAAAATAAGCATGTTTTTTAACATGCTTATTTGTTTCTTACCTTTCTATTTCTTCTCTTGTTATTTCTATCTGCCTTAAACATTCTTCAATTTCTTTTGCTTGTTGCAAGGTATATAGTTTTTTTAAATCTTGTATTCCTAATATTCTTAAGAATCTTCCTCCCCAACCTTTTCTTAAGTCCATTTTATCAGCTTTACTAATTCCAACACCCCTATGAGTTGTGGTATAAATATCATCACTTTCTTTCGCTGCTTTTCTTAATTTAGAAATGTTGATTCTTTCATTACCATTTCTATCATTTTGTATTATTTCATCTTCTATTTGTATGTATTCCTCTAATGGCATTGTATAAGTTCTTTTTCCATATGCTGGATAATTTCTTCCAAACTTCTTATCAAACATTTTCTCGATTACCACTCTATCTAAATTATCAAAGTAGACAATTAAATAACCATCGAGATATCTTTTATCATAATTTTCATATAATAAAGAGAATAATCTCCATCTTTGAAATGGATCTGTTACTGTTTTCCTCGTTGTTACAGTTCTTTCTTTGGCTATTCCCTTTTTCTCTCCGTTAGATTTACCTTCATCATGCATATCTCCACTATGAGTATAAATATAATTCATAAGGCTATCTCTTAGATCTTTTTCTGAAGCTTGATCATAAGTAGAATAAACTAAAATAATTTTTTCTATATCACTCATATCAGTTCTTGATAGAACTTCTCTTATATCCCATACTTCTCCATTTTCATTGTCTTTAAATATTTGTTTTGTATCACTTGGTCTTAACTTACCATCTTTTACCATAGAATTTAAAAGTAACATGCCACCATATCTAATAATTTCATTTAGTCCAACTATGTTTTCCGCATATAATCGTATTACTTCTTCCTTTGAAAGTGTTCCATCTAAAAGTTGTATAACTTTTTGTCTTGATTCTGCAATTTGTTCTTCTGATAATTTCTTTAATATAAGTTCACGATAAGCTAAAGTATATCTTTTAAATTGTTTTTCGTTTTTATCTTGTAATAATATAACTATTCCTTCTTCAGTTATTTCATCTTCTATCTTTTGAGCATTATCTCCTAATAATCTAATACTTTCAAATCCAGTTTTTCCTTGTAAATACATATCGAATATCTGCTTTTCATCTCGTAATCCCTTTTCATATGCTTGCTTAACTAGATTCTCATTAATTTTACCTTGTGCATTTTCAAGTACATATGGAATATCTTCTTCTCTTACTGTTCCATCCCTAGCTATTTGATTTAATACTCCAATCTCTCCATATTCAACAGCACTTGATAACGCAATAATACCATCTTTATATAATTGTGTTACCGCATCATCGCTAAAATCATCCTCTAGTCCTAAAATAATATCATCATCTATTCTTTGTCCGTTTAGTTGATATAACTGTACATTTTTTTCATATTCTTGATATTCATCATTTTTGTCATTATATTTTTTTCTATATAAATTTAATATTTTTTCTGTACTGGTTAATCCAGCTATTCTCTCATCTCCATATCTTTCTCTTAAACTTCCTAAAATAGAAGGATTCGCAATATAGCTTTGATAAAGTCTATCATCAGTAATGCTTCCTCTATTCTCCAAATATGTTAGATTTTCTTCATCTTGGCTATTTAATGCTAATACAAATGCTCCACTAATTTCATCATCTGATAATAAATCATCTACATTTCCTAATTCTTGCAATGAAACTCTTTCTTCTCCTATTTTTTTTCCTTCTAATTTAGTAGATTTTATATCTGCTACTATTGCTTCTTCATTTAAATTCCTTAATAGAGCTATTTTAGATAAATCATCTTTTGATAAATATCCTCTTAAATACATATATACTATATTTGTTTTTGGTACCTCTGGAGAACTTAAAACATTTACTAGTACACCTCCAGAAATCACACCTTTGTCTGCCAAAAATCTTAAATTCTTATCATTTATTTTCGAAAGTTGTATGCTTGTTGGTATAGATAAATATCGATAATATTCTCCCAAATCACTTAATAGAACTTGTCCAGAAGTAATTTCTTCATCAGAATGATATCTACCATCTTTTGTGATTTTGCACAAATCTTTTCTTACATCTTCAACTGTATAAGTTGCTTTTATACTGAAATCATTTCCATAATTACCTGCATCTCTTGAAAAAAGCTGAACTTTTGATTTTTCGTTTACTAAGTTTTCAATAGCACTTAAAAATTCTTTTGCCTCTAATACAAGTTTTTGCATTTCTTCTGGTGTTCTTTCCTTTTCTGAATCTAATATTTCCTCTATTTTCCTATATGCAATCGTTAGTAAAAATTTATCATCTACTATTCCATAATGATACTCCTGCAATCCTTGCATACAAGTTCTTTTTATCTCATCGCCAAATACTAAGTCATAGTGTTTTTCTCTGCGATTCAAATTATTTATATAATCATTTGCCTCATCTAATGACATGTTAAATTCACTCATCAATGTTTTTCTTTTCATTGTTAGTTCAAAAGCTTCTACAAAGCTATAATCTTTAGCATAAATCAATGTCAAATCCGAAAAATCAAAATCTTTGTATCCGTTTAAAAGCATTTGTTTTACTGCAGCCAATTTTTCATTTTCAGGTTTTTCTTCTCTGTTCTTATTTCCATATACAATTTCTTCTGAAGAAATTGTAGAAATAATTGGTTTTGTAAAAGTACTATCTACATCTGCTTTATATAAAATAATATTTTCTCCTTGCTTTATATATCGTTTTGCATATTCCATTATTTTTTCTTTTTTTCTTCTATCTTGTTCTTCTATTATTTGTGACTTATTTATTCTAGGAAAAACACTACTTGTAGTCCTGTTCATTTTCCAAGCACAAATTAATATTAATTTTTTTATATCAATTTGTCCTGCCATACTTATGCAAAAATCCTTCATTGATTGATTACTTCTTAGTTCTTGACTTAACTCGTTTTTATTTGTTTCTATTGCTTCTACATCATACTCATCAAAATAATCTATTTCGCAATCTTCAAATAACTTCTTTATTTCTTTAACTGTTGCCATATTATTACCTTTCTAATTTAAATAGTTTTCTTTTATTTTATCTTCTTCCATTTGTTTATATGGATTTTCATTAATATAAACATATTTTCCTTTTATTTTTTTTCTTAGTTCTTCTTTTAAAATATTTTGTTTCGTTAAAATAACCACTATATCTTTTTCACCATACTCATTTATTTGTTCTACTACTTCTTCTAGGTTTTCACATTCCTCATATCTTTCCATAAGCATGAAATTATAATCTGCTATTTCACAAATCATTTCTTCAATTTCTTGGAATTTTTCAGAATCACAATACATCTCTATATTTCCACTAGGATTATACGATAATTGTTTTAAATTTCTTTTCTTCAACAATTTATATATATCTTTTTCTCCCATTACAATTATCTTATCAAATTTTAATAGATTTCCCTTTTCATTTATTGTATCTCTTTCTAAGTTAATTGTAATATCTATATTTTCTTCATTTAAAGTCTCTTGTATTATTTTTGCAATTCCACTATTTAGTCCATACATAGTTTCTTGTATATCAATTGTAATGTTTATTTCCTTTTGGATTGCTTCTATAGCTAATAACAATGTCAAATATGGATTTCCTGAATGGATTATTAATATATTTTTTCCTTTTATATAACTTTCTTTTTTACTTTGTTCTTTTAACCTTATCATTTCAATTAATTTTGAAATTTTTATTTGAAAAGAATAATATTGGTTATCTATAATATTTAATTTTTCTAATATTGTTTTATTTTTTTCTATATTTTTTTCTAATTTTTTCCATATTTCTTCTTGACTATTCATATCCTATCTGCATGATATATTTAATATTCTAAATATATTACACTCCTTTCAATATTTTATAATTCTTTTATATTATACCATAAACTTAACATAATTTCTATAAATAGAAAAAAAAGCATCTTTAATTATGCTTTTATATATGTTATAATTTTATTGGGCTACTTAATTCTATTAAGGAGGTCCATTTTTTTATGAACAATCTATTTTTTAAATATCTTATTCTTAGTTTTTTATTTATCTTTATTTTACTGGGGGTTTCTGGTTATTATTTTTATTCTCATTCTTATCTAATTACTAAAAATCCATATGTTACCATCTCGGCTTCTGGTTTTGTATGGCCTTCTCCAAAATACCATCAAATAACTTCACCTTTTGGATATAGAAAATCTCCCTTTACGGGAAAAACTTCTTATCACTCTGGTATTGATATAGGTGCTCCTCAAGGTTCAGATATTTTATCAGCTTTTTCTGGTACAGTAACGTTCATTGGCTTTAGCGGTGCAAATGGTTACACTGTACGAGTTTCAAATGAAATGTTTGAAGCAAATTATTCTCATGTTTCACCATACTTTTTGGTATATATTGGACAATATGTTTCGGCTGGTGATTTAATTGCAGTAGTTGGTCCAAAAAACGTTTATGATGTTCCCAATAACCCATATAAAGACTCTAATGGTAATCCTACAAATGGATCTACTACTGGTCCACATTTGCATTTCTCATTAAAAAAGGATCGGTAGTTATACCAATCCTTTGAATTATTTTTAATTTTCTCCGTGTAGTGTATATGTTGCCTCTATTCCCATAATATTGTCTAGTACTTTTCCATATCCATTTAAATCTTGTATTGTTGTTTCATCAATAATTTTAAGTTCAATCTCTTCATCTGTTTCTTTAGTCATATACTCTCCACCTGCTGTATGGTCAATGTATTGCATACTTGTATATTTTCCAACAATCTTATTTCCTTTTACTTCGTATTCTCCTTCTAAGGCTAGTCCTGCAAATGAATCTACTAATATAATTACATTATCTTCTCTTAATTCTATATAAGAATCAGCCATATCTTCTTCGTCTATTGGAGTATAATCATATGTTCCTAATTTTATTTTTGCATTTTTTTCTTCTACTACTTTGTTTTCTTTTTTATCTTCTTCATTATCTTTTTCATCATCTTTTTGTGTAGTTTGATTTGCTGTAGCTTTTGTTGTGTTTTCTTCTTTGTTTGTTTCTTTTTTCTTTTCACCGCATCCTGCTAGTGTTATTATTAATGAAAACATTACTGCAATTATTGCTATTATAATTCCCTTTTTCTTCATTATTTTCCCTTTCTCTTATAATGAAACGACTTTTACAGTCGTTTCATTTAACTATTTAATTCTATTTACATGCAAAGATTAGTTGTTTGTTATCCATTTTATAAGATTCCAGTTAGCACTATCTAATAGCATCTCATGTTTTGGCATTGCTCTAAATGTATATCCGTAATCTCCACCTGTTTTTAATTGTATTTTTGCTTCATATGTATACTCATTGTTTGCTTCATCTGATGATACTAATTCCATTGTAACAACATCTGTATTTCCAATTATTCCTGTATCAGAAATTTTTCCATAATAACATTGTACTTCAATATTTTCTTTTTGTATATTTGGTAATTTTACTTTACATGCCACACTTATTTTATTTCCAGCATTTACAGTAATATTATCTAAATTCTTTTCTTGTGTAATTATAATATCATTCCATCTTGAGAACAAGTTTTGTTTTACTCCATTATACTCAGTTACTTGGTCTAAATTTTTATAGTATCTGTTATATAAATCGCATAATGGCATATATAGTTGTTCTGTATAGTCAACCAACATTCTTGATGTACTATATTTTCCACCCGTTGATGCAATAGAGTTTTTCATTAATTCCATCCATTCTCTTGATATTCCACTCTTATCTCTATTATAATATGCTGGTATTATTTTATTTTCTAATGTTCTATATAAACTTTCACTATCTGCTATGTCTTGTTCTTCATATGAATAATATTCATCGTTTGTTCCGATTGGCCATCCATTCTTAAAGTTATAACCTTCTGCCCACCATCCATCTAGTACACTAAAGTTTACAACTCCATTAACAGATGCTTTTTCTCCACTTGTTCCTGATGCTTCCATAGGTCTTCTTGGATTATTAAGCCATACATCAACACCTGATACTAAGTATCTAGCTATATTTATATTGTAATTCTCTAGTAAGATGATTTTTCCTTTGAACTGTGGCATCATTGATATTTCATGTATATATTTGATTAAATCCTGTCCACCTTTATCTGCTGGGTGAGCTTTTCCTGCAAATATAATTTGTACTGGTCTTTTTTCATCATTTAATATTTGTGTTATTCTTTCTAAATCTTTAAATATTAAAGTTGCTCTTTTATATG
>CAYMDN010000019.1:0-23941 GCA_964389545.1 uncultured Clostridium sp. | reverse complement strand
TTGTATTATATAGGGTAATTTTATGTAGTTTTAAATGGAACAAAAAAGATAATAAAGTATGGATTTATAAAGGGATAACAAAAACAATAAATGTGAATGGAGGAGATTTTATGAACATTCAAGAGATAGACATACAAAAAATAAAGCCATACGAAAATAATCCAAGAGTTAATGATGCTGCAGTTCCTTATGTTGCAGAATCAATAAGAAAATTTGGATTTAAGGTTCCAATTGTAATTGATAGGAATTATGTTATTGTAACAGGACATACAAGATATAAAGCCAGTCAATTATTAAAATTAAAAAAAGTACCATGTATAATTGCAGATGATCTAACAGAAGAGCAAATAAAAGCATTTAGGTTAGTAGATAATAAGGTTACAGAAAAATCAGAATGGGACATTGAACTATTAGAGCAAGAATTGTCAGAGATAGCAAATATAGATATGGAAGAGTTTAATTTTGATTTAGAACATTTTATAGATATTCCAGACGAACTTGAAATGGAAAGACTGTCGGACGATGGCGAGAAAGAGTTTCTTGAATATTTAAAATACGAAAATAAAAAAATTCCAATAACAGCAGAGGAAATAGAGCTACTTAATAAAAAATATGAAGTCTATATAAACGAATATAAAATGAGTTATGGATTTGTAAAATTTTTATTAGGAGAATAGAAAAATGGAATTTAGAGTAAAAAGTATTAAAGAATTACAAGAAGCTGATTATAACCCTCGTAAAATATCAGAAGGAGCTTTTGATAAATTAAAAGAAAGTCTAGGTAAGTTTGGAGTTTGTAAACCTGTAATTGCAAATGAAAATGGTATTTTAATTGCAGGACATCAAAGAACAAAAGCAATGAAAGTAATTGGAATAAAAGAAGTACCAACATTTATTATGAAAAGTAAAATAGCAATACATGATGAAATTAGATTTAACTTAATGCACAACAGTATTGAAACAGAAAATTCAAGAGGATTTATAAAAAATGCAAATAATTTAGAATATGGATTTAATACTGTAAATTGTAATGATATAGAAATTATTACTTGCAAAAATGGGAATGTATTAAAGGAAATTTGCAGATTACTTGCAAAATATGGGGCTTTTGATAGTATTATTATAGATGAAAGAGGAAATATAATACATAATAACGATTATGCTATTGCTTGTAAGCAATTAAATATTTCTTGTTTGGCATATAAGATGACTAATCAAAAAGCTAAGGAATTTGCAGAATATATGAAAATAGACTATGGTACATACAATTATGAAGCATTAGGAATAAAAGCATATAATCAAACATATTGCCAGATGAATAGAAATGGAAGAATCCATTCGAGCCTATATGAAAATTATATTTTACCTAAAATTAATAAAAATCAAAGAATAATTGATTTTGGAGCAGGTAAAAAAGAATATGCAACTAGGTTAAAAAATATGGGGTTTCAGATATTAGCTTATGAACCACACTTAAAGAAACCGGGAACAGAAAACTTAGATATTAGGCAAGTAGTAAAAGATATAGCAGAGGTTAGTAAAGATATAAATAAAAATGGATTATATGATGTTGTAATATTAGATAGTGTATTAAATAGTATAACGAGCCTGGATTTTGAACATTATGTATTAACTGTATGTAATAGTTTATGCAAAGATAATGGAATTTTTTTTACAGCAACAAGAAATTTAAAATTTGTTACAAAGGACCGAGATATAAGTGCCGACGGAAATAGATATGTACAATTTTTAGATAAAGACAAATTTTGTGCAACATTTAGAAAAGGTGTTTGGACAATGCAAAAATTTAATGATGCACAGATGTTAGAAAATTTATGTAAAAAGTATTTTGATGAAGTAAATGTCATTGATAGTTTAAAATCTCAGTTGTATGCAATTTGTCAAAAACCGAAAAAATTAGAGTTAAAAACATATAAGGAAGCACTGAGTATTGAATTTAATATGGAGTATCCTGGAAATTATAGACATAATAAACATGAAAGAATAGTACAAGCAGTTTTAAATGAGCAAAACAAGAGAAAATAAAGTTGTTTTTTTCACTCGCATTATAGTACAGTCAAATTTTGAATACAAGTTTCAAAAAAATAAATATGGAGGTGGGTGAGATGCTGTGACAGATGAAGAAATGGAAAAGTTAAAAAAGGATTATATGGCTGGCTCCACATATAAGCAGTTACAAGAAAAATACAGTATAACACCTAATAAAATGAAATGGATTATTCAAAAAAACAAGTGGAAAAGAAAAAGCAATAAAGGAAAAGCACAAAAGGGCAATAAAAATGCTAAGAATAACAAAGGTGGAAAAGGAGCTAAAAAAGGTAATAAGAATGCAGTAACTACTCGGAGAATACGAAACAATATTGTTAAATGAATTAAGTGAAGAGGAAAGATTATTATATCAAAGTTGCAATATAATAGATAAAACTACAGAACTAAAAAAGCAATATAAAATGCTTATAGTAAGAGAATTCAGAATAACAAAGAAAATAGAAAATTTACAAAAAAAGAATAAAGAAATGACTGTAGAATATATTACTAAACATAATAATTCAGAGGAAACAGGAACCTCTACACATGCAACAAATACTATAAATTTATTACAAAAATTAGATGATTCGCTTTCAAGAGTACAAGAGCAAAAAAGAAGATGTATAGATAGCCTACATAAAATTGAAAATGATGACAGAAGATTAGAAATTGAATTGATTAGATTAGAAAGAGAAGCAGCAAAAGATGGAGCATCAGAAAATGACAATATAACAGATAATAGTTTTATTGAGGCACTAGAAAATAGTGTAGAAAGTACATGGGACGATTATGAGCAAGAAACAGAGCAAAAGTAATACTCTTGATGAAAGAATTTCTAATCTAAAAAAACTCGTAATGAAAAATGCTATCACATTACGAAAAAAAATAATTAATGGTACTGTTTTCAAATTTCAAAAATTTAGTAAGAAACAGAAAAAAGTATTGAATTGGTGGTGTGATAATAGCCCAGTAAAGGATATGGACGGTATTATTGCAGATGGTGCAATTCGTTCTGGAAAAACTGTTTCGATGTCATTGTCATTTGTTTTATGGTCTATGACAAAATTTAATCGGACAAAATTTTATTATGGCAGGTAAGACCGTACGGAGCATTCAGGAGGAATGTTCTTTTTTGGCTTAAATTAATGCTCAAAGCACAGGGATATAAAACAAAAGAAAGAAGAACAGACAACCTAGTAGAAATAAGTAAAGGCGAAAAAATAAATTATTATTATATTTTTGGTGGTAAAGATGAAAGATCACAAGACTTAGTACAAGGTATTACAGCAGCAGGTGTATTTTTAGATGAGGTTGCATTGATGCCAGAATCATTTGTAAATCAAGCAATTGCTCGTTGCTCTGTTGACGGTTCAAAATATTGGTTTAACTGTAACCCAGAAGGACCTAATCATTGGTTTAAGGTTAATTGGATAAATAAGAGTGTTGGATATTTAACTAAACAACAACAAGAAGAACTAATACAAAATGGAGAAACATTAAAGAAACTTATATATTTACATTTTACAATGGATGACAACTTGAGTTTATCAGAAGAGGTAAAAGAAAGATATAGAACAAACTTTGTAGGAGTTTTCTTTAAAAGATACATCTTAGGGTTATGGGTATTAGCTGAGGGAGTAATATATCATAATTTTAGTAGAGAAAGACATTGTATAAATAAACAAGATGTACCTAATAAATTTGAGTATTACTATGTCGCAAGTGACTATGGAATTAATAATCCACAAGTATTCTTATTATGTGGAGTTAATTTTATTGAGGATAAACCTCATATATGGATTTTAAAAGAATATTACAACAAAGGAATAGATAGTAAGAAAAAAGAAAAGAAGTTAAAAACTGATACAATATTCCTTAAAGATTATTTGAAATTCATAGATGACTTAAATATAAGAAAAACAATAATAGACCCTAGCGCAACATCACTAATAAATTTATTCAAACAAAATAATATAAATGTAAAAGAAGCTGATAATGCAGTTATTGACGGTATCAATTTGGTACTGTCTTTTTTAGATCAAGAAAGAATACATATTGTTAGGGAAAAATGCCCAGAACTATTGAGAGAATTTGACAGTTATATATGGGATGTTAAGGCACAAGAAAAAGGAGAGGACAAACCTGTAAAAGAAAATGACCATGCGTTAGATGCTTTAAGATACTTATTACAAACAATATTCCCAATTAAAAAGAAAGGTGCATATTTCAGTAATTATAAAGGAGGAGGCATATAGAATGATAACCGAATTAGAAAAAATTGATTTTATTCTAAAAGAAGGTGCTAAAAAAGGAATGGTGCTTTCAAAATTTATTGATACACAAATTAAAGATTTCAAACAGTCAAAAGAATATAAAGAAATGCTAATAGGAAGTAAATATTATAAAAATGACGGAGATATAAATAATAAGGAAAGAATTTATATTGATGAACATGGAAATGAAAAAGTATCTCCACATGCTAAAAACTATAAATTAAATCATCCTATTTTATACAAAATGATAAATCAAAAAGCAGGGTATTTAATCAGGAAAAAACCTACTATTAAGCAAGTTGTAGAAAAAGGTCAAGATGAAGACGAGAACTACAAAAAAATACTAAAAGATATATTTAATAATAAAATGCATAAAAGATTAAAATATACATTGATAGAGGCAGTAAAAAGAGCAATAGGCTGGTGGCAATTATATATTGATGAAAGCGGAGATTTTAAAGTTCGTTTAAGATATGCAACAAGAATTGTACCTATATGGGAAGACGAAGAGCATGAGGTATTAGATGCACTTATAATGTTTTATGATGTTGAGGTATGTACAACAGAAGATACAAAAGACATAAAAACAAAGGCAGAATATTATGACAAAGATGGTGTCCGATACTATATTTATGATGCAGACCATTTAATAGAAGATGTTGAAGAGGTTGAAAAAAGGAAACAATTTATAATTGGCAAAGATACAGAGGGAATATCAGTATTAGGACATTTTATAGTAAATGGAAAAGTGCAAAAATGGAAAAAAGGAATTCCATTTATATATTTTAAATATAATGGCGATGAAATGCCATTGATACATTTCTTAAAGTCTATGTTAGACTGTTATGATGAGTTATGTTCCAAAATTGGGGATGCAATATATGAAGCTCCAGACGGAGTAAATGTTGTAAAAAATTATCAGCAAGAAGCAGGAACATTTGCAAAAAATTTAGCAACATTTTGCACAATATTTTTAGATAGTGATGGAGAGTATGACAGAAAAAATATAGAATTAAATATTGAAGCTTTTAAAAGTTTTATAGAACAATTAAGAAAAGATATATATGAGGGTGGTTCTGGTGTAGATACACAAAGCGAAAAATTTGGAACTCAAGAATCAGGAGTAGCACTTAAACAACTATATGCAGACCTAGATTTAGACTGTAGTAATATTGAAACAGAATTTAAAAGTAGTTTAGAATATTTTAAATCTTTTATTGACGAATGGATAGCAATAAAAGAAAATAAAGATTTTTCTAATAATGAAGTAGAATTTGTATTTAATAAAACTATGACTATAAATGAAAAAGAATTGATAGAAAACTGTGTAAACAGTTTAGAAATACTAAGTTTAGATAGCATACTTGCAAAACATCCTTATGTAGATAACATAGATGATGAAAAAAATAAAATACAAGATGAAAAGAAAGAGGCAGAAAGAGAAAATGAAAGCGAATATTCAAAACTAATTAAAGAATTAGGAAATAATGCAAATGGAAATGATCCAGCAAAAGTTGGTGGTCAATAATGAAAAATAGTGAATATTGGGCTAAAAGAGTCGAAGAATTAGAAAAAGCTCAAATGTTAAATGAGGCAAAATATGTAGAACAATTAAAAGAAGAATATGACAAAGCGCTAAAAGAAATAAAAAAAGAAACGCAAAGCTGGCTTACAAGATTTGCTGTAAATAATCAAATTACATTAAAAGAAGCAAAACAATGGTTAAATGCAAGTGAATTGAAAGAGTTAAAATGGGATATAGATGAGTATATTAAATATGGGCAAGAAAATGGAACAGACTTAATATGGCAAAAAGAATTAGAAAATGCAAGTAGTAAAGTTCATATATCAAGATTAGAAGAAATACAGTTACAAATACAGCATCAAGTAGAAAAATTATCACATAATGAACAAATAAAAACAGCAGAATTCATACTTAATACATATCAAGACACATATTATAAGTTAGCTTATGAAATACAAAAAGGAAACAATGTAGCTTTTAATATTGCTGCATTAGATACGAATACAATAAAAAAAGTATTATCTAAACCCTGGACAACCGATAACATGACTTTTAGTGATAGAATATGGAAGAATAAAAAGTCTTTAATATCTACATTGCAAACAGAAATAACACAGTCAATTATAAGAGGTTATGGGCCAGATAAAACAATAGAAAAACTTTCAAAAGATTTTAATGTTAGTAAAAATAAAGCAGCAACCCTAGTAATGTCAGAATCAGCTTTTTTTGCGAGTAATGCAAGGAAAAAATGTTTTAAAGATTTATGGGTACAAAAATACGAAAATGTTGCTACATTAGATTCGCATACATCTGAAACTTGTAGAGAAATGGACGGAACTGTATTTGATATGAGCGACTATAAAGAGGGGGAAACAGCTCCTCCATTTCATATCCGTTGTAGAACAGTAACAGCTCCATATTTTAAAGATGAGTTTGAATTTGGAGAAAGAGCAGCAAGAAATACACAGGGAAGAACTTATTATGTGCCTAGCAATATACAATATAATGAATGGAAAAACAGATTTGTAAATGTTATAGAAAGACAAGAAAAAGAAACAAAAAACGATACAGACAAAACAATAGAAAGTATGCCGAGTAAAGTTCAAAATGTTTTAAAAGATACAAAAATCTTAGAAGAATCAGATAAAAGTGCTTATGATAGAAAAAATAATATTATTCATTTATTGAAAAATCCTACAAAATATGAGATAATACATGAGATAGGACATGCAGTAGAAACAAAATATAACATATTTAAAGATGATAAATTTATTAATGTTATAAAAAATAATATATCAGAAATGGATATATTAATGGCAAAAACAGTAAATGATTATACTGAGCCAATTGATATAATAGAAAATGATAAATTTATATCAGAATACCAGGGCAGAATTTATAACTTTGATATGTATGGAAATGAAAGATATAATACTAATACAAAGGAATTTAATTACAGAGTATTAGGTGAGTATTTTAGTGAGGGATTTGCTACATACTTTACGAATGCAGAATTATTAAAACAAAAAGATATAGAATTATATAATTATATAAAGGAGCTTATAGATGGATGAAGAAATAGAAAAAGAATTGTTAGCTACTAATAATTTGAATGATTTTAGAAAAATAGTAAATAAATATTGGATTACATCTACTGATAAATTATCTCAGAAAGCATTAGAACATTATAATAAGTTAGGTAGTCAGCATAGAGCAGAAACACATAATGATCCAAGAAAAAAATAAATAGTTATTAAATTTAGGCATCTTAACAGGTGTCTATTTTTTTATATAAAAATTTGGTCAAGTGATAGACCTGAATAATTATCACTATGTCAATGAAATAATGATTCGATAAAGGGAGTTGGCGACTTCCTTAAAAAGCCTATTTATCAATTATTATGAAGTATTGGTGTAAAAGAAAGGAGCATATATGAAAACAGATGATTTAAAAGCTCAAGGCTTAACAGAGGAGCAAATAAATTTTGTAATGGGAGAAAATGGAAAAGACTTAAAAGCATTACAAGAAGAAAATGCAACTCTAAAAGCTACAAATCTACAACTAGAAAATGACAAAAAGGTAATTACAAAAGAAAAAGAAGACAAAGAAAAAGCATACAATGATTTGCAAAAAAACACAATAAGCAAAGAAGAGTACGAACAAAAAATCAAAGAAATTGAAACAAATAGCAAGAAAGAGCAAGAAGATTATATTTACGAAAATCTTTTAAATACAGTTTTAAATGATGCAAAAGTAAGAAAAGATGAAAAAACAAGACAAGCATTTATTTCATTTCTTGATAGAGAAAAAATCAAAATATCAGAGGACAAAAAGTCATTGATAGGCGCTAAAGAACAAATAGAGCCTTACAAAAAAGAAATACCGCATTTCTTTGAAACTCAGGTAGATGGAAATCCACCAACAGAGCCAGAGGGAAATGGAGGAAAAGGAGACGGAGGAGCAGAAATTAGTACAGGTTCAAACTTCGCCAAAAGAAACAATGCCGAGGATAAGGCAGAAAAAAGTGAATTTTTTAAATAAATTTTAGGAGGTAAAAATTATGTTTGTAAAAAATGAAGAGGTAAAAGAAGTTAATTTCTTAGCATCAGCAAAATATCATAACTATACAAGACAAATTAGTGATGAGGGAGTTACAGCAGATGCTAAAGGAAGAAAAATTGTAAAAGCAGGAACTGTTTATAAAAACAAAAATGGTGTTGCTATTGGTCTATTATTTAATGATGTTGATGTAACAGAAGGACCACAAGCAGGTGCAGTAATGTATGAAGGATGGGTATTAGAAGCCAGACTACCAAAGAAAATTGAAGATGCAGACAAAGCAACAATGCCAGGTATTCATTTCAAAGATGCATATGAAAATCAAAAGAAAGTAGTAGAAGATAAAACAGAAAGCGAAACAGAAAACGAAACAACATAAAAATTTATTAATTAGAGTGATAGTTAAAGCTATCTATTTTTTATGAAAAAATAAGGAGGAATTTTATTATGGGAAAAAGTGTATTAGAACTTTTTAATCAAAAAGAAATATTAAATTATCAAAAGGATAGAGTTTATCCAAAAATGCTAGGGGAGGAGTTATTCCCAGAAGTTAAAAAAAGGTCATTAAAATTTGACATGATCGTAAATAAAAGTAAAACACCAGTTATTGCAAGTGTGCATGGATTTGATACAGAATCAGAAATTGGTCAAAGAAAAGCACAAAAAATGGCTATTGAATTAGCATTAATAAAAAGAAAATTACCATTAAGCGAAGAGGAAATAATTGCATTAGAAGCCCCAAGAAACGATGCAGAAAAAGAAGAATTAATGCAAGAAGTTTATGACGATATTGATACATTAGTTCAAGGTGTTAGAGCTAGAGTAGAACTTATGAGAATGGAAATTTTATCAAATGGTACAGTAACATTAGATGAAAACGGTTTAGATGCTGTTATTGACTATGGTGTTCCATCAGAGCATAAAGTTGCAAATGTGGATTGGGGAGCAACTTCAAATCCTATTAATGATATGCTTTCATGGTATAACAAAATGACAGTAAAACCTAAAAGAGTTTTGACATCAAATACTGTATTAGCAAAAATCCTTTCAAATAAAAATGTAGTAAATGCTTTATTTGGAAAAGATACTACAAGAATTGCAAGTTTAGGAGAATTAAATAATTATTTAGAAAGTTTACAATTACCAAAAATATATACTTATGATGAAGTATATAGAAAAGTTAAAGAAGACGGAACAGAAGATGTATTAAGATACTTCCCAGAAAATGCTTTTGTTATGTTCCCAGATGGAAAATTAGGAGAAACATTATATGGTCCAACAGCAGAGGAAATCAGACTACAAAGAGATCCTTCTGTTGATATAAGACAAGTTGGAAAAATATTAGCAATGATATATGAAGAGGACAAAGACCCAGTAAGTACATGGGAAAAAGCTGTTGCAACAGCATTACCAAGTTTCCCATATTCAAACGAGGTATTTCAAGCAAAAATTAGCTTAAATTAAGGCAAAGAAATAAAACTTTGCCTTTTTAATTTATTTTAGGAGGGAATATAAATGAAAAGAGTTCAAGTCAAAGATGTTGGAGTAAAGTTAAATGGAGAATTCCATTATAAAGGCGAACAGCAAACTATTTCAGATGATGAATTTCAAGCCAATAAAGAATATCTGGAAATATTAGAAGATATAAAAGAAACAACAGATAGAACAATAGAAATTATAGTTAAAGATGAAAATATTGATATAAATGAAATAACGCAAAAGGCACAAGAATTTGTTGATAACTATAATAAAGAGCCAGAAAATCCAGAAAAAAATACAGTTGAAGATGATGAGGAATTAAAGCAATTAAGAGAAAAAGCAAAAGCAATGGATATAAAAAATGCTCATAATATGAAAAAAGAAACATTAATTGCTAAAATTACAGAAATAGAGCAAGCAGGTGCAGGAGAGCCACAAAATCCAACAGGAGAGTAGGTGGAAAAAATGAATATTCTAAATGAGGTTAAGGCAAAAAGTAATATAGATATTGATTTATTGATGACTAGATTAAAAAAAGAATTATCTATTTCAGAGGATAATCAAGATGTATTAGAATATGCTCTTTTTGATACTATGATTATTATTTTAGATGTAACTCATCAGGAATTTGTTGTAAAAGAATTATATGCAACATGGATAAATATGATTAAAGATTATTGGTACTTAAATAAATATGATGAATTAGGTAAAAAAACAGATATGACAGAAGAAAGTCAAAATGAAACAATAGGAGAAATAAAAGCTATTTCACAAGGGAATGAGAAAGTTGAATTCTACGAAAAAGGAAAATCTGTTGATATTAATGGAATTCGATATAATACAGGAACTATTGAGTTTGATACTAATTTATTAAGGGAAAAGTACAAAGCTGATTTATACAGACATAGAAAAATGAGGTGGTAACATTGATAAATAATATTATAATGAATGCTAAAAAGAAAGCAAGAAAAATTGCAGAGACACAATATACTGATTTATGTACAGTTACAGAAAGAATGAAACAAAGAAATGAAAAAACGAAAATAAATGAGTATATAGAAAATATAACTTTAAAGGAGCGACCATGTAAATTAACCTACAGAAATATAACATCAAGTCAAGAAAGTTCGACTACAAACAATATAACACAAGAAATTTTATTATTTATATCTCCAGAATTAGAAATAAGACCAGGATCTAAAATTGAAATAGAACATCAAGGAAAAAAAGAACTTTATAAAAATACAGGAAAACCGCAAATATTTGTTACACATCAAGAAATATCATTAGAAATATTTGAGGGATGGGCTTAGTCAATTATGGCAAAATGGGGAAAATGTGATTTTAAACAATTAAAAAAATTACAAGAAAATATGCAAAAAATGGTAGATGACGGAGAAATAATAAAATTTAATGAAGAATGTGCAAGAGAATTAGCAGCAAGATTATTAGCAATGGTAATAAAAAGAACACCAGTAGGAGAAAATCAATACGAAGATGTTACAGACGATAATGGAAACAAAGTTACATATAAAAAAGGAAAGAATAAGGGAAAAACAAAGCAAAGAGTTGTAAGACAGGGCGGAACATTAAGAAGAGGATGGACTTCTCAAACTGAACAAGAAGCAGAAAGTGGTAACAGCAAAAATGCTAAAGAATGGGCAAGTTCCTTAATAGTAAGTAAAAACGATAATATATATCAAGTTGAAATTATTAATCCTGTTCATTATGCTAGTTATGTTGAATATGGACACAGGCAAGAGCCTGGGAGATTTGTTCCAGCAATAGGAAAAAAACTTGTAAATTCATGGGTGGATGGTGCTTTTATGCTTACTATATCAGAAAAAGATTTAGAAGAGGTTGCACCAAAAATACTTGAGAAAAAAATATCAAAATTTTTGGAGGGATGTTTTAATGGATTATAATACTTTAAAGGTTATCAATGGAATATCAAAAAAGATTTATGAATTGTTTGGAGATAGCTATAATATTGAAACAAGTGAAGTACCACAGGATTTTAATAAGCCAGCATTTTTCATAAAAGAAATAAATGATAAAGAAAAACATTATAGAGGCCCAAGATATAGTTCGAATAAAAGTTTTGTTATATATGGATTTGCTAAAGATGATACAGACGAAGAGTTATACGAAATGGGAGAAAAACTATATAATTTGGAATATATAAAGTTAGAAGATAATCATTTATTAAGAGGTATCGATAAAAGTTTTAGAGTAGAAAACAAAATTCTTATTTTTTTAGTCGATTTTAATACATTTGTATATAAAAATACAGATAATTCAGAAAAGATGAAAAAAATTTTTATAAATGAGGAGGTAAACAATAATGTCTAAAAATAATGAAGAAATAACATCAAGTAAATTCAGTAAACAGCAAATAATTGAAAGCAAAAAATTTAGAAGCAGAGTAGATGTTTTAAATGTAATACTAGACGAAAATAAACAATATACACTCGAAGAGGTTGAAAAAGAAATTAATAAATTTATGAAAGGAAAGGTGAATTAATATGGCTTTAGGTGGAGGAAATTTTGTATCTCAAAATAAGAAATTACCAGGTACTTATATAAACTTTATAAGTGCATCAAGAGCAGCATCAGCAATTTCAGATAGAGGAATTGCAGCATTAGCTGTTGAACTTGACTGGGGCGTTGATAACGAAATTGTTGAAATTTCTTCAAGTGATTTCAATAAAAATACTATGAAAATATTAGGTTATGATTATTCAAGCGAAAAATTAAAAGGATTAAGAGATTTATTCAGAAATATAAGAAAATTATATTTATTCAGATTAAATACAGGAGAAAAGGCAAATTCAAAATATGCAACAGCAAAACATTCAGGGACAAGAGGAAATGACATAAGAATAGTTATTCAAAAAAATATAGATGATGAAACAAAATTTGATGTTATAACATATTTAGAAACAAAACAAGTAGATAAACAAACTGTAAAAACAGCAAAAGAATTAATAAATAATGATTTTGTTGACTTTATAGAAACAGCAACATTGGAAGTAACAGCAGGTGTAAATTTAACAGGTGGAACAAATAGTGAGGTAACAGGAGAATCACATCAAACATTTTTAGATAAATTAGAGGGATACAGCTTTAATACTTTAGGTTGTATTGCTAAAGATGTTTCAATAACTAATTTATATGTTACATTTACAAAAAGATTAAGAGATGAAATGGGAGTAAAGTTTCAAACAGTAATTTACAATAATGATGCAGACTATGAGGGTGTTGTAAATGTAAAAAATAGAACTGTTGAAAATGAGACAGGATTAATTTATTGGGTAACTGGTATTATTGCTGGTTGTGCAATAAATAAATCAAATACTAATAAAGTATATGACGGAGAATTTACAGTAGAAACAGAATATACACAAGCAGAATTAGAAAATTCAATTGATAATGGAAACTTTATATTGCATAAGGTTGGAGATGACATCAGAGTATTAAAAGATATAAATAGTTTAGTAACTACAGATAATGATAAAGGTCCAGATTTTAAAAATAATCAAACAATTAGAGTTATAGATCAATTGGCAATTGATGTAGCAACAATATTTAATACAAATTACATAGGAAATATACCAAATAATGAAGCTGGTAGAATTTCTTTATGGAATGATATTGTTACAATTTATAATCAATATGCACAAATGCAAGCTATTGAAAACTTTAACTCAGAGGAAATTGTAGTAGAGCAAGGAAACGATAAAGAATCAGTAGTAGTTAATGGTTCAATTCAGCCAGTAAATGCAATGACAAAATTATATACTACAATAATTGTTGAATAAGGAAAGGAGAATATTTATTATGAACAATAATACAATGAGAGCCCAAGATTCTATTGCAGGAAGTCAAGCAGAATGCTATGTAACAATAGAGGGCAAAAGATATAATTTTATGCAAGCAATTTCATTAGAAGCAAGTATTGAAAAAAACAAATCAGAAATTCCTATTTTAGGAAAAACAGGTAAAGGAAATAGATCAACAGGATGGAGTGGAACAGGTTCAGCAACTTTCCACTATAATACTTCAATTTTCAGAGAATTACTAGAAAAATTTAAAAATACAGGAGAGGACATTTATTTTGATATTCAAGTAACAAATGAGGATCCTATATCTTCTGTTGGAAGACAAACTGTAATTTTAAAAGACTGTAACCTTGACGGAGGTTTATTAACTAAATTTGATGCAGATGCAGAGTATTTAGATGAGGATTTAGACTTTACATTTGAAGATTTTGAAATTCCAGAAAAATATTCACTTTTAGCAGGTATGCAATAAAATTTAATAATAAAAAAATAAAAATGAAAGAAGGAAATGAATTATGAGTAATTTTAGTGCTTTTTTAGCAGAGAATGCAGAAAAGAAAGATGTTGTTAAATATGTAGCATCAAAAAGATTTTATACAATGGTAAAAAATGAAAGAACAGGAAAAGATGAGAAAAAATATGAAGAATGGCAAATAGGTTGTGTTACTGGCCAAGAGGATGAAAAAATAAGAAAATCATGTGTAAAAAGGGTACAAGTTCCTGGTAAAAAGAACATGTATCAGCCAGAAACTGATATTAATGAATATATGGCGAAATTAGCAACAAGATGCACAGTATATCCAGACTTAAACAATGTAAAATTGCAAGAAAGCTATAAAGTTATGAATGCCGAAGAATTACTAAGAACAATGTTAACACCAGGAGAATATCAAGACTATTTAACAAAGGTTCAAGAAGTAAATGGATTTAATTCTATGGAAGAATTGGTTGAACAAGCAAAAAACTAATTGAAGAGGGCGATAGTGATACAAATTATGCATACTATTGCTTTCATAAAATAAAGTTATTGCCAAGCCAATATGAGGCACTTCCTAGACGAGAAAAAGCAATGGTAATTGCCATGATTCAAGTAAAAATGGAAGATGACAAGAAAAAAGATGCAGAAATGAAGAGAAAAGCAAGCAAAGGAAAAAGAGGTAGAAAGAAATAAATACCTCTTTAATTTATTAAAAGGAGATGAATATATGGCAACAATTAGATCAGCAATACAGATACAAGATGGAATGTCTCCAGCCTTTAAAGCAATGTACACAGCAATGAACTTAGTTTTAAATACTTTTGAATCAATACAAAGTGCTTCAAATAATACTATCGATACAACGAGCATACAAGCGGCAAGGGAAGAACTGGCAAAAGCAAATGTTGTAGCCTCAGAATTTCAAGACCAATTAACTGGATTAAATAGTACATCAGTTAATGTAAATACACCTCAAAATACAAATAATGATGCACAGCGCTTATTTGATGATACTGTAGAAAGAGGACAGATAAAAGATAATTTAGTAAATAATATATCTTCACAGCAACAATATAATGAATTGCTAGAAAATACAAAAAGAAAATTAGAAGAAATGAGACAGACAGCAACAGATATATCTAATATTACTGGCGAAGATAAAAATTTACTTATGGCTAATAATAGTGAATATCAAAAAATGGTAGAATTGCAAAGTGTATTATTACAAAATGAGCAAGAAATAAAAGATAGTATATCAAGTAAAATGCCAGAATGGAAACCTACAGATAATATACAAGTTTTTACAGATACAGGAATAGAAAGATATAAACAAGAAATTAATTCAGCTAATAGTATGATACAACAGTTATCATCATCACAACAAAAAATACAAAATCAAGCACAAAATATGGATTTATTACCTAACAATGCAATAAATGATATAAATTCTTTAAATTCTAGAATTGAAAGAATAAAGACTACATTGCAAGAGGTACAAGCAAGAAGAATTACAGGAATAGGAGCAGATAGAGCAAGTAGTCAAGTTGAAACATTAAGGCAACAATTAAATGATGCGATAGAAAGTCAAAATAACTTAACAAATGCTATGGATAACATGGATATTACAGCAACAAATGAGGCTTATCAGCAATTAGTTAATAATATTGATTCAGCAGAAAGAAATATTAGAGATAATATAAATAGTCAAAATCAATTTAATGGAAGTATAAATACAGGAGTTAATTCAGCAGATAATCTGTCAAATAAATTTAAAAGTATATTAGCAACATTAGCAAGTATAATTGGAATAATGAAGGTATTAAATTTAGCAGATGATATATCCCAAACTACAGCAAGGTTAGATCTTATAGTTGATGATGGTGGAAGTGTAGCAGAATTAGAAAATAAGATTTTTGCTAGTGCAGACAGAGCAAGAGGGGCTTATCTTGATACTTCAAATGTAATTTCAAAATTAGGAATATTAGCAGGAGATAATTTCAAAAATACAGATGAAATTATTGCTTTTACGGAACTTATGAATAAAAACTTTAAAATAAGTGGAGCAAGTATTCAAGAACAAACAGCAGGAATGTATCAATTAACTCAGGCAATGGCATCTGGAAAATTACAAGGAGATGAGTTCAGATCAATAATGGAAAATGCTCCATTATTAGCGGAGGCAATTGCAGATTATACAGGAAAGTCAAAAGGAGAATTAAAAGAGTTATCTTCAGAAGGACTTATTACAGCAGATGTAATAAAGAATGCTATGTTTGCAGCAGCAGATGAAACGAATGCAAGATTTGAAAAAATGCCTATGACATTTTCAGATGCTTGGACCAAAATGAAAAATATTGCACTAAAAGCCTTTCAGCCAGTATTGACTAAAATAAGTAGTTTTGTTAATACTCCAGAAGTTCAATCGGCTTTTGAATCTTTTGTAAATGTAGTTAGTTTAATGGCACAAGCGGTTTTAGAATTAATTAATATGGCTATATGGTTATATGACATATTAGAACCTTTTACACCTTTAATTTTAGGTATAGTAGGTGCTTATGTTGCTTTTAATGCAGCAAAATTACTATATACGACTATTACAGGCATAGCCGCATTAGTAACAGGTGTTTTAACAGCGGCACAAGCATTACATGCAGGAGCAACACTAGCAGAAGCAGCAGCAACAACAACAGCAACAGGAGCACAAGTAGGACTTAATGCAGCAATGTTAGCATGTCCAGCAGTATGGATAGCAATAATAATTTTAGCATTAATAGTAGCTTTAACTTATTTGTGGTTTACAAATGATAAAGTAGCGTATGCTTTATTATATTTATGGGATGCTTTAAAATTAGGAATTATGGTTGCTGGACTAGGAATTCAAGCTGTTTGGTATGGTTTACAATTAGCAGTTATGTATTTATGGTTAGGAGTTCAAACTTGTGTCCTAGGAATGATGACTGCCTGGTATGGATTTCAAACAGGAGTTGAAGCAGTATGTTTAGGTGTACTTTCAATATTCCAGGGATTATATAATGGAATTGTTTCAATAGTAAATGGAATTATAAATGTATTAAATAAAATACCAGGAGTTGAAATTGATACTGTTGAAGCAGCAAGTTTTGCAAATGATTTTGCAGGGAAAATGGCTAATAATATTATAGACAGAAATGCAAAATTGCAAGAAATGGCAAGTCAAATGGACGGAACAATGGACCAAATAAACGAAATGAAAAGTAAATTTGGTGCAGAATTAAGTACATCAGCTACTAATATTCAGAATAAGGCAATAGAAATGAATACCACAAGACAAGACAGAGTTGACCATAGAAATGACTGGGTAAATGATGCATCATCAGCTATAAAAAATGCTTTAAATACAGATGGTTTTGACTTTAATAGTATGGGAAGTGATTTAGGAAATACATTAGGGGATATTTCAGGAGATACAAGTAAAATATCTGATTCATTGGATGTTACAGAAGATGATTTACAATATTTGAGAGATTTAGCTGAGCAAGAAGTTATAAATAGATTTACAACAGCAGAAATCAATATTGAAATGAATAATAATAACAATATAAATGGAGAACAAGATTTAGATGGAATTGTTGAGTATTTAGAAGATAAACTATACGAAACAATGGAAGTTGCAGCAGAGGGGGTGCATGATTAATGTATTGTTTTTATATAGATAAGACATTATTACCAGTTGCACCAGAAAAATTAGAATTAAAAATAAACAATAACAATAAAACTTATATACTCATCAATGATGGGGAAATAAATGTATTGAAAAATGCTAAACTAACAGACATAAGTTTCGAAGCATTATTACCTAATAGCAAATATCCATTTGCTATGTATAAAGACGGATTTAAAAGACCAGCTTTTTATTTGGAAAAATTAGAACAATTAAAATTAAGTAAAAAGCCATTTCAATTTATTGTATCTAGGAAAACACCTACAAATAAAGTATTATTTGATACAAATATAAAAGTTTCGCTTGAAGACTATAAAATAGTTGAAAATGCGAAAGATGGTTTTGATATAAAAGTATCTATTAAATTAAAACAGTATAGAGAATATTCTACTAAAACAATGAAAATTACAATAAAACAGGCGAGACCAAAACCTGTAGCAACTCCAGTTGTTACAAGACCAGCACAAACAGCACCAACAACAAGAACATATACAGTAGTTAAAGGAGACTGTTTATGGAACATAGCCAAAAAATATTATGGAAATGGAAGTCAATACACTAAGATATATAATGCCAATAAAGATAAAATAAAAAATCCTAATCTTATATATCCTCGGACAAGTATTGACAATTCCATAATATAAGGAGTGAGTATATGGAAAATGTTGAGATTTTAATTCAAAATGGTGCAACAGTATATCAGCCAGTAGTTGAAGAAAATGTAACCTGGGAAACTGAAAGAAAGGGAGTACCAGGAAAATTTACATTTAAAGTATTAAAAGATGAAGCAATTAATTTTCAAGAGGGAAATCCTGTAAGATTTTCTTTTGGAGATACAAAAGCCTTTTATGGTTTTGTATTTGACAAAGAAAGAACAAAAGAACAAATAATTACAGTTACTTGTTATGATCAATTAAGGTATTTCAAAAATAAAGATACTTATGTATATAAAAATAAAACAGCTGGCGATGTTGTTGAAATGTTGGCACAAGATTTTTTGTTGAATGTAGGTACAATTGAATATACTGATTATATTATAGCATCAAGAGTAGAGGACAATAAAACTTTGTTTGACATAGCACAAAATGCAATAGATTTAACATTGCAAAATAAAAAAGAGCTATATGTTTTATATGATGACTTCGGAAAGATATGTTTAAAGAATATAGAAAGATTAAAATTAGGGCTAATTATTGATGAAGAAACAGGAGAAAATTATACATATAATTCAAGTATAAATGATGAAACATATAACAAAATTAAATTAATTTATGAAAATAAAGATACAGGAAAAAGAGAAGTCTATATAACAAAAGATAGTTCAAAAATAAATGAATGGGGTGTGTTACAATATTTTGAAAAATTACAAAACAATACAAATGCAAAAGCTAAGGCAGATGCTTTATTACAATTATATAATAAGAAGAAAAGAAAACTAACGGTAAAAAATGCAATTGGAGACATAAGGGTAAGAGGCGGTTCAAGTGTAATGGTAAATATGGATTTAGGAGATATAAAAGTTCAAAATTTTATGGTAGTTGATAAAGTAAAACATACCTTTAAAAATGGCGAACATTTTATGAATTTAACATTAAGAGGAGGGGAATTTGTATCATGAGTGAACAATTATTAAATATTATAAAGAAAGCGGCAAAAGATGCAATTGATGAAGCTACACCAGCTAATATAATGTTTGGTACAGTTACAAGTACCTCTCCATTGAATATAAATGTTGAACAAAAATTAAACTTAACAAGTGAATTCCTTGTATTAACTAAAAATGTCGTAGATTATACTGTAGATGTAACAATGAATTGGAGTACAGAAACAAAAAAGTTAAATGCAAATCATAATCATTCAGCATCTAGTGAAATTACAACAGATACAACTACAAATGTAAATGTTAGTTCTTCAATATCTCCAAATACAGAAGGACAAAGCATAAAAAATACAGTAACAGCAGAATCGAGTTCGACTTCGAATGGAACTGTAACTGTAGAAACAAGAAGTATTGATTTATCGCATAATCACAATATAGATGGAACGAAATTATTAACAATACATAATGCTTTAAAGAGTGGAGATAAAGTAATTTTAATAAGGCAACATGGCGGGCAGAAATATGTTGTTTTAGATAAAATTTATTAAAAGGGGGAAATTATATGATACCAAGTGTTCAAGACGATTTACAAGACGATTTTGATATAATTACCCAGCCTACAAAAACATATAAGTTGGATATAGAAAAAAATGTAATTGTAGGGTACTGTGATGGTATAGATGCAATGAAACAAGCTATATATAAAATGTTAAATACAGAGAGATATGATTATTTGATTTATTCATGGAATTATGGAGTGGAATTTAAAAATCTTATAGGAGAGGAAATGACGTTAGTAGTTCCAGAATTAGAAAGAGTAATAAAAGAAGCTTTGCTACAAGATGATAGAATAACAAAAGTAAATGAGTTTGAGTTTGAAACAGATAAAGAAACTATAACAGTACACTTCAAAGCAATTACAAATGTTGGAGAAATTGAAATAGAAAAGGTGGTGAGTGTATAAATGTTTCCAGATATGGATTATAATAGTATATTACAAAGAATGTTAGATACTATTCCAGATAGTATGGATAAAAGAGAGGGAAGTATAATTTATGATGCTTTAGCACCTGCAGCAGCAGAATTGGCACAGATGTATATAGAACTTGAACATTCAATTGATTTAGTTTTTGTTGATACAGCACCAGAGGAATACCTAGATAGGCTTTGTAATCAGGTAGGAATAACAAGAAACGAGGCAACATCAACGATAAAACAAGCAAATTTTTATGACGAAAATAATGATCTTATGGATGTAGAAATTGGATCAAGATTTACATGCGAAGATTTATACTGGAAAGTAATACAAAAAATTTCTACAGGTATTTATCAAATACAATGTGAAACTACTGGTACAATTGCAAACAATATGTCAGGCAATTTAATAGCAGTAGATTATATAGACAAGTTAGCAGTAGCAACATTGAATGATTTATTGATACCAGGAGAGGATACTGAAACAGACGACTCTTTAAGAGAAAGATATTTGTCAAGTACGAATAATATAGCTTTTGCAGGGAATATACAAGACTATAAAGAAAAAACAAAAGCAATAAATGGTGTTGGAGCTGTAAAAGTTATTCCCGTTTGGAATGGTGGAGGTACAGTAAAATTAATTATATTAGATAGTAATTATAACAAAGCTAGTGAAGCATTAATAGATAATGTTCAAGCAACAATTTGTCCTAATATTAGTGATGAAGGATTAGGATTAGCACCAGTAGGACACAAAGTAACAGTAGTAACTCCAACAGAAACAAATATTAATATAAAAACAAGGGTAACATTATCAAGCACCGCAAATTTGACAGAAACAACAGAATTGATAAAAGTAGCATTAGAAAATTATATAATAGGATTAAGAAAAGGTTGGGAAGATAGTGCAAGTATAATCATTAGAATTTCGCAAGTTGAATCAACAATTTTAAATGTAGATGGTGTTTTAGATATAGATACTACCACAATTAATTCACAGGCAAAAAATATAGAGATATTACAAGATAATATTCCTATTCTTTCAAAAGTGGAGGTACAGGAAATATGAAAAATTTAATAGAATATATACCACCTTTTTTGAAAGAGGTAAGAGAATATAATAGAATATTTAATGCAGAAGATATAGAACTTAGAAATTTAGATATGGAACTAAAATCATTAGTAACAGAAGTAATAGTAAAGACAGCAAAGAGTTATGGACTAGATAGATATGAAAAAATATATAATATAAATAATACTAGCAATAGTATAAATGCAAGAAGAGCAATGATTTTGACAAAAATAAATAGTAGAGTACCATTTACATATAAATGGCTTTATAATCAATTGTTAGAGAATTTTGGCGAGAATGGTTTTAAAATTAATTTAGACTATAGTAATTATTATTTAGAAATTGTTTTATATAGTATATCGTCAGAAGTAACAGACATTCTTATTCAAAATCTCTACGAAAAACTACCAGCAAATATACAACAGACTTTTAGGCTAATAGCTGAAAGTGATTATAATGTAGGAGCAGCAGTAGTTCAAAAAGAAAGTGATACATTGATAATAGATAATTCTGTTATAAAAGAACAAGAAAATATAGACAATGCAGATAATATAGGAATAATAATTACTCAAATAGAGGAAAACAGACTAAAAGTAGATAATTCAATAATAAAGGAAACAACATCTATTTCACAAAATCATAATGTAGGTATGACAATTATACAAAAAGGAATTGAAAAAATAAATATAGATAATTCAATTATAAATGAAAAAATATCTATAAATAATACTGATTATATAGCATCAAGTGTAATTCAAAAAGAAAATATAAATTTAAAGGAGGAATAAATAAATGGCAGGTTTTAGTAAAATATATATTACAACAGCAGGTGCACAATTAGCGGCAAAGACCATTACAGGAAAACAATTGAAATTTACTGTTGCAAAATTAGGAAGTGGAACATTGTCAGATTCTAGTATGGCAGCAATAAAAGCAAGAACTGCATTAGTAAATACAGTAATGACAATTGATATTTCAAAAGTTGAAAAGACAAGTACAACACAGGCAACTATTAGTTTTATATTTCAAAATATAAAAGCTAGTAGTGCTTTTTACTTTAGGGAATTAGGAGTATTTGCAATAGACCCAGATACAAAACAAGAAATATTATTTGCCTATGCTTATGCTGGAAATGAGGCGGAATATGTAAATAATTCTATATCAGAAATAGTAGAAAAGACAATAAATATAGTTGTAACTGTTGATAATGCAGAAAATGTAACAATAAACTTAGATGATAGTCAAATATATGTTACAGAAGCGGAATTACAAAGAGCCTTAAAAAATGCAAAGTTATATAGTGGAAAGAATTATGGTATAAAAAGATTAGTTACGGATAATGCAGTTGCATCATGGACTAGAATAGGAGATAGTGAGGGATTAACAGCGACGGCAACAAAAAACGGAACAGAAGTAGCAAACGATTTTGATAATTGTTATCCTTGGTCGCATATTCAAAGATGTAATATGGATCCAATAACAAAACAAATTTTAGCATATTATGGGGAAGCAGATTATAGATCAGACGGAAGTAATGGCGAGGTAATGGTAAGAATTCCAGAGTTTTGGTGGAAAAGAGAAAGATTACCAGATGAATTCGGCAATATTTATGAATATATATATATTGCAGATTATGCAAGAGCAGGTTATACAAAGTCAGAAGAGTTTTTCGTAGGTGCTTATTTATTAAGTACAACAGAAGAAGAAATTGAAGGAACTAATACGATAATAGCACATTCAATAGGTGGAGTAATACCTAGATATAATACAACAAAATCCAATTTTAGAACTTATGCAAAAGCATTAGGGGAAAAGTGGCAATTATTAGATTATCATTATTTCTTATTACAAATGTTATATTTGGTAGAGTATGCACATTATAATTCACAAAGTATGCTAGGAAATGGTATAGTTGCTTTTTCTTCTGCAAAGGCATTGTTAGCAGAAGAAAATACTAATAGGATAGTAGTAAGCTCTGCTGGAACAGGATTATGGGTTGGAAAAACTGTTTGTATTGGAGCAACAGATGCTTGGAATTCTAGTGTAGCTAAAGATAGAGAAATTACTGCAATTGAAGATTACAATGACGGACAAATAACAGGAAAGGCAATTTACTTTGACGGAGATCCAGTAAATATAGTAGTAGATAATGTTATTTGGGGTTCAGCACAAAAAACAGGAGAAAATGATATTTTAGGAAATAATTCAGGATGTTTAAATAATAATAGTTATCATTCAGTAAATTATAGAGGAATTGAAGATATATTTGGTCATTTGTGGCAACACCTAGATGGATTAAATATAAAAGATTATGTAGCATATATTTGTAAAGATCCAGATGAATATACTAATGATAAATTTGATGCACCTTATGAAAAAATAGGATAT
>CAYMDN010000018.1:0-24730 GCA_964389545.1 uncultured Clostridium sp. | reverse complement strand
CTCTAATTAATACAACACTATGTTCTTGTAAGTTATGTCCTATACCTGGAATATATGATGTTACTTCATATCCGTTTGATAGTCTTACCCTAGCAACTTTTCTCATAGCTGAGTTTGGCTTCTTAGGTGTAACTGTTTTAACTACTGTACATACTCCTCTTTTTTGTGGTGATCTTTGATTTGTTTGTCTATTTAACTTTGAGTTAAATCCTTTTTGTAAAGCTGGAGCTGTTGATTTTGTAGTTGAAGTTTTTCTACCTTTTCTTACTAATTGGTTTATTGTTGGCACTTTCTTTTTCACCTCCTAAAATTTAAACATTAACGTTTACTATTATACCACCTTATATGCCCAAACGTCAATGATTTTTGTAATTTTTTTCTAGTTTTTATGTCTTTTTCGTATTAAAATCTTTCCATAAAAAAATAGCCCTATTTTTATGGGCTATTTTTACCAATTTTTTCCGTCATAATAATAACTTCCATTATTTCGTTCAATAATTTGTCTGTAATATGATAAATCATCGTTTCTCTCTTCCATACCTTTTTTTAGATACTCTTTTAACTGTTCTTCTTTTGTTTTTATTTTTTCTGGATCTGTTTTTTCATCTTCACCACTTTGTGGATCTTTTTTATTATTGTTTTTTTTGCTATCATCGTCATCATCTTTACCGTTTTCTAATCTTTCTATCCATTCATCTATATCTGCCTTTAATTCTTCTGCTTTTTTACTATGTCCATCATCATCTTTTTCTCCAGCACAATTTTCCTCTGTTAAAACTTTTCTTGCTTCTTTAAGTTTAGCTATTGTTTCTTCTTTTTTCTCTTCACTTTCAATTTCTTCGTTTGTTTCATCTTCTTCAAGTTCTTCTTCGATTTTTTCGAGCATTGCCAGTGCTAAATTTATTCTTATACTACATTCTTTCTTTTTTGGCGGATATAATTCTAAAGCCCTTTTGTATTCTCTAATCGCAATGTCAAATTTATCATTTTGATATGCTACATTTCCATAGTTATAATGTGCTATATATGGCTGTTGAAAATTTGTTACTAACATAATTTTCGCTAATGTATCATCATATTTCCCTTTGTCGTATTTTGCTAGGAACAACTGATTCATACCAAATGTTAGGGCTAATTTTATTAGTATTATTATTAATATTACATATATTATTTTTAGGGCTGTTTTCATACCTATGCCTTTCTATTGTTTTTCTTATGCTAAATTATAATTTACGTTTATATATTACAAACTCTATTACAAGTAAAACCAAAAGTGGTATTACGAAGTAATAATACGTATCTGAAAAAGATTCTTTTTTTGTCTCTTCTGGTACTTCTCCATTTACTTGTTTCTTTATTTCCTTTAACTTTGATTCGATTGCAGATTGTTTGCTCATATTTATATAGTCTATGCCAATATCATCTGCTATTTGTTTTAGATTATCTTCGTCTATTTTAGATACTGCTTTTGGATATGGATAACCATTTGATGTTTTATCTTCGAGGTATTTTTCTTCATCGTCATATCTATCCTTCACTTTCATGTTTCCACCTTTTGCTGTTCCATACCCTAATACAGCTCCATTTGATACATACTCTTTCACACTCGAAAATGATTTTAATTTTGAATCTTCACTTGTAATTTCTCCATCACTTATAAAGAACACTATTCTTGTTCTATCACCTTTTTTCTCAGACGATTCAAGTACATTTTCCATATCATCTAAAGCAACGTTAAGTGTTGTTCCTCTAGCATAAAATGAATCCGCTATTTTTATTGTATCTATTGCTTCTGCTGCCATATTTGCATCTGTTGTAAATGGAGCTAAAATTTGCGAAGCATCATTAAATGTAATTACTGCAAATCTCGCACCTGCCAGCTCATCTATTATGTAGTTACAGTCATCTTTTACTGCATCTAATCTAGGGTTCTTTCCATCATAATCTTCTGCTATCATACTGATTGTATTATCAATTACAAATAAAACGTCTACATTGCTAGATAATATTTGTATGTCTGTTGATGATGTCATTATCCTCAAGTTAATCATAAATAGAAGTGCTACAATCGTTAATCTAATTATTAAATTTTTTATATTACCCTTATTTAATATGATAACAATAATAAATAAAATTGTAAGTGGTATCATAAGCCATAAAGGTATAATTGGAGATATTATCATATTTTCACCTTTTTACTTAAAATAAATAATGCCATTATTGATGTAAGTAAAATTATAAAAGGAATTGTTGGTTGATCTATTCTTCTTGATTGTTTTTTACCTTCTAATAAACTCTTTCCTTTTTTCTCAATGTTGTTTACTATTTCCTTAACTGTTGTAGATCCATCACTTCTGTAGTAACTTCCTCCTGTTTTTTCTACTGCCTCTTGAAGTTCCTTTTGATCTTTGTCCATAATTAAATCTGGCCCTATTCCAAATACTGTTATATTCTTTTCTTTTGCTAATTGAGCAGCTTCTGGTAGTTTTATTATTTCTTTTCCTGCAACATCATTATCCGTAGAGAGAATTATAACTCTAGTTCTATCTTTGTTCTCCTCTATATCTGGGAAGCTGAATATACATGAAGCTAATCCATCTCCAACAAGAGATGACCCTCTATCTACATTTCCTACTAAGGTTCCACTTTGAATGTACGATAGCATATAGCTATGCTCATCCACTTCTGTATAATCATAGTCTAAATTATTAGCTTCAATTATAGCTTCTTTTATATTTTCTAATGCTTCTTTTACATATTCATAATCATCTGTTAGTGGAACTAATGTAACTGTTGAAGTATTAAAAATAGAAATTCCAAATCTCTCTCCTTTTAAATTGTCTACTGTCTTTTTTAGATTTTCAACTAGCTCAACATTGAGCTCATCTACTGATGCAGATACGTCTAAGCATAAAAATATATCTCTGTTATATAATTTTGAATCCGATATATCTACTGTCGATGGTCGTGCAAGCAAAATTAAAGATACTAAAATTGAAACTACACAAAGTCCTTTTATACAATATGTAATAATTTTATATTTTCTCATAACTTGCTTAAAGTATGGATCTTCTTCAATATACTTTGTATTTGCAATTTTCTTTCCACTGTTGTAGTTTATCTTCTTTTTTAATCTTACAACCATTAAAAGTAATAATACAGGAATGCCTATATATAATACAATTGGATATGTTATTTCCATTTTTCTATTACCTTTCTAGTTTTTTCTATTGAAACTACTATATTCCCTGGAAATTTTTCAGCGAATTCAGGTATATAGCACTCTTTAATAAGTTCATATAATATAGGAAGGTTTATTTCTTTAATCTCTTTTAGAGTATAATTTTGAACTTGTACATTTGTTAATTCATACACAAAAAATCTAATAATACTACTAAGTTCTATATATGCAGCTCTTGATTCTATCTCATTTTTTTCTGTTTTTACTTTTAAATCATTAAGTTTATCTAAGTATTTTTTCTTAATAGAATCTCTATCTTCAGGCGCAACCTTCTTTATAACAATTTTAGGTTTAGCTTTTTTCTTAAAATGTTTGTATATATAAAATCCTGTTATAGCTAACACTGGAATTGCTACAATAATTATATATAAAATTGAATATGAAAATGGGGCTTGTAAACTAACTGATGTTTGCATATCTATGCCTTTCTAATAAATTTATTATTTTATTTACAATTTCTTTATTGCTATTAATTGTTGTTGTTGTTACTCTGTATTTTCTAAATTTGTTAATACACTTTTTTTGTAATTTATCTTTTATTTCTTTTTCACGTTGATGCACTTTTTCATCATTTAAGATTAATTCTGGAATGTATGCATTATTCTCAATATCATACACTCTGTTTCCTGTCATATATGCGTCATTTATATTTACAAATAAAACATCATGTAAAGTTGCTAGTCTTTTAATTGTGTTTGCAGAAATTCTCTCCATCCCTGCAATATCAGTAATTATAAAAACTATCATTCTTTTTCTTATATTTTTAATTATATATTCTAACGTATCTTCTATATAAGAAACATTGGTTTTTTCAACGTCTTTTTCATAAGTTGATAAAATTTTCTCTATATTATATAACCCAGAATTAAACGGATAATATGTAATGGTTTGATCTTTATCATAAACTGCACCTACATAATCTCCATTTTTATTTGCTAAATATGCTATAGTTCCTGCACTCATAAGTGCTACTTCTCGTTTGGATTCATTACTTTGCGTATCTGCTAGCATCTTTTTCCCTGTATCCATTACTAGCATTATATTATGTTTTTTTTCTGCTATAAACTGTTTTACAAGAATATCACCACTTCTTGCTGAAGCTTTCCAGTCTATATCTTTAATGTTATCTCCTACAACATATTCTCTAAGGTCTTCAAAGTTCATGCTTTTGCCCTTGTATATAGATTTATACGTTCCATCTAATATATTGGCTGTTTTTTTGCTTGCATAAATCGAAATATTAGCCTTTACCTTTATAATATGATTCATTATCATGGCGTTTTTATAGCTCCTATTATTTTATCTATTATACTTTCTACACTTACTCCATCAGCTACTGCTGAGAAATTAAGTTCAATTCTATGTCTTAACACACTATACTTTAACTCTTTAACATCATCTGGAATAACGTAGTTTCTTCCCTTTATTAATGCCATAGCTTTAGCACCTTCCATAAATGCAATTGCACCTCTAGTACTTGAGCCCATATTTACATATTGTGCATCATCTTTCGAAAGCACTTTATCAATATGTCTTGTAGCATCAATTATGCTAATTATATACTCTTTTATTGATTTATCCATATATACTTTTTTGCATATTTGTTGTAAAAATGTTACATCATCTAATTTTAAAATTGGCTTGTCATTAATAAATACATCATTTTCAATTCTGTTTAATACTTCTAGTTCCTCTTCTTTATTTGGATAATCTAATTTTTCTTTTAATAAAAATCTATCTAATTGTGCCTCTGCAAGTAAGTAAGTTCCTTCTTGTTCTATTGGGTTTTGTGTAGCAATAACCATAAATATATCTGGTAATTTATACTGCTCTCCACCTATTGTAATTTGGCGTTCTTGCATAGCTTCAAGCATAGCACTCTGTGTTTTAGCACTAGATCTGTTTATCTCATCTAATAATACAAAGTTAGAATATACTGGTCCAACTTTTGTTTCAAATGAATTTTTAGCTTGGTTATAAATTTGTGTACCCATAATATCACTTGGTAACAAATCTGGTGTACATTGAATTCTTGAAAATCTTCCTGATACAGCATCAGTTATAACCTTTGCAGCTGTAGTTTTTGCTAGTCCTGGTACAGACTCTAAAAGTATATGACTATTTGTAATTAATGATACTAATAACGATATTCCTAATGTTCTTTGTCCCACTATTCTTTCTCCATAGTAGTCCCATATTTGCTTTATTATCTCGTTACATCTCAATAGTTCTTCTCTTGATATTGAGTTTGTTTTCTCTTCAGTTTCCATTTCTCTTCCTCCGTGAAAATATATTTTCTACAAAAATACTATACTATATAATTATACAAAAAGTCAATATGGTAATTCGACTTTATAATGTATAATTAGATATTAATTATATATACTAATATTGGAGGAAATTATGAAAAATTTACTTATTGTCTTATTTTTATCAATTTTCATTTTAGTTGGTTGTAGTAATAAATCTCAACAAAATATTTCAGATGAATCTCCGTATATTTCTAATTCTGATTATACTGCTCAAACTTTATCTAATGATTCTCCAAAAGAAGAAACTATTTCTTCTTTCTCAACTCCTGTAAACTATCCTGAAGAAGTTAATAGACAAATCAATATGAAATTATGCTGTGATACATTGAGCGGTTCTGTAGTTAAAGCTGGAGAAGAATTTTCATTTTGCGAAACAGTTGGACAAGCCACTCCTGAAAAAGGATATAAAGAAGCTGACGTTTTTGATATGGATGGAAATATTCAAACCGATTATGGTGGTGGAAAATGCCAAGTAAGTACCACTCTATACAATGCTGTTTTGGTTATCCCATCACTTGAAGTTACCGAAAGACACCCACATACACGTAAAGTATATTATGTTGAAGAAGGAAAAGATGCCTGTATAAGTTATGGTGGTGCTGATTTTAAATTTAAAAATAATAACAATTTTGATATAAAAATTTACGCTAAAAACAATTACTACACTATAGATGTTTCTATAGTCAAATTAAGCTATTAGTCATAAAATATATTGTTCCACATATTATTTAAAAATAGTTTTAAATATGGAGGAATGTATTTTGATAAAAAAAATTGTATCTTTAATTATATTATTTATAATGTTTTGTTCAACTCTTGTAGTGTTTGCAGACGACAGTTTATATGTATGGTCCAGTGCAGTTGCTGAAGAAGCTATTACTACTTCTGCTCTGCTTAATAGTAAAGAAGGGAATTTTCTTAACTTAACTTGTGGTAGTGCAGTTTTAATGGATCAAAAAACTGGCACTATACTTTATGATCATAATATGCATGAGCAATTACGCCCTGCGAGTGTAACAAAAGTTATGACTATTTTACTAATTATGGAAGCCTTAGACTCTGGTCGAATTAGTTTAGACAGTGCCGTACCATGTTCTGAAGCAGCTTCTAAAATGGGTGGTTCTCAAATTTGGTTAGATGTTTCTGAATCGCTTACTGTTAATGAAATGTTAAAAGCTATATGTGTAGTTTCTGCAAACGACTGTTGTGTTGCTATGGCAGAATATATTGCAGGCAGTCAAGAAATGTTTGTAGAACTTATGAATAAACGTGCACAAGAATTAGGAATGAATGATACTACTTTTAAAAATTGCCATGGTTTAGATGAAGATGGACATGTAACTTCTAGTTATGATATAGCTTTAATGTCCAGGGAACTTATGTTACACCACCCTACAATTACCAATTACACAACAATTTGGATGGATACTCTAAGAGATGGAAAGTCACAATTAGTTAATACAAATAAATTAGTTAGAAACTATAACGGTTGTACTGGATTAAAAACAGGTTCTACATCAACTGCTCTTTTTAATTTGTCTGCCACTGCAACTCGAGAAAACTTATCCTTAATAGCTGTAATTTTAAGAGGCGAAACTTCTGCTGTTAGATTTGCAGAAGCTCAAAAATTATTAGATTATGGTTTTAGTAATTTTGAATACTATACTTATACAAATACACAAGACATTCTAAAACCTGTAACTATTGAAAAAGGTACGTTACAAAATGTAAATGTAAGTTTTAATCAAACCGCTGGTAGCTTAATTCCTAAGGGGCAAATTACAAATATCACAACAACTGTTGTACTTCCAGATTCAGTTATGGCTCCAGTTAATAAAGGAGATAAATTAGGTGAAGTTGTATTTAAACTTGGAGACGAAACATTGGACACTATTGATTTAATCGCAACAAACTCTGTATCAAAAATTAGCTTTGGCAATGTATTTGTGATGGTATTTAATAAATGGTTCCATCTACTTAGATAAAAATAGAGTTACTATAAAGTAACTCTATTTTGTATTGCAATATTCCCTATTATATTTACAAACTATTGTATATACAATATGTTTCAAACTTGGTTTAACACCCTTTTCTAAATTAAAGTAATCACATATTTTATCCATATTGGTATTATTATGCATAGTAGAAATCACTTGATTAATACACCATTTTATATTTGAATATGATTTTTCATTATACTTTTCAGCAACTTTAGGAAATACGTTCTTAGTTAAGTTATCTATTGCATTTTCATCTGTTACGCAAATATATATTACTTCTATTAAATACTTAAATCCTTTTGTCGCTCTTTTAAATTCAAATTTTAATAATTCTTTTTTTATAAACTCCTTTATTTCTTCTTCCATTACCTCATCTCCATATAATAGTTCTCATATGAATTTATCTAGAATTTTTCATATTGATTTTTTCAATAAGCATATAGTATAATTTTACTTGGGCATAAATATTTTAATTTATTCTTACTATATGTTTTCTCACTTATAAGAATATTTATATTAAAGTAAATGTTCTTAAGTTGTTCACATTATAAAATCCCATTATTACAAAGTCAATAATAATTATTGTTTATTGAAATAGACGCATAGATTATATTTTTCTACTTTGTGTTCTTAACATTTAAGGAGTATTAAATGGATGAAAATGCTTACATTAAAAGTATTCTAAGTTATATAGGTGTAGCAGTAGATAAAAAAAATCATAATGAAATAATTGTTAATTTTCCTATTTTATACGAAAAAAAATCTCATGAATATAAAATAAAAAAATACCAGATAAACACTCAACCATTTGGTACTTTTTTTACTGATTTCATAAATTGTGATTTTTCTAATAAGGATGATTATCTTAAGTTTTTCAACAAATATTCTTTAGCATTGCTAAATATAAATAGATACTCAAAAATATTTAAGAATGGTATATGTTCTAGAAATAAATATATGGAGTTTTTTGAACATACAGCAAATAATAATTTGAAAGTATTAATTAGAATTCAAACACAACTTGATATGATATTGGATTATACATTATTGAATCCATCTTCTAAAGTAATTTCATTATCTCCTCTACAAAGATTATATATATTAGAAAGAACAAATGAAACACTTAAAATTCTTAGAGCCCATAGAATTGAGTATTTTTCATTGCATTACTTTACTAAATCACCTGGAAATACAGAAAAGGAAATTATAAATTGCTTAATCAAGGGAAAAACTAAAATTGATTCTATTGATTTTTTAATACCACACAATATTGAGTCTCTATTATATGCTCAATTATGTGATATTTTAAAAGAAGAAATATATTTTAAAAATTGTAAATACTGTAATAGATATTTTATTGCAGAAAACAAAAAAGTTGAATATTGTAGTAACATTGCACCAAATTCTTCTAAAACTTGTAAAGAAATTGGGAGAAAAAAAGTTTACTACGCTTCCCTAAAGAAAGACAAAGCATTGCAATTCTATAATAAGATTTACTATAGAAAAGCAACTATAGCTAGCCGATATCCTGACATTCAAAAATATAAAGATGACTACGAGCACTTTAAAAAAGTTGGAAAGAAAAAAGTTGCTAATTATAAAGCCAATCTGCTAACTTCTGAAGAATTTATAAAATGGATTAACAAAAATAAATAGATATTTTTGCTCTTTTTTAATTTTTTCTACTTTTTAATGCTCAAAACTGTTCTTTTTCAACATTTTATGCTTTAAATTGCTCAATTTAATACATTGAATAAATTTGCTATTATAATCTTATTTGGTGATAATATGCGAATAATTAAGCGTTATCAAAAACGCAAAGGTTCTATAAACCAAAAGCTAGAATTAGATTTCTATAACTCATTTGCTGATAAAATTGCAAATCTTATTATCGTTAATTCATATAAAAAATAAGAACTAATTAAAAAAATTTAATTAATTCTTATTTTTTTATATTGTTCTTTCTACATAATACTTTACCATCATAGCAACATCTTTAATACTTGGTATATCATTCTCTCCTAATCTTAAATATTTTCTTACATATTCGTGATTAGCATTTCCCCACATTTTATTTACAGCTGACCTAATATTAGATTTAACTGTTAATTCACTTTCTTTTCTAATACATGCAATTGTTTTATAAACTTCATTCATATTTTCTTTGTTATCATTAATTGAAAATACTATGCAATCTCTAAGCAATTTAGTTCCTTTACACTTTGTTTGAAAACCTATTTTAACAAGTTTTTCTAATACTTCATCATTTATATTTCTACTTTCTACACATTCAGCAATATTCTTTATTTCTAAACTAACATCCTCTATACTAGTTTGTTGTTTCTGTAGAAACCTTATTACACTATCATACTTAATAGCTTTTTGAATGCGCTCAATTTCTTCCGAATATACAATCACTTTTATATTTTCTAGCTCACTATCATTATTAATCTCTTCTAAGATTTTTAGTCCATCTTTGTTTGGTAACCTTAAATCCAATATTACAAAATCTGGTTGCAAATCCTTAATCTTTGGAATAACTTGTTCTCCATCATTAATTATGGCAATTGCTTGCAACTCTTTATGGGCATTGATTGAATTCGAAAGAGTAACGCTACTTGGCATATCGTTTTCTGCTATAAGAATTTTAACCATACGTTTCCTCCGAAAATACTACAAAATATTTAATTGAATAATTATATATTATAACAAATTATTTTTTGAAAGTAAATGAATTTTACATAAATTGTTTACTCGTTAGAAAATTATTTCATCATGAATAAAGAACTAGAATTTTATAAAAATTCTAGTTCTTTATACTATCTTTGATAAAACTGTATCTATAACTATTTTGGGAGTAGGTTTATAGTCGTATACAAATGAAAAATATTTTTTTAGTTTCTCTCTTTCACATGCAGTGTACATAGATGCGGTTGCATTTACTATATTTATTTTTATATTTTCTGGATTTTTAGAATACTTTTCTGCAATCTTTTCATAAAAATATTGTTTTAATTCTGTCATTTCACCATTTATATGCTTTTGATAAGCTAAATATATAGCCTCTGTTAAATATTTTGTACCTTTATATTTGATATTATATCCTAAAGAAAGTAATTCGTTTAATATCTTTTTCTTTATTAATTCCGAATCATTTGCATTTGTCTTTTTAATAACTTCATTTATCTTTTTGTTAACTTTCTCTAGCCCACCTAATTTGCTTACAAAACCCTTTACTTTGTTATTATTTATAATATGATTTCTGAGTTTTCCATCATCATAAATTAATATAATACTAACGTCAAAGTTTAATATTTTTATTTCATCAATAATTTTCAATCCGAGCCATCTTGAAATCTAATATTAATATATCAATTTTTCCTGATTTCAAACTCTCCATTACTTCTTTTTCATTTGTAGAAATATTAACTACTCTAAACTCTTCATTCTTGCTCATAATATAATTTATTAATGCTTTGGCATAATATATATTATCATCTGCTACTAATATGTTTATCATTTTCTCTCCTTTTATTTACATATTAGTTTATAAATAGATTTTTTTACACTTTTTTACTCTTTTTTTTACTTTTTTTTACTTTTGCAATTTTCCTTTAAATTTTATGGTAAACTATCAATGTTGTGTTTCGGCACAACTTATTGTGGTACCGATGTTGTGGGCTCTTGTCTGCAACTTAGGTATAGAATTTCAAGAACCCTAACGTTTAATTATGGAGGTTTTTATGAACTTTTTTGCAACTCGGTCACATTCCCAGCGCTTTATGCGCTCCGCCCTCTGCCTTCTGTTTGCAGTAATGGCGTTGTTTTCATCCACCACTTCGGCTTTTGCGGCTGAGGTAAACATCAACGAGGCTTCTATCTCCATCGCGGGAAATGAAGTTTCTCCTCTGGCAACCAATGCCGATTTGAAGCTGGGTGAGAACTCTCTTGGTAGTTTCACCTTTACCGGTTACAACGGTGGTTCCTACAGAACCATTCCATCGTTGGGAAGGCGTATGCAGATTCGTCTCAAGCACAAAGCTGTTGATAACCTTGGAGTTTACTGCTTAACCGTTTCTTGTGTTAAATATATTGATTCTTCCAACACCGAGACGGTTTTCAGTAGAAGTGTTTATGCAGGAAGCACTGGTGAACTCGAAGAGTTCACTTCAGGATACTTCTCTGTAACACCAGGCTGTGATTACCGACTAATCTATACAGCCAAAAATCAAGGCGGATACTACGAAGACCGTCGTGTCTATATTGAAGCATTTTTGGACATTCGTTTTATCTGACTGTTTAAAATCGTACTAAAGTAATGTAGCATAAGTTTTTGGGTTCTTGAAATTCTGGGGGTACTCCATACTAGGAGTACCCCCTTTCTTTTTATATACTATTTATTACTTGTTTCTTTCTAATTCTATTATTATCTCTTCTACATCGCTATTTTCAAGCATTTCTGCTCCAAGAGGCAATACTATCGTTAATCTATCTGTCGCTTCAAAGCTTGTTAAATCATAAGTTTGATAATACGACATTGTTCCATCTATGCCTTGAGAAATTTGCATATTTCCATCTGAAGAACTTTCAGACCTATAAAACTTTTTTCCATTTTCATTTATTATATAATCATCGTTTATAAGTTTGGGTAGAATAATATTATGCGCATCTCTCCATCTTTGTTCTTTTAAATCTAACCATTCTTCCGTCTTTTTTGCTATTTCTTCCATAGTATCATCTTCATCAAATATTGGGTCACCCCAAATAGCAATAAAATTTAGCTTTGCTCCTGTTTTAGAAACCATTAATGATACTAAATCCACATCTTTTCGATTACAGCTTTTAACTTTGTATGTTATTGTTTCTCTATTGTAAAATTCTTCTGGTAAGTCTATTTCTATAACCCATTCTCCTTCTATCTGTCCGATAATATCCATATTTTTATCCCAAAGGATTAATTTATCAAATATGACCTTTAATTTTTTTGATTTAGGAAATCCGTTAGATTGTGTAGTATATGCATATCCGTAGTAATTATCTATATTTTCTGTTACTCTAAAGTATTCTGAGCCATTCGAATAACTTCTAGCATCATTTTCTGGATTTACATTTCCTATTTTACATACTCTTTCATATCCATCATCAGTATTATCCGGCTGTCTAACAATGACATTTTCATTTTCATCAACTATCAAAAGATTTGATAATACAAAATTATTTACTTTTATTTTTTCTTCAGTATTCTGTAACATTATTTCAAATTCTATATCCAAATTATAATCATCCATAAGTACTCTTTTCACCTTGATTTCTATATCATTAGATTGTATATATTCCGATTTTACATCTTGGATATATCCATTATCAATCGCAGTATCAACACCTTGTGATGTATCTGGAAAAATCTGTTTTTTTATTGTTTTTATTACAATATTGCATGCAATTGCAACTCCTGTAAAAACAAATATTAATATAATTATAGTTAATAATTGCTTATACCTAAATCCTCTATTTTCTAGTTCTTTCTTCAATTTTTTCTTTATTCTATGTAATCTTACTCCTACATTTGATTCAGACATTCCCAATTCTATGGCAATTTCCTTTATAGTTTTGGAATAATAATAATATTTAGCAAATACCATATAGTCTTTCTCTTTCATGTTGTTTAATTCTTCAGATATTACTTCTAATATTTCATCTTGTTCACATATAATATCCATATCTTGCATATCTATTATTTCCGTCTCATCAAATTCTATTTGATTATATTTTTTATTTTGTTTTCTTAATTTATTGCTTATTAAATTTCTGGCAATACCTGCCATATAATATTTTAATGGACTGCTATTATCTATTTTTTCTTTATTATGCCATACTGTTAAAAATACATCGGACATAATTTCTTCTTTATCTTCATTGCTTAATCTATCTCCAACATTATTTTCAATGATAGTATGTATATATCCTCTAAAATCTTGTATCATCTTTTCTACGTCTAACTTCATTTCAATTATATATTTACTGATTGTTTCTTCTCGATCCATTGTTCCTCCTCTCTTTTATATATTAACATTTCATATTAAAATCTTACACTTTTTTTACATCTTTTTCAATTATTTATATGTGATATCTACATACTATTCATCTACTATCATCTATTTTTCTCCTCTTTTTTATTTTTCTAAAAAATTATTATTATAATGTTTTTAATATCAAGTTTAAGGAGGCTATTATGGAAAACATATTCTCTAAAATTTTTAATAAAATAAGTAGCACTATAAGTTTAATGCTTATTTCTCTAACTTCATTATTTGGAATCGAATGGATTCTTTTTGCTGGATATCTAGCATTAAATATCACAGACTATCTTACAGGTACATTTAAATCTAAAATTAATAAAACTGAAAGCTCGTCTAAAGGAATTATTGGTATATTAAAAAAATTTTGTTACTGGGTTTTAATTGCTTTATCATTTTTTCTGTCTTTCGCATTATCTCAACTTGGTAATAAAATTAATATCAATTTGGATTTTGTAATGTTATTTGGGTGGTTCACTTTAACATGCTTAATTATTAATGAAAGTAGAAGTATAATAGAAAATCTTATAGAAATTGGTATAAAAGTACCTAGTTTCCTAAAATATGGGCTAGAAATATATTATAATACGCTTGAAAATAAGCTTAATACTATCAATAAAGATGACAAGCAGTAATATTAGAAAAGAAAGTTCTATAATAGAACTTTCTTTTTTATTTCCTAATATGAGACTTCAATGTTTTCTCTTATTATTGGGTCTCGTGTTCCTTTATAATGTTCTTCAAATTCCACTTTAGTGCTCCTTATAAAAATGTTTATGTATTTATAAAAATAAACCGTAGTATGTGTAAATTCCGAGTCTACTTCAGCCACATATTTACTTCCATTTCTTTCTACTATATGTTCACTATTGAAAGGAATCATAAATATCAAGAATATCAAGCAAAACAAAACAGAAATTACTTTTTTCCAAAATATTATACCTACTGTTATTAAAGCTGTGCATATATATCCAATTGCTAGTTTGACCTTTTTGCTTTGCTTTATAAATATTTCAATTATACGTATCGCTAGACATATAGCTAAAATAATAATAGCTGTTGAATAAACCCATTGTATAAACTGTAAATTATATCCTTTTAATATAAAATGTGTGATAAATACAACAGTAAAAAATATTATTGAAAATAGTAACAATATTTTATTTATTTTGAAAATTATTATTGTGGATTTTTTTATTATATTGAAAATGTCTTTTGTTTTTTCCATCTATTAATTTCTCCTATTTTATATATAATACTACTCTAAATCCCTGTTTAGGATTGCTTGCATCTTTATATATTGCATTCCTAACAGAATGGTAACTAAATTCATCTTCATGTACAGCTCCTCTCTTTGCATCATTCAGGAAGCTTTTGCTGCTATAGTATCCTCCTACTGTGTAGCCCGCTTTATCTTCCTCATGATCCAAAGTTAGCTCCGCTAAATTTCCTGCTAAATCATATATATTGTTTGCTTTATTTCTCTCTGTTGCTCCTGTTGATAATATCACTTCACCCTTTTTTAATTTTTTTCTGCATATTTATATAATTTTGTATCCTCTGAATAGTATCCTGTAAACTCAAATACTGAATCAGCATAGTTTCCCCATTCTAAACTGTCTCTTGTGTTATAGCCACAATTATCAAGCCAATCTGTAATGTAACACCAGTGGTTAAATTGTATCATTTTACTTTTTACTAAATTACTATTTTTATACATATTTATTGCATTTTTCTTTGCTTTTTCTTCATGTATCCAATTCCATGGAATTTGATCTTTCTTACTTGTTGGTATTCCCTCATTATTGTTGAATGTACTTCTTATCTCATTCTCCCCTATTGTTTCAATATATTGTTTAGGAATTCCCACTTCGTATCTTGCAACATAAAATCCACCATACTTATTTATTTGTTCCTTTATATCATCATTTTCTTCAGGCTCTCTTGTTTCTTTGGCTTTGACCCATACAAATTGATTTCCAATTTCATCCTCAATTACTAAGCCATTATTCCATCCCTTTGGAACTCCATTTTCTATTTCCCAGCTAGCAGTATCTGTCTCAACTTTTTTAAATCCTTCTGGCACAATAGGATTATTAAATTTTATCTCTTGATGAAAAACTCCTTTAGGTTCCGCTTCTTCTTCATTCTCTTCTCCTCTATAGAATTTATTAAATACAATAAAAATTATTATTATGACTATAGCAAATAAAATACCTGCAATTATTATCTTTTTTTGTTATCATTCATATTCTCCCTCCGTTTTTTTATTATAACATAAGAAATTATATATTTTTAAAAAGTTAAAAAAAGTTAAAATTTATTAAACTAATGTACTTTACTGTACATTAGTTTTCTTTTTTGATTTTTCAATTCTATATATCACTATCAGTGCCACTATGCAAATACTAATAGCTATGAGCAACACATAAATTATTTTTAAAGCAATTGTGGATTCTGAATATCCATTTTCTCTGACATATTTTGCTACATTTCCTATTCCCATTTCTCCTTCGCCAGTAGGGTATGAGTTTATTTTTTCAAATGGTGCATAATATATTTCTATTTCTGCTCCAAGCCAAACTACTTGATATCCCACTTTTCTCATTCCTTCAAGTTCTTTCTCATTTTCTATATCACGACGCAATTCTTTTGTAATAAATTCTATATTTTCATTGTTAATTTCTACAAATTGTCTTTCCCTTAAGAAAAAATATAACGAAATCACCATAGCAATTATGCCAATACATATTAAAAAGATTAATATAATTTTGATTTTTTTCATTATTTCTCCTATCTATAAATAGTATAATATCACACCTGTATAAATTTGTCTATCTTAATGTGATTTATTTTAGTACTATGCGATTATAATAGTATCTTCTTCTATCCAGCTTCCATAATTATAGAATTCAATAATAAAATTTGAAAAAGCTTTACATGCTGCATCTATTGTTTCCTTTCCTGGAACTTTACCCAATATTTTCATAATTATATTATTAGTAATTCCTAAATTTACTAAATATTTTATTTCATCCGTATAATCTTCTTTTTCACTATCCAATCCAAAATCTTCCACATAGTTGCTAAATCTTAACTTTGCTCCTATTGTATAATAGTTTTTTATAGCCTTCGATAAGTAATGTGGATCATCTGAATTCTGTGTTTTAGAAATTGCATTTGATATCGATATTGCATCTGCATCTGTACATATATCCACATATCCAAATTGATATTTTTTCCCACATAATTTTTGCGCTATACTATATTTACTTAATGAATTATCTTTTGAGTATTCATCATCAATATCTTGCATCAGCGTAGCCAAATCACCTGCCCATCCTAACCAACGTGGAGCTATTACCTTACAGAATAGATACCCTTCTATAGTTGCCGCTAAATGTCCTATATCTATTAAACCTCCTTCTTCATCAATTAGTGCCACTTCATCGTTTGAAGCATATCTTTCTAAATTGTTATATAGATATATATCTTTATTTTTTACATATTCTATAAAGGTGTCATCAATATCTTCTAAAAGTGTCACCATGAAGTGATACTTTCTATACTTAAAACTTCTAAGGAAATTGGTTATACCTCTAACTACTGTTAACGAATCTCTTGTTTTTCCATTTTGAGTTCTATAATCCACATAATACTCTTCTAATTTTTCTATATATTTATTATAGTCTAAAACTTTACCATATGAATAGTCTATTAAAGCTTCCTCGTCCTTTCCTGAATATGCATCTTTATCTAAATCCATTCGTTTATCACTTCCTGTTGAAATATTTTCTATTTCATAGAACTGGTCCAAAGTCCATCCTTTAGGCATTGTAAATCCCATATTTCCTGAATATCCTGTCGACATATCACTTACAAAACATTTCTCGGCATATCCTTTGTTCATAACTTGCGTACAAACATTTCTTGTTCCATATATCCCCACTTTATATTGTGGCATTATATTATTATTAATTGATTTAAAATATGGTATAATATATTTTTTTATTTCGTCATCCGTAGGATCCATATCTACAGCAAAAAAAATAACTTTATTCCCTGGGATTCCTCTCTTTCTAGCTGCTACTGGTGCTCTTAGAGCATCTGTTTTTCCCCTTTCTTCAGTGAAATATCCTATGTCACTTCCCGATTCTTGGTAAATCATAAACAATTTTAATCCTGCATTCAGTATTCTTTCTATCTCACCTTTTTTTAGTTGTTTATAGTTTTGTCCTGTTAAGTATCTTCCCACTATTTTGTATCCATTATCTTTTAAATATTTTAATCTTTCATCTGTCATTTCAAATCTTGTATCACAAGCAATACAGCTTCTATCTGGATTTCCTCTACTCGTCATTAATGACATCCATGTATCTAGGTCACATTTTCCTGTTTTGTTTAAGCACATATCGTTTTGAAAAGTTTTCAAAATCTCTCCTAAACTGTTATCCCATTCTCCTGAACGTATATCTACATCTGTGTATCCATTACAATACAAAGAATATCTAACAAGTAATATTGCTTCTGAAATCTCGTCTGACATATATGTCGAACCTGTATATGGAATTACTGGCACCAATCTTTTTGTTGTTGGTCCAAAGTTTCCATTTGCTGTATCAGTATCTAGCCCTTCTATTGCCTGTAATGCTAATATTAGATTTTCGCACATTTCTCTTCCATAGATGCCATCACAAGGTCCATAATCAATGTATCCTGGATAAGTTCTATTTAAATATTGTTGCATTTCTCTTATATTTGCATCTCCCCCTGATACTCTTTTAAATTGTCTCATTGATAATAATGCTTGCATAACTTCTATTGTTACTGTTGAATCTGGATTTATCATACCTGCATCCTCTTTCATTTGTCGTATTCCTCTTCCTGTTCCTCCATAAAAATGTTTTGTTATTCTATCTGCTCCAGTTGAATATCCCTTACACCATAATGCTCCTTGGATAATTGCATATATATTGTCTTCGTCATCAGCATCGTCTGCTTGTTGTTTAATTCCATTAGGGAATCTTGAATTAAATCGTGCTGTTGTTGTTGGTCCAAAGTTGCTAGATGTTGCTGTTATTCCAAATTCTATTTGCATAGCTCTCATTAATGCACTTATTGTTGCCCATCCTGTATTTCCTGTTTCGCTTACTTCTACATATCCTGTTTTTCCTCCATATGTATTGTTTAACCATTGCTGTGTTTTTAAAACCATTTGGTCCATAATTTCTACCTCTCTTTATAATTATATTTAAGTTTTGTTGACTAGTCTCTCAACTTGTCTGTATTATATATGTTTAATCCATATAATTTTAAAAAGTAGATAGTTATAGATTTTTGTGGATTAAAGTATAAAAAAACAGTAAAAGTCTCTTTTACTGTTTTCTTCAATCTTTTTATATTCAAACTTTATTTACTGTGTTTCTTCTTTTCCATTGCATCAGATAGTGCATGGCAATATGTGATAAAATCATTGATTAACTCTCTGTCTTCTAGTTTATTTATCATATATTTAAATTCTTCCGCATAATAATCTATCCTAGTTTCCTCTTCTATTTTATTAATGTCATCTGATAGTAAATAATCTAGTGATGATCCTAGTCTATTTGCTATTGCTAGCATTACTTTTAAACTAGCAATTTTCTCGCCTCTTTCTATTCCTCCAAGAAATCCTACACTTATTCCTACATCTTCTGATAATTGGTCTTGTTTTAATCCTTTGTAAGTTCTTTGCTGTTTTATTTTTCTTCCCAATTCTTTTAGGTTCATTAATATTTTCCCTCTCTTTTTACATTTCTTTACATTATTCTACAATTTAAAATTAGTTTTTAACATATACTATAATTATTTTTAAGAATTATAGTATATGTTTTATTATTATGTGTTATACTTGTTTATATTATACGTTTATACACTTGAAAGGAATTGATATCAATGAATAATATCGTAAATATTAATCAATTATATATATTACCCGATAATAAATTAGCAATTATTAAAGACTTAAATTCTATTTTATTCTTTGGGATAAAAACTTCATTGCCCATATCATCTGACTTAGCCATTAAAGCATTGACAATTATTATTCAAGATATTCCTCATTATGTTTTATTATTGAAAAGTAATCATAGCGATATATATAGATGTACTATTTCATTCACTGATAAAGAACAAAAAAAATCCTTATATAAATTTGTAAGTCAAAAAAGTTTTAATTTAATAGTTTTTAGGGATAAAGAGCAAGAAATTATTAGAATTGAAAACAAAAATAAAAAGAATTTAAAGAAAGCCTTTCTTAAGCCTTTACTTATATCTTCTATTGATACATATTCAAATGAGCAGCTATGGGATATTGCATTATAAAAATAGAGTTACTTTATAGTAACTCTATTTTGTATAATCATCATTTTGGATTTCACCAGTTTTTAGTAGCTCATCAATTTCAGCTGTATGTTCTGTCGGAGTTGGTGTAACATCTACTTTTAAACTATCTGTAAAACTGTTTTTATTTAATCCATTTAAATATTCCAACGCTTCATTTAAGGCTTTAGGTCCATATTGTTCTTCTAGCTCATCTAGGTCTAAATCATTATTTAAAAAACTTCCTATCATATCTTGGCTTATTGGAATAAACTCTGTAATATCAATCATAAATTGACCTATCATCTTTGTTCTAATTCCTTTTCCATCTTCTGTAGAAAACATATGAATTTTTCCATTGTGCCATACTCCAATTCCTGGATTTGTTGCATCTACAAGTAATGTAATATTTTTTCCTGGTATGTCAATTGCTGTAATCATGTGGTTTCCCATAATATCCGTTATATGGAACCCTTTATCTGGTTCTTCTTCCTTATCTTCGTTGTTGTCTGCAACTGTTTCATTATCTTCAATTATATTTCTTTCAATATTTGCAAGGTTGAAACGTACATCGTCCATATATACAACAACATTTCGTGCATTATACTCTGGATTTATTGCATTTAATTTGGCTGTAACATCATCAGCCATATTTCTACACACTCCAACTCCGTTTTCAGAAAGTTCTAGTCTATAAAATCCTGTTGGATCGTCTCCAATAGGCGAACCATAACCATCAATTTCTTCCCACATATCTGATACAACTTTCATGATAACTTGTACATCTGTTAAGTTCATGCCCCTTACTTCGTCTGCATACTTTGTAATTTTATCCTCATATCGTTTAATCTCTTCAGCATATGTTTGTGCATTTTCTTGTCTATCTTTTTGAAACATTGCACTAACAGTACCCGCCATAACAGTTGGTGTTACTAATGTTGTAGCTAACGCAAGCGGAGCAATTCTTCGTCCTAAGAGGTATTTAAATTTTGCCATCTTAGCTTTAAATTTGCTACCTGTTTCATAGTATACTTCTTGGGCTTTCATATTTGCTATATACATCTTATATGTTTTTGCACCATATCGTCTATAAATATCTTCAAATCTTCCTAAATCCATTAATTTTTTTATATCTTCTCTGGCGTACTTACCAGGAACAGCTATATTAAAAACTTCCGGACCATATAGCTCAAAAATTTTTTCATATTCTCCATTTTTTCTTAATTTTATTACATCTTCATATCTCTCTTGAGTTTGTAATAACTTTTTTAATTTTCTTCTATTCATGCTTATATTATAATCCTTAATATATAAAATTTTCAAGTGTAAAATTAAAGTATTCCCCATTTTGACATTTTTCTTGTTTCAATATATAATTATTAAAAATATTTTATGGAGGTTTTTATGGAAAATTCAAATGAAAAAGGCAAGTCTAATGTTGCCATAGTTGTCCTACTAAGCATTGTTATTGTACTATTGCTTGTAGTTATCGGTATTTTAATAGCTAAAAATGGAGGCTTTGTTTTATTAAATGGAAAGAAATCAGATGTCGCAGATTATTCTGCAAATAATTCCGGCGCAAATAACGCTGGTGCAAATAATGCTGGTGATGTAACTAATTCATCAGATAACGATGTAGCTCTACCTTCTGAGGATGCTAATACAATAAGCCAAACATCTAACATCAAATTAAATAATAAAGAGTATAAAGTAAAAGTTGATTGTACTACTACAGTTAAGGACAGTAATGAAGATTTTACAACATATAATACTAATTACTCTATTACTGTTGATGGAAAAACATGGTCAGGAATTCCTCAGCTTTGGTCTATATTATCCGATAATCCTAATCCAGATGATTGTTTTTCTGTATCAAAAATCGCAGATGAAAATTCAGACAACGAGTATATATTATTACAATTATTTTCTAATTACAGTATCGGAACTTATATAAATATGTATATTCTTGATAGTGAGTTAAATGTTTATGGTGTTATTGTACATACTGCTGGTACAAGTTTCAGTGTTAATGGTAAAGCACAAGAATTAGAAATTAATTCTGACAATATTTCTGATTTCGTATGGTGCAAAGAAGGTGTTGCTCACCATGTATATAGCATTCGTGAAGGAAACTTTACTGATACTGTACAAAAAATATATAAAGATGGTGAATATGAAGCAGCTGGTCGTACTTAATTATTTATAAAATAAAAGGGTGGAGATTTTCCACCCTTTTATTCATCATCGTCGTCTTTTTTCTCTTCTTCTTTATCATCTGTATCATAACTAAATTTGTATACTACATTTTCTTTTGTTGCTTTTGGCCTTATTATTTTTACATCTTTTTCTTTTTTCTTGTTCATCATCTTATCAATCATTTTATTTGCTTTTTCCATTACATCTGGCATGTAATCAAACAATTTATCTATTGTACATTCATGCTCAACTGGTAACATTTTTACCATGTTTTCTTGAACAACTAAAAATGCAACTGGCTTTATTGATACTCCTGCTCCGCTTCCTCCACCAAATGGTGACCTATACGAAATTGCTTCGGCTTCCTTATTTTTATTATACGCTTTCATTGTTTCTCCCTTAAATTCACTCCCCCCTGCTGCAAATCCAAAACCTACTTTTGAAATTGGTATCACTGTTACATTTTCATTAATGTGCATTGGTTCCCCAATTATTGTATTTACATCTATCATATCTCTTATACTATCCATTGCTGTTAGCATAAGGCCCTCTATTTGACGTTCTTCCATCCTTTTTCCCCCTATCATTTCTTTCTAATTCTTTTGCTATATCGATAATATGTACCAATTTCACACTAATTATACATTTTATGGATAATTTTAAATAGTTTTCTTCTATATATCTTGGAGTAATTTCGTACTTTGGATTATCTGCATTCTTCACAATTAAAAATGGGATTATAATAGATGTGATTGTAACTAAAAAAGTTGTTATAAATATATCTGTTGTACCTATTACAGCATTTAGTTTAAGTTCTTCTATTTTTATTTTTCTTAAAAAATTTTTTATATCTTTTACAGCAATCTTTGGCTTAATGTTGTAGTCCTTTCTTATTCTTTCCTTAATCTTATTTATTAATTCTTCTACCTTTTTATTATTTAATATCTTATCTATCTTTTCTTTTTCTAGTTTTATTTTTAGCCATCCAAAACTTATAGCCATTTCTATATCTTTAATTGATTTATTCATTATTTCAAGTTTTTCTATATGCACTTTTATTGGAATTAAAGTTACTGTTATAACTAAAATTAAAATAATTATTAGGATAATAAAAAAAGTTGTCATAGTTCCTCCTATGACAACATTGTGAACAATTTTCTTACGATATATACACTTCTATTTTATTTTGTTGTTTCTTCTTTATCTTGTTTTTTATGTATTACTATATCTGCAAAGTTTTCTTCTTGTGTTGCTTCTATTTTATTCCTTCTTCCTAATTCTAATACACCTGATAATGCTGTGACTGTTTCTAATTTTGTATATCTTTTATTCTTACACATACTATTAAATACAAAACTAGGTTTTTTTAGTAGTTCTCTAAATATGTCTCTAACTTTGCTTGCTACAGTTACTGTTTCTATAACTGCTAATTTTTCTATATTTTTTGTATTTTCATTTACTTTGTTTTCATTTTTTTGTATAAGTCTTCTATATAAATCTACTATTTCATCCATTGTATGTATTTCTTCTAGTCTTTTTTCTGGTAGTTCTATTTGCTCTGGATGTTTATAATATCTATTTGTAAATTCATTAAATCTATCTCTTAGTTTGTTTGTTATTTCTTTATATTTTTTATATTCTATAATTCTTTGTAATAGCTGTTCTTCTGTTAATTCCTCTTCTTCACCTTCTTGATTAGGTAGTAGGCTTTTTGATTTTATAAATATTAGTGTTGATGCCATTACTAAAAATTCACTAGCTATTTCTAAGTTCATTTCTTGCATTTTGTTAAGGTACTCTATATATTGATCTGTTATATCACTTATTTTTACTTGGTTTATATCCATTTTGTTTTTTTCTATTAAGTGACATAGTAAGTCTAATGGTCCCTCAAAGTTATCTAGTTTTATGCTATATTTATTTGTTTCTAATGTTAATATGTTGTTCATTATTATCCCCTATTTAATGCTTTATTCCTCAGAATTTATAATTTTTATAGTTTCTTGCATATATCCTTTTCTTCTTAGATATTCTATTACTTGATCTCTTTCCATGCTTGTTTCTTTTTTTATTAAAATTTGTTTAGCAGAATTTATTTCATATTCTAATAAATCTTCTCTATTATTGTATATATAATCATCTATCATGTCTTTTTTTAAACCTTTTGATAATAACTTGTATTGTACTTCTTTTATAGACATATTCTTTAATCTTTTGAATTCATTTACAGATTTATTTATATATTCGCTATCGTCTATATATCCATTTTCCTTTAGATATTCTATAACATTATCTAGCATATTTCCAGTATTTTTAGCGAATTTTTCTCTAACTTCTGCTTCACTTCTTTTTTTGTATAGCACATATTTTAGCATCTGTGTTTTTAATTTATCAAATTCTTCTAATTCTTCTATATTTTCCATATATATCCCCTTAATTTAATATAAAGGGCAGGTTATCTGCCCTTTTATTATGTATAAATATTATACCTCTTCAAATTCTTCATCGACATCTTCTTCTTGTTCTTCTGTTGTTTCTACATCT
>CAYMDN010000017.1:0-25247 GCA_964389545.1 uncultured Clostridium sp. | reverse complement strand
TTTTACCATCTCTTGTGATGTTACAGTTTGTGGCAAGTCCTGCTTTTATTGCATACTCTACAACTTTTTTGTTTAGGACTGGTAGAGTTCCTGGCATTGCCATACATATTGGGCAACAATGTGTATTTGGTTCTCCTCCAAATTCTGTTGGACAAGAACAAAATATCTTTGTTTTTGTTGAAAGTTCACTGTGAACTTCAAGTCCTATTATCATTTCATAATCTTCTCTTGACATCTACTAATCCTCCTATTCCTTAAATGTTGGTTTGAAATTATCTCTGAATTTTGTTGCTTGCTCATAAGTATACGCTGTTCTTATTAAAGTCTCTTCATCAAATGGTTTTCCAATTAATTGCATGCCTATTGGCATTCCATTTTTATCTACTCCACAAGGAATTGACATTCCTGGAAGTCCAGCAATATTAACAGAAACTGTACATAAATCTGCTAAATACATTTCTAATGGATTAGTTGATCTTGTACCAATTTCATAAGCAACTGTTGGAGATGTTGGAGTTATTAATAGGTCATATTTTTCAAACAATTTTTCGAATTCTTGTTTTAATACTGTTCTAACTTTTTGTGCTTTTTTATAATATGCATCATAATATCCAGATGAAAGAACATATGTACCTAATATTATTCTTCTCTTTACTTCTGCTCCAAATCCTTCACTTCTAGAATTTTTGTATATGTCCTTCAAACTATTATAATTTTTTGTTCTATATCCATATCTAATTCCATCAAATCTACCTAAATTTGAACTTGCTTCTGCACAAGCAATAACATAATACACTGCTAAAGCTTCATTTGCAATATCTAAAGTACATTCTTCAATAATTGCACCTTGTTTTTTATACTCTTCTATAGCTTCTAATATCTTAGCTTTAACTTCTTCATTGATTCCTTCTCCAAGGAATTCTTTAGGAACACCTATTTTTAGTCCTTTAACATCTTTAACTAAACTTTTTGTGTAATCTTTTTTAGGTATTTCCACAGACGTTGAGTCTTTCTCATCATGTCCTGCTATTATATTTAATAGCATAGCACAATCTTCAACGTCTTTTGTAATAGGTCCTATTTGGTCAAATGATGAAGCAAAAGCAACTAATCCATATCTTGAAACTAGTCCATATGTGGGTTTTAATCCAACTACACCACATAGTGCTGCTGGTTGACGAATTGATCCACCTGTATCAGATCCTAATGCCCAAGGAACCATTTGACTAGCAACTGCTGCTGCACTTCCTCCACTCGATCCTCCTGGTACTGTATTTAAATTCCATGGATTTTTTGTTATCTTAAATGCTGAGTATTCTGTTGAAGCTCCCATTGCAAATTCATCCATATTTAATTTTCCTAAACTAACTAATCCTTCATTATTTAGTTTTTCTATAACTGTTGCATCATAAGGTGATACAAAATTCTCTAACATTTTTGAACTACAAGTTGTTTTTACACCTTTAGTGCACATATTATCTTTTATACCTATTGGTATTCCTGCATATTTTGAGTTTTTTCTATCTGCTTTTTGTGATAATTCTAATGCCTCTTTATCTGTTCTTGTAACAAAAGCATTAATTTTATTTTCTTTTTCATCTATTCTTTTTGAATAGCTTTTTATAATCTCTTCAGGAGTTATTTCATTCTTCTCTAATTTTTCAACTAACTCATGTACTGTAAGTTCATATAATTCCATATAAAGTCTCCTCTCTATATAACTTTTGGTATACTAAACATTCCGCTTTCCTTTTCTGAGGCATTTTGTAATAGTAAGTCCTTATCTTTAAATTCAACAATTTCATCTTCTCTAAATACATTTACATTACTTGTGCTTGATATTGTTTCACTTACATTATCTGTATTTACACCATCAAGAATGTTTGCAAAATCCAATATATCTTGAAGATTCTTTCTGTAATTTTCGATCTCTTCTTCTTTGATATTCAAGCAAGCAAGTTTAGCAATATGTATAATCTCTTCTTTATCAACTTTCATGAAATCCCTCCTTATTCTTATTTCGTTCATATACGTATTTTGAATAGTAATAATTATATAACGATTTAACTCAAAAAACAATAGAAAACTATTGATTTTTAACATTTAATACTATAAAATGTTATTGTATATTATAAGATGATAAACGGACTTTTAACGAATTTACTTAGGAGGAAATATGAAGAAAGATACTAAAAAAACATTCAAGGTTACAATAAATAATAAAGCAAGATTAATTATAGTTAAATGGATTTTTCTTGCTTTACTAGTTGCTTTAGTCCTAAGATTAGCATATTTGCAATTCGTTCAAGGCGATTTTTTACGTTCTAAAGCTAGTGCTCAACAAACTTCAATACAAACAATAAAACCTGAAAGAGGTACTATTTATGATGTAAATCGGAAAGCTTTTAGCAAATAGCGTTGAAGTTGATACAATTTCAGTTAATCCCAAAAATTTAAGACATTCTGATGATTCTGCAGTTGACATGGAATTTGTTGCAAAATCATTTAGTGAAATATTTAATTTAGATTATGCGGAAACACTTGAAAAACTTACAACCTCAACATCATATGTTACAATAGCTTCAAAGGTCGAAAAAGATAAAGTTGAAACTCTAAATAAATGGATGAAAGATAATAAGATATATGCTGGTATCAATACGGATTCATCTATTAAAAGATATTATCCTTATAGCAATTTAGCATCTCAGGTAATTGGGTTTACAGGAACAGACAATAATGGTTTAATTGGGTTAGAAAATTCACTTGAAGATTTACTTAGCGGTACTCCTGGGCAAGTTGTTACATTGATAGATTCAGTTAATGGTGAAATACCAAACCAGCAAAAGTCATATATTGAACCTAAAAATGGAAATAATGTATATTTAACTATAGATGTAAATACACAATCTGTAACAGAAAAATATTTATCCCAGGCTGTTATAGATAATGAAGCAGATTATGGTACAGCCATAATAATGGAACCTGATACTGGTAACATTTTAGCTATGGCGAACTATCCTGACTACAATCTTAACACTCCTTTTACACCAACAGATCCTGCTATTTTAGAAATATGGGATACTTTGAGTTCTACTGAAAAGAACGACTACTTGTACAGTATGTGGAATAATAATGCTGTTCAAAATACCTATGAGCCTGGTTCAACTTTTAAAATTATAACATCTGCAATTGCATTAGAAGAGAATGTTGTTGAACCAGATACTCCTAATGTGTTCAACTGCAATGGATACGAAACAGTTGATGGTGCAAATATTTTCTGTTGGAGAAGTGATAGACCTCATGAATATCAATCTTTAAAAGAAGCTCTTGCGAACTCTTGTAACCCTTCTTTCATACAGTTAGGACAAAAGGTTGGAGTTTCAACTTTATACAAGTATTATGAAGCTTTGAATTTGCTATCTTCTACTAACTCTGATTTTTATGGAGAATCAAGAAGTGTATTTCATAATCTAAATTCTATTACAAAAATTGACCTTGCTTCAATGTCATTTGGTCAGGGTATTACAGTTACTCCATTACAACTTATAACTGCTATCTCAGCTATTACAAATGAAGGAGTATTGATGCAACCTAGAATAGTCGATAAAATTGTTAATCCAGACACAGGTATTACAACTGTTCCAGATCCTGTAGAAGTAAGACAAGTTGTTTCTAAGCAAACTTCTTCTCAAATATTGGAAATGCTAGATTATGCTGTTAGTGATGGTACTGGTAGACATGCTGATGTTACAGGATACTCTATTGGAGGTAAATCAGGAACATCAGAAAATTTAACTGCTGCAGAAGATGATAATAAGTATGTTGCTTCATTTATTGGCGTATCACCTACTGTTAATACTCAGGTTGTTGTTTTAGTAGCTCTATATAACCCAAAAGGTGATTCACATCAAGGTGGTGAAATTGCAGGTCCAGTTGTAGCACAAATCTTTTCAGAAATATTACCTCATTTAGGTGTTACATCTAGCGCAACTAACTCTTCTCCTTCAAATTACAAAACCACTCCTTTAGTGGATTTAACAGGTAAAACTGTTGCAGAATCAAAGCAGATTTTAAAAGCAGCTGGTTTCTCCGTTCATATTCCTCTAAATGTTGAAGATGAAGCACTTATAACAAATCAAATGCCAAAACAAGGTGTAACTTTATTTGAAGGTGCTGATGTATTCTTATACACCGAAACTGCTAATGTTGCAATGTCTGTATCTGTACCAAACTTTAAGGGTAAAACATTAGAACAGTGTATTAATATGTCTCAAGAAGTTAATGTCAATATAGTTGCTGACGGTTCTGGTCTGGTTGTTAGCCAGGATGTTCTGGCAGGTACCCAAATTGAAGCTGGAAGTGTAATTAACTTAACATTAAAAACTGCCATTGAAGGCGGATATTAGATAAAAAAACAGGAATCCAAGATTCCTGTTTTTTTTATTATTTGTATTCTTCTATTTCTTTTTTTATTTTGCTAATGAATTCGTCTACATTCATTTGTCCGATGTCTCCTTCTTTTCTTGAACGAACCCCAACAGCCTTTGCTTCTTTTTCTTTGTCTCCTAAGATTATCATATATGGTATTTTTTGAAGCTGTGCTTCTCTTATCTTATAGCCTATTTTTTCTTCTCTTAAATCTAGTTCTACTTTTAATCCTGCTTCTAAGAATTTTTCATTTATTTCTTTAGCATAATCATGTTGATGTTCTGAAATAGGTAATATTCTTACTTGTACTGGTGCTAACCATGTTGGAAATGCTCCTGCATAATGTTCTGTTATTATTCCTATAAATCTATCAAATGATCCAAATAAAGCTCTATGTATCATTATTGGTGTTTTCTTATTTCCATCTTTATCTATATATGAAAGATTAAATCTTTGTGGTAATTGGAAATCTAATTGTATCGTTCCCATTTGCCATTCTCTTCCTAAACAATCTTTCATTTTTATATCTATTTTTGGTCCATAAAAAGCTCCATCACCTTCATTGATTTGATATTGTCCTTCTCCACATAGTTCATCTAATACACTTCTTAATTCACTTTCTGCTTTATCCCAAGTTTCAATATCTCCTAGGTAATCACTTTCTGGTCTTGTTGACAATGTTAGTTTATATTCTAATCCAAATATTGAATATAAATATTTTATTATTTCTACTATGTCTTTTATTTCACTACCAATTTGTTCATCTGTTATATAATTGTGTGAATCATCTTGTCTAAACATTCTTACTCTAAATAAACCATTTAATTGTCCTGATTTTTCATTTCTGTGTATAACATCAACGTCATTAAATCTTAATGGTAAGTCTTTGTAGCTTCTTAATTTTGTTTGATATATTTTTATTGAGTTTGGACAATTCATTGGCTTTAATGCTTGTTCATTTCCATCTGCATCTGTTAATATATACATATCTTCTTTATAGTGATCCCAATGTCCCGATGTTTTCCATAAGCTACTGCTATTTACTTGTGGTCCTGAAAATTCTTGGTATCCCCTTTTTTGATGTTCTTTTCTCCAAAATTCAATTAATGTATTCATTAATGTAAATCCTTTTGGCATCCAGTAAGCCATTCCTGGAGCTGTTTCATCAAAGAAAAACAACTCTAATTCTTTTCCTAATTTTCTGTGGTCTCTCTTTTTAGCTTCTTCTATCATATATAAATATTCTTCTAGTTGACTTGCTTTTGGGAATGATATTCCATATATTCTTTGAAGCATTTTATTTTTTTCGTCGCCTCTCCAGTAAGCACCTGATGTTGTTAATAGTTTTATTGCTTTTACTTTTCCTGTACTTGGTAAATGCGGTCCTGCACAAAGGTCAGTAAATTCGCCTTGTTTGTAGAAAGATATTTCTTCGTCTTCTGGTAAATCTCTTATTAATTCTTGTTTGTATGGTTCATCTTTCATAAGTTCTAATGCCTGATCTCTAGGTAAAACAAATCTTTCTATTGGATAATCTTCTTTGATTATTTTTTTCATTTCTTCTTCTATTTCTGCAAACATCTCAGGTGTAAATGGTTTATCTGTATCAAAATCATAATAAAATCCATTTTCTATTGATGGTCCTATTGCCAATTTCATTTCTGGATATAATCTTTTTATTGCTTGAGCTAATATGTGTGAGCTCGTATGCCAATATGTCTTCTCTGGTACTTCTTGCGTTCTTCCGCCTTCTAATTTTATTATAAACATTTATCTCATCTTCCTTCTTTAATTTTATTTATTATATATCTCTGGAGTTACAATTTTGGTTAATGCCATAATAACTGCATATTCTTCTAGTTCATCTCTGTAAACTCTTCCATCTGTTAATACTCCTATTGCTCCTTTTCTTCCTTTTGCAGTTTCACCAAATACATCTTTCATATATCCTAGTTCTTCACCTTCTAATACTCTTTCAACTACTGTTTTTGGATATTCAAATGATGGGCTGAAGCCAATATAATAACTTTTTCCATCATAAATAGCACAAATACTACAGTCCATGTATCCAGTTTCAACCTCTGCAACTTCATACATTCCAGCTTCTATTCCAACAGCATAGTTACATGTGCCGGCATCTCTCCTCAGCATGTTCAAAAGCATTTTTTGCTCTGTTTTTTGCTCCTGTTATAGTTTCTGTTAATGTTAAAGGATTGCAAGAAACACCTGAAAAATTATCTTTATCTTGTCCTGCTTTTTCATCGTTTCTAACTTCTTTTGGCATTATTAAATATTCAATTTTATCATCTTTGTCTAGCCAAAGTTCTGGGTACCTAGAAAAGGCTCTAGTTATCGCTGTAACCTTTGGTATACTTCTTGTTCCAATTGATATTAACATTTATCTCATCCTTTATAATAATCTTTTATTATTATACTACAAAATAGCTTAAAGTCAAGCACCTTAGCAATTCAAGTATTCTGACAAACGTGCATATTGCTCTAGTGTTAATTTTTCTGGTCTTATTCGTGTGTCTAATCCCATTTTTAATATTATTTTTTCTATCGTCTCTTTATCTCCATATTTGTTGCTATTTGTTATTGCATTTACTAATGTCTTTCTTTTTTGCATAAATGATACTTTTATTACTTCAAATAACTTTTCTTCATCTTCTACCTCTACTGTTGGTGCTTTTTGAACTTCCAATTGTATTACTGTTGAATTTACTTTTGGCTCTGGTATAAATGCAGTATTTGGTACTTGTAATATCACTCTTGGTTTTGTGTAATAATGAATTGCATATGTTATTGCACCTGATTCTCCCTTACCTGGTTCTGCAACTAATCTTTCTGCGACTTCTTTTTGTATCATTACAGTAATGGTATCTATATCTAGCCTTTCTTCTAGCAATTTCATGATGATTGGTGTTGTGATGTAATATGGTAAGTTCGCTACAATCTTTGTATTTTTTATTTTTTCTTCTTTAATTAATTTATTTAAATCTACTTTTAGTACATCTTCATTTATTATTCTGAAATTATCATATAAAGCAAACCTATCATTTAATATTCCTATCATTCTTTCATCTAGCTCTATACATATAACTTTTCCAGCTCTATCTAATAATTCCTTTGTTATTGTTCCTAACCCTGGTCCAATTTCTATTACTAAATCATCTTTTGAAATATTTGCTGATTCAATAATCCCACAAACGCTATCATCATCTATAAGAAAGTTTTGTCCTAAACTCTTATTTGCATATATATGATATTTATCTAAAATGAATTTTGTATCTTTTAATACGCTCATATTTTCTCTCCCTTTACATATACTATTTTATATCATTTTCTTTATAAAGTACAGTACCTTGTTTTTTATTGTATATTTAAGGTTTATATGATATACTTTTTATCAGGTGATAACTATGTTTGAAGATATCAGGAAAAATAAATTTAAATCTGGTATAATTGTTAGCAGTTTTATAATTATAATCACTCTTATTGTGTATTTTATAGCTATGGCTTTTGATATTGATGGTCCTGTTGCAATAATGATAGCTTTACTTTTCTCCATTATCTCTAGCTGGGCTTCTTATTATAATAGTGATAAAATTATTTTATCTGTAACAAAGGCTAGACCAGCAACTCTTGAAGAAGATAGAAAATTAGTTCATATTTTAGACGCTCTTATGATTTCTGCTGGATTACCTAAAAGGCCTGGATTATATGTAGTTGATGATCCTCAACCAAATGCTTTTGCAACTGGTAGAAATCCAGAACATGCTATAATTTGTGTGACAACGGGGCTTCTTGAAAAGTTAGAATATTATGAACTAGAAGGCGTTTTAGCACACGAAATTGGTCATATTAGAAATTATGATATTTTATTTTCTGCAATAGTTACAGTTATGGTTGGTTTCTTAGTTATGCTTTCTGATATGTTCTCTCGTTCATTCTTATGGGGTCACCATAGTAATGATGATGATAACAAAGGAAATGCAATTTTAATGGTCATTGGACTTATTTTACTTATTGTATCTCCTATACTTGGTAAAATCCTACAAATGTCTTTTTCAAGAAGGAGAGAATTTTTAGCTGATGCTACAGCTGCTGAAATAACAAGAAATCCCGATGGATTAATTTCAGCATTGCGAAAATTAGATGCTGACTCTAACGAATTAGAAACTGCAAACAATGCTACTGCCAATCTATTTATAGTAAATCCATTTAAAGAAAAGAATAAGAAAAAAGCTGGATTATTTGATACTCACCCAACTATTGAAGCTAGAATAGAAGCATTGCAAAATATAAAATAATTATAAAAAGAATTCCCTTAGGAATTCTTTTTTAATCATTATTAACACTTAATTTTATTATTAAATCAATATTATCATCATCTGCTGCTTTGTTTCTTCTTATTGCTCCACATTTTTTGCATTTTTGAATTATTATATATCCTTTTTTAGAACTTATTTCAACTCCTATAGGTTCTAATAGTCCATGGCAAGTTTCTTGCCTATCACCTGGATTTTTATCTACATGTTTTGAGCATAAGCAACTATTGCAATGATTTCGGCATGAATATCCTAACTTAGGTACTTTTTTACCACAGTTTTCACATATAAATTCTTCATCTATTTCCGTAAATAAACTTTCCATAGTAGTTCCTTTCTAAGTTAGTCCTCAAATATGCTATGTCCTATAAATTCTCTTATTAGTGAATGACATGGTATATCATCATCTGGTATATCTTTAATGTATCTTAAAAATGCTATCAGTCTCTTCGCCTCTGAATATAATGGTGAATCTGGTGTTATTTCTTCTAGCATTGGTAAAGCATGTTTCTTCAATGCAGCAAGTTCATATACTAGCGATGAATTAAACATTGCATCTGCTTCTTCTTGAAATTTAAATATATTTTTTAGTTCTCCAGCTTTAACAGATTCCCACATTTCTAAAGTATGGCTTGCATTATATCCTCTAAATTGGTGATCTCTAACTATTCTTCTAATTAATCTTGTATCTGTTGTTGAAATTCTATTATAGTAATCAAGATTTAAAACTGTTAATGCGCTAATATATATTTTAAATTTCTGTTCTTTTGGAATTAAATATGTTAGATCATCATTCAAGCAATGAATTCCTTCCATTACAAGGACTTCATCCGCTGCCAATTTCATTTTCTTTCCCCTATACTCTTTATGTCCTGTATGGAAATTAAATGTTGGTGCATCTATTTCTTCCCCATTAAGCAATTTTACTAAATCATCATTCAAAAGTTTTGTATCTATTGCTTCTATACATTCAAAATCATATTTTCCATTCTCATCTAATGGAGTTTGCTCTCTTTCCACAAAGTAGTTATCCACTGATATTGTTTTTGGTTTTAGCCCATTAATTTTTAATTGTATTTCTAATCTCTTTGAAAATGTTGTTTTTCCTGAAGAAGAAGGTCCTGCTATTGTAATTAATTTTATTCCTTTGTTTTGTACTATTTGATCTGCAATATTTGCTATCTTCTTCTCATGTAAAGCTTCGTCTATAAGTATATAATCTTTTATTTTACCTGCTTCTATAATTTTATTTAATTTGTATACTGTATCAATTTCTAGTACTTTATGTACTTTATCATATTCTTTTAGTGTATTATATAGTTTTGGTGTTTCTTCATACTCTATCAATTCATTTGGATGTTTTTCATTTGGATATCTTATTAAAAATCCATCATCATATTTTACAAGTTCAAAATGCTTTATTATTCCTGTTGATATTGGCATAACTCCATAAAAATAATTATAATAGTCTTCACAATAATATAATGTATGTTCCCTTTTTTCTTCATTATCTAGTTGTAATTTACCTTTTAAATTGTTTGTACCTTCATAAAATTTTCGAGCATCTTCTTTAGACATTGCACGTTTTTCTATTGGTAAATCCTGCTCTATTATTTCGTTTGTTCTCTCGGTTATTCTATTCATTACATCATCTGTAAATATAAAGTTTTCTATATTACAGAACATTGAATTGTACAGCTGGTAGTTAACTGTTAATAAAAAATTGGGATATATCTCACTAAAAGCCTTACTAATAATAAATATAATTCCTCTTTTATATATTCTCATTCCGTCTTTGTCTGTTAAATATACTAATTCCAATGTTCCATCTGATTCCATCTTATAGTCTAATCTTTTAATCTCGTTATTGAATTTACATGCTATAATATTATATTTGTCATTATTAATTTCATCTTTAAGTAAATCTTTTACGCTTGTCCCTTCTTGTACTTGCATTTGACTTCCTTTGTAATTAATTTGCATTTTTCCACCTCTTATAAAGATTGCTCTTTCTCTCCCTTTTTATTTATTCTTTCCATTATTATTTCGTTATCTTCGCTTTCTGTTACATAATAGACCCACTTTTTTGACGTTCCAATAGCGTCTAATTTTTCTAGTTTTTTCAAGTCAATCTTATGTGCAGCTTTATAATTTATAGATGTAATTTGAATATCTCCATCCCTTGTTGCAAAGTATACAGCATCGTCTTGCATATTTATATATTCAACTCTGTTTGATAATGAATATATTCTTTGTACTTTTCCACCATTTTTCTTGTTCATTTTATATAACTTATATGCATTTTCATCTTCGGCATCTCTCATAATATAATATACCTGGTTACCTTTAACATGTAATGCTATATATTCTGAATCTTCAAGTTTCCCAAGGTTTACACTCTTTTCTCCATTTTTCTTCATATATGCTATATAACTATCTGATTCATTTTGAAAAATGTAATAAATTTTATTGCTTGAAATTTCATAATATTTAATATCTTTGTCTGATAATTTTTTCCTATCTGTTCCATTTACTGATATGCAATAGAAAATTCCTTCTTTAAAATAGTATATCTTATCATTTGCAACGGTTATAGGTTTACTATCTATATTACTTGCTAAAACCTCTTTGGTTTTTCCATTTGTTTTTATTTTAACAAGATTAAATTCTCCCTTTTCCGCATCTCTTTCTGTACAATATATATATTTGTTAACTACATTTATATATTCATAATATCCTTCATTTACCTTTTCAGTTTTCTTTCCATTTTCTTTTACTCTGTATATTCCTGCTGGTTTATTGTCGTCAAACCACATATAGTAAACCCACTTTCCAGATTGTGCTGCTATTCCATGGTTTCCATATAGGTTTCCTGCTGTATTTCCCATTTCTTGTTTTCCTAATGTCGACCAAACTACTAGAATTGTTATAATTACTATTAAACCTGCTAATATGCTTAAAACTATTTTTTTATGTTCTTGTAAAAAGCCAATAATATAGTCTTTATGTTCTTTGATAAAGTTAAACATATTTTCTTTTATTTTTAATAGCTTTTCCATATTACACCTCACTTATAACAATTTTCCTTTTAAAATTTTACTATAAAACTAATAATAAATCAAGTTTATTTTACACCTAGCTTGTAGTTTTGCAATTATGTAGATTTGGTGATATAATGTTAACCATATTATGTATATGGAGGTATCCGCAATGATTTCCAGTGATATAGCTGTTGTAACAAACAGCAACATGGCAAAAAATGGTGGAATTATAACCATCACCTACGCTTTTTTCCGCACATTATTCCCCATTTTCGACACAGCAACAGCAGAGGATGTTCTCAGCGAGCTTAGTAGCTTTCGTACCATTGTCTTCAGTGGCTTTGGTTCGGACTTTGTTCCGCTGGTTCGGAATCTCAAATCTCTTGGCAAAAAAATTGTAGTAATTTGGCATTTCTCTTGTGCCAGCGAAGTAGACAAAGATATTGGCGAAGCTTGGAGGGCTTTACTCCCTTTGCTGCAAAGCAAAGACGTTGATCTGTTCGTCTCAAACAAATGGAATTTTGAGAATATTATTCAGAAGTTGTATGGGATTAATTCCTTCTTCCTTATGAATAACATCATCAATTCCTCCAGAGCAAGAGTCCCCAAACAGGGGCTTGGCATTTATTCCGGTTCTTCAAACTACTGGATTAAAAATTTGTATGCCAACCTATATGCGTGTCTTATGACAGATTTACCAATTGATATTATTCCTTATGATGATTCCTTGCAGAAGGTCGTTCATAGCGTAGGAAAAGATTCCTTGGTATCTGGCACAAGCGAGCGCATATCCTATGAAGCATTCCAAGATCGTATGGCAACACGTCAGCTCATCACCTATGTAACGTTCACAGAAAGCTCTCCCCTGACTCCTTTGGAAGCCCTGAATAGCGGTGTTATTTGCTTAACAGGAAATAACCACCATTATTTCACCGATGATTCTGCTCTCTGTTCGTACTTAGTTATTTCACGCCCTGATGATCCTTTTACAATCTCTCAGTATATTGTCCGAGCTTTGGATAATCAAAAGGAAATTTTGGAGCGTTACCGTGCTTGGAAGACTATCTACGATGAGAAACAGTCAAGCAATTTCGATCAATTCATTTCTCTCTTATCTTCGCTTTGACCTCAAGAGGCTGTTCCTGACTGGAACAGCCTCTTCGTTTTTTATTTTCAATAAATTCTCTATATTTTATTATTAGTTTTTTTCATATTTATATTCATTTGATATTAAAAAGAGTAAGGGAGTCAGTAGCAAGCTACTGACTCCCGAGCCATTCCTTGATTTTGGCTCTCCTATTTCAGGATTACTTCTTGTAGAGGTACACGTTCACCTCGTCGCCGCCGTCTGCAACAGCGACAACATAACGCTGATCCTCATAGAGGCTGATCTTGCCGAACTCCTTATTGCCGGAGGTGTGAACCATGCGCATGTGGTCATCCACATGAGAGATGTCCATCGGGATATCCTCAGGACGCTTCACATCCTCACAAACGATAGGACGCTCATCCTCCGGGTACTCATACCCCTGGGTCAGATCCCGGATAGCCTTGGCCGCCTCGACCATGACATCGCTCTTGGCGCCCACCAGAGCATCGACCACATAGCAGTCGTTGCCGTCCTCGAAGGCAGGGAGCTTGTCATACACCATGTAGAGCAGCCTGCATCCCAAGATCTCATGGATGCTTGTCCAGAAGTGGTTTTCATCACCTTCATTCAGCTCACGCAGCATGAAGGCGTTGCTGGGGCAATAGCCCCTGGTCTCGTATTTCGCCATTTTGCAAATTCCTCCTTTGCATAGTATAGTTATGGCGCAAGGTATACTGAGATACAATTTTATTATATCACTTTTTACATAATTTCACAAATTTGTACTATTTCTGTTCATTTAGTAGTTATAATTTGACAGTTTATGTTGATTGTTATATAATCGATCGGTCTGATGAGTATGTCGTAACCATGCTCCAGATATTGTTGGATAAACAAAATCTGGAGGTTGTTACGAAACCTCCAGGTACACTAACATGGAGGGATTCTATGAGACCTGAAGTTATCGGCACAACCACTGCACCTGCCTACATCGCGGAGATGTTGGGCGTGGAAAAGGATTCTGAATACGGCATGTATGAGGAATCTCAGGAGGGCAAGTATTTCGCCCGCCTCCTCCCGGACGGATCGTTCGACAGTAAGCTCGTTCGCCTGATCACTGACAAGCAGGCTGACAAGCTGGAGGCCGATGTGTTGGCTTCTATCGAGCGAGTCGAGAAGGGCTTCCCCTATTTTGCGGCCTGCATTCCCATTATCAGGATGGAACGCTTTAACCGCATCCTCTCCCATTGTGGCAAGCAGGGCTCGGATACGATGGGCTCTAATCTCCCGGGACACCTTGATGTGGCTGGGTCTGCCCCGTCCACGAGCAACCGATAACATCGCAGATCCTTCTCTGTAGGGCAGAGACTAAAAAATCCTAGAGGGCGTACCTAATACAGGTGCGCCCTCGCAAATTAAATAATATATAATTTAAGACCAGTTTTTACTGGTCTTTTAATTCTGACGTGAAAATTATTTACTATAATAATTTCTATTGCAATTAAATTAATATGACCTTGTTAATTTACCATTAACATATACATCTGTACGTATTAGAGGATCAATATTAGTCTCAAGATTACATTTGTAAATTTTTTCAATATATGACTTTGTCGTAGCATCAAACTGTTCTATCTCAGAATAATATGTAAGTTTGTTATTTAAATAATACTCTACCCTTAATAGAGTTATTTTATCATCTTCATAAATAGATGTAGTTCTATCATAATGAATCGTTGGTATTTTTGTTTCTGAAGTAACATTGGTATTAATCTGATTCTCTGTATTCACATCACTATTTATATCTTTTACCTGAGAGTTAGAATTTATCTGCTCATTTGTTTCATTATTGGAACTAATATTTGTCTGTTCGTTTATACTATTATTCGGTTTTTCTGAATTTGAATTAATACGTTCTTGCTTATTATTAGTAGTATTATTATTGTTATATTGAGAATTCTCACTTGAATTTTTTACACTAGATGACGGATTTAAGTTTTTTCTAGCATTACTTTTATATGTATTTGATGAATTTACTGGTACATCACTTACAGCATTTTCTTTTATGCTAGTATCTTGTGACTTTTCGATTGCATTATTTACGTTATTAATCATAGATAAATTTTTAGTTGGATTTCCGCCCATTACAGCTACTGTTACAAACATCATTATTAATATTTTTAGCATTTCTCATCCCTCCTAGTGACATTTATTATATCATATTTCTAGCATAAAAAAAAATTTTTTAGGCAAAGATAAACCGAACCAAACAGGTTCGGTTATATACTTTCTGGTGCCGATGGTGGGACTCGAACCCACATGGTTTCCCGCATGATTTTGAGTCATGTGCGTCTGCCAGTTCCGCCACATCGGCATATATAAATGGGTATTGCTACCCACTTTTTATGGCTTGTATTTGTTTTCTGGACTTCTTCTGTCTTTTTTTTCTCTCTTATCCTGATTTACATTAAACTTGTTCTTTCTTCTATCCTTTTTTCTTCTTTCTTCAAATAAGTTTCCTTTTGAATCAATTACCATCTTTTGTCCCTCCTTATATTTTATTTACTAGTTCTTTGAATTTTCTTCCTCTTTCCTCGAAGTTCTTAAACATATCAAAGCTTGCACTTGCTGGTGAAAACAAAACTACTTGATCACTTTTTGCACATTCTTTTGCTTTGTTAACCGCTTCTTCTAAACTCTTGACATTAATAATTTCAATATCAATATTTTTTTCTTTTGCTAAGTTTTGTACTACTCCTTGTATCTTTGCAGCAGTTTGACCTAATAGTATTAAAGTTTTTACTTTTTCTAATATAGGTTCTGCTATTGGTTCATAATCAAGATGTTTATCATATCCTCCTGATATCAAAACAATTTCTTCGTCAAAAGATTTTAAGCCTGCTATTGTTCTTGTTGGACTTGATGCAATAGAATCATTATACCATTTTGCTCCATCAATTTCTTTTATAAATTCTATTCTGTGTTCAACACCTTTAAATCTTTTTATCGCTTCAACTTGTTCTTCTGCAGATACTAAATCCATTGTTGCTGCCACTGCCGCACAAATATTTTCTGCGTTGTGTACTCCTCTTAAATTTGTATCCTTTTGTTTTATTATATGCCTTCTTAGGTCATCTTTGCAAGTTTTAATTGTTTTATCATCAAATATAACTCCATCTTCTAGTTTTTTCTTGCTACTAAAGAACACTACTTTTCCTCTAGTTTGTAGTTTGAATTTTCTAGTTATATCATTATCATAATTTAAAATCAATAATCCGTTTGTATCTTGATTTTTAAATATGTTTTTCTTTGCATCAATGTACTCTTCGTATGATTTATGTATATCTAGGTGATTTGGTGTAACATTCGTTACAACTGATATATCTGGACTTCTTTGCATATTCATTAATTGAAAACTACTTAATTCCAAAACCACAATATCCTCAGGTTTCATTTCTGCAATCTTTGTAAATAGTGGTATACCTATGTTTCCTCCCAAATATGTTTTATATTTACCTTTTAATATTTCATATATCAATGAAGTTGTTGTTGTCTTTCCATCACTACCTGTAATTCCTATAATTTTGCATGGACTTAATTCTAAAACCAGCTCTATCTCTGATGTTAATTTTGCCCCATTTTTCACTTCAGCTTGAATTTCAGGCAAATCAGCTCTGCATGATGGCGACTTAAAAATTATATCAAATCCTTTTAAGTTAGACAAGTAGTTTTCTCCAAAAGATTTTTGGAAACTATATTCTTTTACTCGTTTTATAATATCTTCATCAATTTTTGCTTCTTCTTTATTATCAAATACTGTTACTTTTGCTTTAAGATTATATAAATATTCTAGCAATGGTTTATTACTTACGCCTAAACCAATAATGGCAATTTTCTTACCTTCTAACGATTGATTAAACTCTTCTAGTTTAGTGTTTACAAATTTCATTTAACTCCTCCAAAATGTCATTAAATACCTCTTCTGCAACTTTATCTTTCATTTTATTTCTTTTGTTTTGTTCAATAACAATTTCTTTAGTTATATATTTATTTGTATCACTATTATATATTGAATAGTATACTTTATTTTCACTTTTGTCTGTATTGCCCAGCTCTCCTGTAACTCCTACTCCTATATTGCTTTTTGCAATATTAGAAACATTTCTAGACATTTCCTTAGCTGTTTCTGAACTATATACAGTATACTTGTTTATAATATTTTTATCAACACCAAATTGTTCTTTGTACTCTGTTGAATACGTAACTAAACTTACTTTTAAAACATTAGATGCTCCTGATATATCTGTTATTTCATTTGCTAAATATCCACCTGTACACGATTCCATAAAAGATATTGTATACTCATTGTTCTTTAACTTTTCTACTATCTGCTTGCAAATTTTTTCCATTGTTATTCTCCATCTATTCAAATTTCTGTCCCACTTGAATTTGGTTTCCTCTTAGATAATCTTGAATTGCCATTCTTTTTGAGTTTTCTGGTTGAACTTCTAACAATATAATTAGCCCATCCTTTGCCTTAACATATACACCTTTTTTGCTATCTACTTTAACAATTTCTCCACATTCTGATGTATAGCAATTATCTTCTATATCATCTTTTTCAACTTTCCATATTTTAATTTTCTTTCCATCTAACATCCCATATGTTCCCATAATAGGATCTAATCCTCTAACAAGATTTTTTATTTCTGCAATACCATTGTTCCAATCAATTTTTGACATTTCTTTGCTTAGCATTGGAGCCATTGTTGCTTCACCTTGTTGTTTTTCTCTTGGCGCATTTCCAACTTCTATTTTTTCTACTGTTTGTGCTAATAAATCTGCGCCTATTGTCGATAATCTACTCCACAATTCTCCAGTTGTTTCATTCTCCCCTATTTCTACTTCCTGTTTTAAAATCATATCTCCTGTGTCCATTCCCTCATCCATATACATTGTTGTAATTCCTGTTGTTTTATCTCCATTTATAACAGCCCATTGTATTGGTGCTGCTCCTCTGTACTTTGGAAGTAATGAACCATGAACATTTATTGAACCTAATTTAGGAATATCTAAAATATCTTTAGGTAGTATCTTTCCATATGCTACAACACAGAATAAATCTGGATTTAAATCCTTTAATTCATTCTCAATTTCTCTAATTTTGTTTGGTTGTAAAACTGGAATATTTTTTTCAATAGCAAATTCCTTAACTGGTGATGCTATCATTTTCATTCCTCTACCTTTTGGTCTATCTGGGTTTGTTACTACTGCCATTATATTATGACCTTCATTATATATTTTCTCTAGCGACTCTTTTGCAAAATCTGGAGTCCCCATAAACACTATATCTAACATATGTTGCTTCCTTCCTATTTTATTTGACTATCTCTAATGTTCCTGGAATAATCTTATCTATAAATACTTCACCATTTAGATGATCCATTTCATGACAAATTGCTTGTGCTAATAACCCACTTCCGCTAATTTCTCTCATTTTTCCATTTTCATCTAAAGCCTTTATCGTAACTTTATCTGGTCTTTCTATTTTTGCAAATTTGTTTGGAAAACTTAAGCATCCTTCTTCAACTACTTGCTTTCCTGTTTTTGAAATCATCTTTGGATTTATTAAAACATATTTTTCTCCATCTTCTCCTAAGTCTATAATTATTACTTGTTTCAATATTCCTACTTGAACAGCAGCTAATCCTACTCCATCGTATTTATATAATGTATCAAACATGTCTTTAATTAGTTCTCTTATTTTATCATCTACTACTTCTACTGGTTTTGACTTTTTCTTTAGAACGTCGTCTCCTTCAGTTCTTATTGTTCTTATTGCCATTTTCTCTCCCCCTATTTATAGCATACTATTCGGATTTACATCTGTTGCTATTCTTGTCTTCTTAAATTTTAATTTATAAAAATCATCCAAACTCTTATTTATAATTTGAATTACATTATTGCTCAACTTGCATTTTGCAACTATTCTCCACCTATATCTATATTTTATTTTATCTATTGGTGCTGGTAATGGTGGCATTATCTGCATTGTCTCACCTGCATATTTTGTTAAAATAGTATGTAATTTTTTTGATGCATTTTCTATCTCATCCCTATCTGTTGAGCTAATTCCGAATAATATTATATCGCAAAACGGTGGATATTTCAACTGTTTTCTAAGTTCTATCTCTGTATTATAAAATTCCTTATAATCTTGATTCTTACTACACTGTATACAAAAGTTTTCTGGCGAATATGTTTGTATTATAACTTTACCTGGTAGGTTTTCTCGTCCAGCTCTCCCAGCAACCTGCACTAATAAATCAAAGGTTCTCTCATTTGCCCTGTAATCTCCTATGTTTAAACTTCCATCTGCTGCAATTACTCCAACCAGTGTTACATTTGGAAAATGATGTCCCTTAACTACCATTTGTGTACCTATCAAAATATCTATGTTTTCATTTTTGAATTTGTTTAAAATATCCTCATGCGAATTCTTTTTACTAACAGTATCTACATCCATTCTAATAGTTGAGCATCCTGGAAATTCTTTTTGTACTATTTCCTCTAACTTTTGCGTACCACTTCCAAAATGTTTTATATTTTTACTATTACAGCTTGGACATACTGTAACATTTTTTGTTCTATAACCACAGTAATGACATTTTAGTTCATTTTCTCTACTGTGATATGTAAGACTTATATTGCATCTTTTACATTTCATAGTATATCCGCAATCTCTACACATTACAAATGTTGAGAATCCACGTCTATTTAGGAATAATATTGTCTGTCTCTTGTTTTGTAGATTTTTCTCAATTTCATCATGTAATTTTTCACTGATAATCGATCTATTTCCTCTTGCAAGCTCTTGTCTTAAGTCTACAATTTCTACTTCTGGTAAGTTAGATGCATTTGCTCTCTTAGTTAATTCTATGATATTTGATGATTTTGTGTATGTACTTATATCTGGTGTTGCACTACCTAATATTACTGGAATATCATTCTTTTTTGCAATATATTTTGCTATTTCTTTTGCATTATATCTAGGTGACATATCAGATTTATATGAAGCATCATGTTCCTCATCTATAATAATTAATCCAATATTTTTTATTGGAGCAAAAATTGCCGATCTTGCACCAATTAGTATTTTGTATTTATCCTCTTGAATTTTTTTCCATTGCTCATTTCTTTCTCCTACAGATAGTTTACTATGTATAACACATATGCAATCGCCAAATCTTGCAGAAAATCTATCTACCATTTGCGGAGTTAATGAAATTTCTGGAACTAACACAATAGCCGACTTTCCCTTTTCTATTGCATTTTGTATTAATTGCAAATATACTTCTGTTTTTCCTGAGCCTGTTACCCCATATAACAAGAATTCATCAAACTTACTGTCTTTTATTTTATCAAAAGCAATCTGTTGCTCTTCAGTAAGTTTAAGTGGTTTATCTCTTTTTATTTCTCTATTCTTAAAAATATCTCTTTCTACTTTTTGTTCTATAATTTCTATATATCCATTTTTTTCAAGTGTTTTTAATACTGCTCTACTTGTTTCTGTTATTATTTCTAAATCTCCAATATATATACCTTCATTTTCTTTTAAAAATTCTAGTGCTTTAATCTGCTTTGGACTTTTAAGTTTTTTTATTTCTATATCTAAATCTATTTCCTCTATATCTTTTTTTAGATAAACAAAATTTGCTGTTTTATCCTTAATTCTCTCTGATAGTTTTGTTGTTTTTTCTCCTGGTGGTAACATTAATTTTATACAATCTGATATATTAGAAAAATATCTTTTTGCCATTAGTTTAGCAAGTTCTATGTTCTCCTCTGTCAGTATACTATCTTCTATTTTTAGTATGTCCTTTTTTGCAAATTCTGATGTTTCTTTAAATCCTATAATATACCCTTCTGTTGTGGAATTTTTAGGTCCAAATGGCACAAAAACTCTATTCCCGATTTTTATATCTCTTGATAAATTTTCCGGAACTATATAATCAAATGTCCTATTCAAGTCTTTTGCTATACTGTTTATTATTATTTCTGCAACCATTTCTGCTCCCTTTATTGTTTAATCAAAATAATCGCTAATTTCCTGCAAATCACTAAAATTATTTTGTCTGAAAACTTCGTAAACTACTATTGCCACTGAATTTGATAGATTTAATGAACGTAGCGTTTTTCTCATAGGAATTCTTGCTGTTTTATCAATATATTTTTTTAATATATATTCTGGCAATCCTTTTGTTTCTTTTCCGAAAAGTACAAATACTTCTCCCATATCTTTATAACTTATATCCGAATAGCAGTGTTTTCCCTTTGTTGTTATAAAAAACATATTGTTTTCTTCTGGTTTATATTTATCTAAGAACTTTTCAAAACTCATATGTTCTTCTATATCTAGCTTATCCCAATAATCAAGCCCTGCTCTTTTTACTTGTTTTTCCGATATTGAAAATCCAAGCGGATGAACTAAATGGAGTTTTGCTCCAATAGCAGCGCATGTTCTTGCTATATTTCCAGTATTTTGTGGTATTTCAGGTTCTACTAAAACTACGTTTAATTTCACTTTTTTCACTCCTTTTTGTCTACTCTACTGGTGCTGGCACTGGAACTCCACTCTTTATATAATTTGTAGAAACTCCAATTACTGCACCTGTTAATTTACTAACTGATATTGTAGTTTTCTTTAGTGAAATTTCTGTTACAATTCCTCTATCTCCTGTTTCGTATTCAACAGTATATGCTATATAGTCGAAAGAACTTTCTCCATCTGTTTGGTATCTAAATAAATTTTCTCCCATAATTAAGTCTATAACTTTTAATGTTGTAGCGTAATCTATACCTTGAAATCTTGCACCTTCAATTGTATAGTTAGTTGGTGCACTTCCAGGAAATGTAACTACAGAATCTTTGAATATATTAATTCTATATACTGCATTTTCAGCATTATTGTTATCAATAATTTGTACTCTTAATTGATATAATAATTCTGATTCTCCTATAACTTCTACTGAACAGTTTTTATAGCTATCTACCGTTTTTGCAAATTGTTTTACTCTTGCTATAGCTTCTTCTTCAGAACTTACTGCCCCCATATTCCCTGTAAACCATTGCTCTCTAAGCATGAATGGTGTTTCAAAATCTATGTCATGACGCAAATATCTAATTAAACATTCATCTGGATTATTTGCTATGTCTATCATTTGTTCATCTGTGATATTCTCAAGTATTTCTATTATTTCTGAATCTCTCATTTCTCTCATTTTATTTAAAAGTTCTGATGCTCTTCTTGGTACCATTGACTCTTCTCCAGTCCCATTTGAATCTTTCCAATTTTTGCCAATGTCACTATCCTCCAAAAAGCTTGATAACATTAAGATTACTATAATTCCCACAACAACTGCAATTATAATAATTTTTTTCTTTTTTTCCTTTTCCACAACATTCTCCTTAATTTAAAAAACCTTTTTTAGAATTATATCATTTTTCTTAAAAAAAGTGTATATAATTTTTACATTTCCGTCATTCTTTTATTCTTAAATTATCATAAAAATTAAAATTCAAATTTTTTCGATTATTTTTGTCATAACCATTGAATTAATTTATGTTTTGATATATCATATAAAGAGTTATTGAATATAATTATTACTAAGGAGGTTTATAATGCCAAGGGTTACAAAAGCTAAAACAAATACTACTGCTAAAAGTGCTGGAAAATCTAAGGTTGTTTCATCAGATATAGAGAAAAAATTGAAGAAAAAAACAACTAAAAAAGCCAGTGCATCAGAAATAGCTTTAAAAGATGATGTTAAAAAGAAAACAACTCCAAAGAAGGCAACCACAAAGAAAACGACTTCAAAAAAATCAACTACGGCAAAGAAGACTACTAAAAAGGCATCTACTAAGAAAACAGCAAAAAAGACAACAACTAAAAAGAGAAACCCTGCAAAAAAAGTTATTTCTAAAACATTAACATCAAGAAAAAGAACCCCGGCTAAAAACAAGGAACCAAAGATATTAGAGTATTATGATTTACCATATAGATATAATCAAACTATTGTAAAAATTCTTGCTCAAACACCAACTACTCTCTTTGTTTACTGGGATATTTCGGATTTTGATAGACAGAAATATATTGAAGAGTTTGGTGAGAATTTCTTTAATGATACTGTACCTGTTTTGATTATTCATAACAAAACAATGCAATACTCTTTTGAAGTTGAAATAAATGATTTTGCAAATAGTTGGTATCTTAGTGTAGCAGATGCAAAGTGTGTTTATGATATTGAATTAGGTAGAAGAAAGAAACAATATAGATCTATTTCAATACCTCATAACTATGTATATATTACTACTTCAAATGATATTGAGTCTCCAAACAATAGATTTTTATTTGACCCAAATGCACGATCAATCTATTTTAGAAATGTTAAAACAAATCAAGAATTTTCTAAGGATATTGCAGAATTCTCATTCATGCAGAAAATCAGTCAAATATATAATATATACGATATATACAAAAAAATATATAAAGAAGAAGATTTAATTGATGCTATAAATAATCCTACTTCTTTTGGTTCTAGTTCAGTTTTCTACAAAAAGGACTAGCTACTTCTTTGATTAATGCATTTAGAAAGAGAGGATTGATTTAAATGGCAGATCCAAAAGGTTATGTAAGTTTTGTATTACATGCACATTTACCTTTTATTCACCATCCGGAAAGTGAAGATTATTTAGAAGAAGAATGGTTGTATGAAGCTATGTCAGAAACATACATTCCATTGCTTCTTAATTTTAAAAAATTAGAGGAGGAAAAAGTTGATTTTAGAATAACTATGTCACTTACCCCCCCTTTATTAAATATGTTAGATAATAAATTACTACAAGAAAGATATATTAAGTATTTAAAAAAACATATTGAGTTATGTGAAAAAGAAGTTGTTAGAACAGCTTACGATTCAAGACTAAACGAATTATCAAAATATTATTTAGACAGATATTCTAATGATTTGCACATGTTTAAAGATGTATACAAGTGCAATTTAATAAATCAATTTAAGCATTTTCAAGATATTGGCGTCCTAGAAATCATTACATGTGGTGCTACACATGGATACTTCCCTATTTTATATGTTAATGAAAAGACTGTAAAAGCACAAATTGGTGTTGGTGTTGAAACATATAAAAAATATTTTGGAAGACCACCTAGAGGAATTTGGCTTCCTGAATGTGGTTATGTGCCTCAAGCAGATCAATATTTAAAAGAATTTGGCATTGAATACATTATTACAGAATCACATGGAATTTTATACGCCGATCCTGCTCCTGTTTATGGAACTTTCGCTCCAATAGTTTCTCCTCGTGGAGTTATTGCATTTGGAAGAGATATAGAAAGTTCAAGACAGGTATGGAGTTCTATTAATGGATATCCTGGAGATTTTAACTACAGAGAATTCTATCGCGATATAGGTTATGATGCAGATTATGAATACATTAAGCCATATATAGCTCATAATGGTGTTAGAGTTAATACTGGTATAAAGTATCACCGAATTACTGGTAAAACTGAAAACAAAGATATTTATGATTTGCAATGGGCTATGGATTCTGTAGAAAAACAGGCTGGTCATTTCTTTGATTCTAGACAAACTCAAATTACTAATCTTTCTAATTATATGCAGACCCCTCCTATTGTTCTTTGTCCTTATGATGCAGAGTTATTTGGACATTGGTGGTATGAAGGTCCTTATTGGTTATATATTTTATTTAAAAAAATCTATTATGATAAATGTAATTTTAAATTAATAACACCTGGTGAATACATAGACAAATACCCTAATATACAAGTATGTACACCTTGCCGCTCTAGTTGGGGTGCAAATGGATACAACGAAGTATGGTTAAATGAAACAAATGACTATGTTCATCGCCATCTTCATAAAGCTGGTGATTTAATGGTAGAATTAGCACAAAAATATCCAAATGCCAAAGGGACACAAAAACGTGCTTTAAACCAAGCCGCAAGAGAACTACTTTTAGCACAGAGTAGTGATTGGTTATTGTGCCTTAAACGGGGATTCTTTTTTGCTTGGCGGTTATTATTATATCTTGGAAAATCTGTATAAGGATAACTTGATTCTGGAGAAGATTCGTCAGGCGGTGGACTAAATAGTCTATACTTAACAGCTGTATAAAATGACCGGACTACAACAAAGATGCAGGTGATTGTTTCGCCTGCATCTTTGTTGTATTTCTTTTATCAGCCATAGTATTTACATTATCATACATAAATACAATTAATCCAAAAGATAAGTTCAATTATTAAACTATACTCTAGAA
>CAYMDN010000016.1:0-25876 GCA_964389545.1 uncultured Clostridium sp. | reverse complement strand
AAAATCATTGAGCGATTTTTGCTGATTTTTTGCAACCCACATAAAATCTCTGTTTTCTTTCTCTCTCTAGCTTTGTACGTTTTTTAACAAACCTATTAAAACCTTCTCAAACTTGCTCTAGTATAACCAAAGTATAACCAGAACCTATTTTTTATATTATACAAAATTTTTTTACATTTTTCAAGTATATTTTTCTAAAAATTATCATCTAATTTCATATTAAAAAGTCAACTAATTTCACTCTAATTTTCCTATTTTATATGTAACTTTTTAGATATTTTTCCACGATAATTTTTACCTTATCTATTTCATAACCTTTATTAATTGTCATTTGAATAATATTCTTTATAAATGATTCCTCTTTATTATATTTTTCACTTAACTCTTGTACTAAATTATTCATTTTATCTCCTTTCCGATAATTAAAACTTAGAGACTTTGTACAATATTACAATAAAAAAAATACTATAAAATTATTATATATGTCTTTCAATTTTTTCATTTTAATTATAGCTTTTTCCTTATCAAAAATCAAGAAAAAGCCTTCGACAGTAAGCCTTTGCTACCAGCAAAGGCGAATAATGTTCTTTCAAAAACATGTTAGGGGATAACTTTATTTTCTTTGAAAAAAATGTCATAATATATATATGTTTGTATTTAGAATTAGAGAAATCAGGATTGAAAAAAATCTATCATTAGAAAAATTAAGTCGAAAATCATCAGTAAACCTAGCTTATTTGTCGCAATTGGAAAGGGGGGAAAAACAAAATCCTAGTATAAATTTACTATATGACATAGCAACAGCATTAAGTGTAAACATAAAGGAATTGTTCTATACAAAAGAAGATATTAGTGATTTGCAGCAAAAAATGTATTTAAACATAAATCAAAATGGATTTTCTGATGAAAAGAATTTAAAAATAGGTCATCTGATAGATTCATTAATTAATTTAGCAAATTAGTAATACATATTATCAATATTGTATATTTTATGCAAAATCTAAAAAGTTTAATTATTACATTACAAAATTTTGCATTTTTTAACATACCATAATATTAAAAATAGCACTCATTTTATAGTGCTATTTCTATTGTATTTACCATTTATGTATTTTGGGCAAAAGGTCAATAAAACTTTTACAAAAAGTTATAAAAGTATTAACATCTTCTTTTCCCTTATCTTTTAATATCTTTTCAACTTCTAAAAAAGCCATTTGCATATACTGGTCATGTTCAAAAGTTATATCTCCAAAAAGCAAATAATCTATTGACGTATATAAACTTTCAGCTATACTCGCAAGAGTTTCCGTACTCATTTTAGTTTTACCACTTTCTATATTACTTAAATGGCTTGGATTTACGTTTATAAGTTCAGCTAGCTTCTCTTGTGTTATATTTTTTCTAACTCGAGAATTCTTTATTCTTTCTCCTACTGATTTATAATCTATTTCAGATTTTACCATAAAAAAACCTCCCTTTTTTCTATATACCATTTTACCTTTGCACACAAAATAAGTTAATAACTTATTTCCAATGTTGACTTTGCACACAGAATATAATATAATTTCATATAGATGGAGAATTTTGAACTGTAATAGAACAATGCTCAAAAAAATAGTAAAAAATACTGCAACTATTTTTTACTATCTACTCTACCTCTATTCACTACTTTTGGGCTTTCTATTAACATTTTATAACTTGGTACTCCGAATATTTTAGCAATATTATCTATAAAATCGATTGAAACATTTCTTTTGCCCTGTTCAATATTACTAATATAAACAGCACTAGAATGAGCTAATTCAGCTAGTTTTTCTTGACTCCAATCTCTTTCATATCGCATAGATAGAATGTTATTTGCTAAAATTTCACGAGTTTCATTTTTATATTTTTTACTTATACTAAACACCTCCATCTATACTATTTTTCATAGATATATTACAAAATATTTACGTTTATTTCCATAAACGATTGAGTAAGAAGATGCTTTTTCTTTCAAAAATATTGATAAATCTATGAAAATAAAAATTTGAAAAATAATAAAAGGAGGTGATATTTTGTGTTAAATGAGAATACTGGTAAACAATTTTTAAAAGGCAAAACGGCAATTATAGGAAATTATCATTCATTTTGTTCTAATGAGCTAAAAGCTATATTAGAAAATTTTGGGATGCATGTAGAGGTTTTTAAAACAGGTTCAGAGATTTTAGAAAAGATAAAAAACAATTATAAATGTGATGTTATCTTTACTAACAATGTTTATCAATCTGGAATACAAGGACCAGAATTGTTAAAAGAACTTAAAAACCTTGAAGGATTTAACATTCCTGTTATAATTCATACAATTAGCCAAAATGAAAGACATTACTTTGTAGATTACATAGGATTTGATGATTACCTTGAAAAACCAATATTTTCAAATAATAGAAAAAAAGTAATAGAAGTAGCAAATATATTTAATAGAATTTATAAAAAAATTTAGTAAGAGAGGTAATTTTAATGAAACCTAGAGAAAAAGTAGAAATAGTAGATAAAATATTAGAAAAAGCTAGAGCAAATCAATTATCAGAAAAACAAAGAAAGATATTATTTGAAATGATTAATAATTCTAATAAAACAGACAAACAAAAAAGTCGATTTACTAAATATTACAATTTAGATGTAAATCAAGGACAACAAATATACAATTACACTACTTTAGCCAAAGAATTAGGTTGTTCTCCTTCATCAATACCGAGTTCTTGTTATGGTGTTAGACAATTTTTATTAAAAAATGAAAATATAGAATTATTAAAAAAATTGATAGAAGCGTAACCTCTTATACGAAGCGTTATGCTTCTATTTTTGTATTATTAAAAATCAATCCATTTATTATTAATATTGAGAGCAAAATTGGCTTTCTTTATTTCCACAAAATTTTGTGGTAAATTTGAATTAACTAGCAAATGCAAATCCACCTTCACAAAATCATTTGGATTATTGCTATTTACCAGTAAATATACATATTTATCAGTTTCTACAAAATAATTACTACTTGTCTGTATATTCCCATACATTTTTGCTCCATCCCATCTTACTGAATAAGCACATATATCAAACTTAAATATATCCCCATGTCTCCAATCTCTTTCTAAAAAAGTATAATTATACAATAAACCAGTATTTCCTGTATCTATTGTCAAGAATAGCATATTATTTTTATAAATTCTTATTCTATATCCCACTATCCCATTTGACCCTGATGACCCAGGATTGACCCAGGTCAATGACCCTGTATTGTTTAAAATGGACTTACTACAATTTAATGAACTAGGTTCACTTGGTACATAATACGCTGTCGTTACTCCCACTACATTAGTGTATGTCCTACCTGCTCCATTACCAGCATTACCTCTCACATAGTATGTCCTTCCAGCATCTAGTCCATTAAATTGACCTGTTGATGTCCTAACTCCAACAACATTAGCAAAATTATTAAGTGCTACATCAATATAATAATCTGGTCCCTGACCTCCTTGGTTTATTATATCAAATGAAGCACTCAAGTATTTATCCCCTACATTAAATACATTTAAAGCACTTACTTGAGGTGGTACTACCAATGGAGGTGCTGCTCCTCCGTCATTTGAAAATGTCCCAAAATCATCATAATGGCTAGTTGCTGTGGCAGATGTGGCACTCCATAATTGAACGGTAACTAATAAAGCACTTCCTAATGGTAAAGTTGCGGTTGCTGAACTTTGATATATATTTTTTCTTATAACAGTTCGTCCAGTTCGTCCTTTTACTATTCCATTGCTAACAATCTGTATTCCATTAACCCACATATTATAATACCAACCCCAATCATACCAACCACCTATATTATCTGTTCTCATTTGTACAGTAATGGTATATATAACATTACCTCCTGATTGATATGCCGAATAGCTTACATTATCTAGCATTACGTTGGGTTTAGGATTACTTAATTTTTTTGTTCCTATTAATAGAGCCAATATTATCCCCCCTTTACCCTGTTACACCAATTAATATAACGACTTTTCCATTCCCTCCATAAGTTGCTGCTTGTGCTTTTGTTGCTTTAGTAACAATAGTACAATTACCTTTTACGAAACTACCCGTACTCCCATTTACAAAGTTGACTGAAAAAGAATCTAAAACATTTTTTGTTTTGCTCGGTGTCATATATACATTATCAGAAGTTCCTGCCTTTGCTTGTGCCTCTGTTGCAACTTGTGGGTTATTATTTATTATATAGAATGTATTATTTCTACGAAATGCTAAAATTAATTTACCTGCCACTAATTCACCTGTCATTAAGTTTCGTGGATTTCCTAAAGTGTCAAATGTTTGTACAGGTGTATCTCCATAATTATTTATATTAAAAGTATGGGATGTACCTGTAGCTTGTGTTACAATAAATGCTAATAATTTGTTCTCAATATCTGCATAACTTTGTATTCCTTCTATATTAAAAATATGTTTTGTATTAGATGTTGATATATCTATAAAAGTATTTTGAATGTTATAATCAATCAGCGTTCCTATTTCCTTAAAATTATTATTAATCTTATTTCTAACATCCAGAGCATCATCATTATTATTAATTTCTTGTATTGCCATAATATTACTCCCTTCTTAAATTTTCTTTTATGGTAATGTTGTACCTTTGTAGACTGATTCATCGCCAAAAGCATCGCAACAAAATGAGTATTTGGTAATAGCACCATTTGTATTTAATACATAAATTTCTTTAGTAAAATATCTTCCACCACCAGACTTATATGGATAACCAGACTTTTCAAAAAGAATCAATCCATAATACGTTAGAGAACTATTATTAGCATCTTCATATACAAGAATTGCCCCAGGTATCATTCTATCGTATTCATTTATACTAAAAAATGCTTCGGTAGTTAAATTAGTTTTATCTGCATAAGACGACCAATAAGTCATAAATTCCGCATATATTTGGTCTGAACCTTTTTCAGAATTAATATAAAGTGTTCCTAATGGATTGCTCCCTACTGTTGTTCCTCCACTTCCTTCTATTTTCATCAAATTTTTTATTGATGAACCTTCTTTTAAAAATATAGCTGTATTCTCATTACTTGTATAACTTTCATTACTTCCTGATAAATTTCCTATACCTAACTGAATATTGGAACTAGAACTTGCTGGTGCATACATATTGGTAGATGTTCCATTTATAGTTAAAGTACCAATCTTTGTTCCAGAACTTAAACTTGGCGTGAATGTTACATTATCAGCATTTTCTGCAATACCGTTTAATTTAGTAAGCATTTCTGAACTCATTAATCCATTTTTGCTAGTAGTAACAACATCATAACTGGCTTGTTGACCGTTACTTTCCCCTAACATTTTCCATTCAGAATCTTTAATATAATAGATTGTTTCTGTGCTTGTTCCTTCCGCAAATATAAAATGACCTTCTCTGACAGGAATATTCAGATTATCACTAATTCCATCTGTATATTTATTAACTACTTCTCCATCTAATATCGCATAAGTACCTTCTGTTGGTGCTTCTTCTGCTGAATTATATACTCCATCAAATATAATATTTATATACTCTTCTATTGGACTCCAATAGCCACTATCCATTGTGGGAATATCATTCATAGTTGCTAATTTATTATTTGCACTAACAGGCTGATTAACATTTACTACTAAATTATCGTAATTATTTTTTAAGGCATTTGTAAAATTATTGTCCGTATGAATATAATTTTCATCTTGCACAAAATGTGCATCATTTGTTAAATCGGTTAATTTTGTTGGCATATTTATATTAATTTCTTGATTTGCATTCGGACTTAATAATGTATTATTTACTTTAATTGCTTGCACAGCTGAATTGATTTTTTCTAATAATCCATTTGTTAAGTTATTATCGGTGTGCATATAATATTGGTCTTGCACAAAATATCCATCGTTAGTTAAATCAGTTAATTTTGTTGCTATAAATGGTAATTCCAACAAATCACTATATTTTCCAGTTTTACTAATTTTATGGAATTGTAATGTTCCTTGAAAAAGTTCGTTTACTGGATTTAGTGAAGATGAATACATACTATTTATATAAGGTCTATTATTTAAGTCATCATAATTTTTTTGTTTAAAAACATCTCTACTTGCTCTTTTATTTATACCATCTTGAACAATAATTGTATAATCTTCATCATTTACAACTGTTGCAATTGGTAATTCACTCATTCTTTTATTTTCCAAATTTATTCCTCCTATCTTATAAAAATTTATGCAGTTCTTTTCCACACATAAACGACTAGATATGGTGGCATATTATTATGAGCTGAATTTCCTCCTGTATATCCTGTGTACAAACTATTTAATGCAAAAGCTCCTGATGACTGATAATTTAAGTCATGAAATTGAACACCCCAATAATCATTACCAGATTGTCGATTATCCCACTTTAAAACCAACCCATTACATCCTAATTCTGTCGTAGTTTTATGTTGATGTGATGGCATTTCAGAACTGGTTAATTTGTGGGATGCCTCTCCGCCAGTTTCCCCTGCATTATATGTGTTACCAGCACTAAGCAAAAATCTATCTTTTATTTGCTCCCATGTACCGCCAAAAAGATTTTGTGGATTTGTTGAACTTGTACTTATATATATAGCTCCTACAGGATATATTTTATTTAATAATTCACTTACTTTTACGTAATTACTATCATTATTTAATTCACTAACATTAGTTGGTACACTTATATTAACAGACTTATTTGTTACACTTAAACTAGCATTATTTACTTTTACATCTTCAATAGTATTGACTTGAGCATTTGACTCAATATTTGATAATTTATTTTTTTCTGTCGTTGAATAATTATTTGCAGATAGTCCTTTTCCATTTTCCTTTTGAACATATCTATTATCGCTATCTTCTTTATTATAATAATCGCTTAAATCTTCTGTTCCACCTTCACTAGGCGTAAAACCCAATACTGAAATAATTTCACTTTGAGTTAAACTATACACAGTAGTCTCTATCCCATCAATTTTTATATTTCCATTTGTATTTGATTTTTCTACTTTGTTTGCATTAGCAGAAATTCCAGCTAGTTTTGTTTTTTCAACATTTGTAAAATCATTTGCTGAAAGTCCCTTTCCACTTTCCTTTTGAACGTATCGATTATCGCTATCTTCTTTATTATAATAATCGCTTAAATCTGGAATATCTCTCATTGTCGCTAACTTATTATTAGAACTAACAGATTGATTAACATTGGTAACTAAGTTATCATAACTGTTTTTTAAGGCATTCGTAAAATTATTGTCTGTATGAATATAATATTGGTCTTGTACAAAATAGCCGTCATTTATTAAATCAGTTAATTTTGTTGGCATGTTTATATTAACTTCTTGATTTATATTTGGATTTAATAATGTATTATTTACTTTTACAACTTGAATAGCTGAATTGATTTTATTAAGTATGTCCTCTGTTAAATTGCTATTGCCACCACTAGCAGTGCCATTATAAATTAAATTAGTTTTATTTTTAAAAGCTACTAACGCTGTTGACATTGTTCCATCTTTTAAAAGCAAAGAGACATCGTCATTTTCAGACAATGTCTCCCCTGTTTTATTTAATAAATTATGAATTATAGTCTCATTTGGTGGAATTTTAATATTTACAGAACCATCTGTATTTATCGAAACGACTTTTGCACTCTTGTATTGTGCAAATTTCCTTTTTATCACTTCTTTATTAACGAGTTTTAACATGACTTGTACAAATTCTTGTACTAACTCTTTCTCCATATTATTCATCCTCCTCTAGCCTTATCACGTTATAATCTTCTAATAAAATAAAGTATTCGTTATCTTCTTGTATAATTGCTGCAAATCTTTTCATATATGCTTCTGTAAGATTTGTTACATTCTCTAAATTGCTACAACCTATATTCATGATTCCATTTGGCATAGAAAAAGATATACTCTGTATTACAAGTTTTTCATTTCCATTTTCTGTACTTGTTATATCTATAAGACTATTAACTTTCAATAATGGATTAAATAGTACCTGTATTGTTATCTGCGTTTGTTTTATATTGGCTTTTCTTAATTCGTATATTGCCCTATCATTCGCTTGGTCTTCTGTACTAATATTAGCATCTTCGATTGGTTCAGCAATTCTACGTCCTATTCGCTGTACACTATACTGACTTTCTATATTATCGTTGGTAGCAACCCCATAGACATTATCGCCATTGATATTATTTCCTATAACATGTATTTCATTAACAAAATTTTCAACTGAATAAATGGTTTGATTAGAAGAATAATTATTTAATATTTCTATTTCATTGTAATACCATAATACCTGTTTTTTTGTATCTTGCATAGCTTCAACCATAGGAACTATTCTTAATTGTCCGTTTTCATCATAATAAACCTCTGCATTCATTGTATAAACAAGTTCCAATATTAAATCTGCTAACTTGGTTCCAGCATCTTTTGTAATAGTATAAGGTGTTATTAAATTTTTCAATGAATAATCCAATGCAATAGGAATTGGGTCAATGAGATTTCCTGCTCCATCATCAATATTTAAGATACCTTGTATGGCCTCTCCAACATTACTTCCTATTGGAATTTCCATGATACTTGTAACAGTCGATTTGTTTCCTTCTAAGACAGCCCATTTATCTCGTAAATTATAGGTTATTTGTTGGTCTGAATTATTATGTGTTAGACTTGGGTTTGATAGAATATAAATACCATTTTGAAACCAATATATTTGATTTTTGTATCTATCTTCTATTCCTATATCAAACCTAAATTTCGTATTAACCCATATTCCCCTTACATTTGGAGTATATTTATTATCTACATTAATTAAAGAGACTGAAAGATTTCTTCTTTCGCCTTGATTGTAATTTTCTGAAAAATTTATTGAATCTAATATAATATCTTCTTGTGGTATTTCATAGTCAATTGTTTCATCGCCTCTAAGCACAAATAATTTGCAATGTAGATTATAGATTTCTCTTTTCAATAATTCATTTACTTTTAAATAATCGATATTATCAATCATAACTTACAAATCCTTTATCTAAAACAGAGTTAAGCTGAACCCAGCTAAATGTTAATGTACTAGGTATTTCCAAAAAATTATCATCTGGCTTAACATTACTCTCTATTATATCTATAATCCACGCATTACCTTTTATATCCTTTAACAACTTCATATTTCCATTGTTTATGAATTCTGCCCACTTTTCTAATTTATCTGCATCTTCATAATATACAAAATTATTTGCTTCTCCAAATAGACAGGATAATGAACCACTTGCATAATTATTATTCGACCTATTAGTACGAGCATATTTTCCAAAAGTATTATATGTCGTTTTGTTAAGAGTTTGAGTCATACCACTATTTTGCATTTGTAAATCAAATTGCCATATATTATTTTCATCAATCATATAAATCGGAACATTATTCTCTATTGTCTTACCAATCAAATCATATAAAACATAATTTCCCCAACATGAACATACCATATCAGATTCATTTGCATAAGAAGATGTATTATCCGTTTGATTTTCCTTAAAAATATAATATTTATACTTTGAATTATTTTTAATACCATAATCATAAAAGCCTAAATAACCTTCTTTAATTTTGTATAATAATTCTAAATGACCATCGTTATTTCTTTCTCTATAAATTGCATAAGTATATCCGATTGCCCTCTCTCCAACACCTATTAAATCTGTTTCACCTTGGTCGTTTTCAAATGTTACCATAGCAATAGTAGATATATTTTTTGTAGGCTTAAAATTATTTACAAATATATCAAAAGGCTCTTTTTCAGTTGTATCATTTAGAGAAAAAAAATCTAATATAAGTCCGCTGATTTACTTTTATATTTCTTATATCCATACATTAAACACCACCCTGTTCTATTTTTACACTATTACCCTCAGAATTTGACTTTACTTCTATTTTCCACCATACAGAACTTATTAAGCTGATAAAGTCTCCTGTTTCTCTCCAAAATTTATTATCGTTCCAAGAATCTGTATCATCCCAATAAGTATGTTCTAATACATTTTCAAATTCTTGCAACAACCACACATCTGTTATTCCTTCTACAAATGGTGTAATAATCGAAAAAGGAACATATATATATGCTCCCCTTTCTGGTGTAAATGGCAATGCTTTTGTAAGAGTAACTTTGTGTGTACTATCATCGTATGATTTTATTTCAGCTACAAAATTGTTATAATCTCTAAATATAATAAATTGCTGCCTAGAAAAATCTATTGCATTTGTTATATAAATAGTAGTATCAGTTTGTGTTTCATTTGTTAATCTATCGTACATGTTTTCTGTTGGAATTAGAGTTATTAAATCTCTTTTCCTGATTCCTAATTTAAGACCTATACAATTATACTCATCACAATTAATATCAATAATGTTGGTGTATTCATATTTGCTATTGTGTATTTGAGTAATAAAATCTTTTTTAAATTTTAGTTGTGTAGTAAATTGAAATTCTTTTGGGAAATCATTCATTATGCCTTGTGGAACTCTATTGCCATCATAAACTAAGCTAGCATTCAAATCAGCAGAATTAACTCTACGATAAGGCGTATCGGTTAATATATTTAAACCATTTTCTCCTAACTGCATTTTCTTATTTATATAAAAACTATCATTAACGCTAGGTGTAATTATAAAAGGACTTGTTACTAGATGTCCACTAGATAAATTATAATCTAACACAGTAGCTTTATTATAACGTTCAATTATAATTGTATCTCCTTCTTGTATATTCAAATTTTGATTTACAACAAAATAGGTATCACTGATTTTTGATAAAATATTTCCTTTTACTACACCTTGATATTGAGTTGATGTAGGTATCATTATATCAGCTTGAAATTGTATTTTATTGGCATTTCTGCTTTCTATATAATTAATTTGTGGTTTTTCTAAATACGCTGGTGTGTCATACTTTGCTGTGAATGGTATCAACTCTGTTTTTGCCTCAATATTAAATTCATTTAAAACTATTAATTCAATTAGATAATCTTGTTCATTTAAAAATCCGTCATAATAACATTCTATATTGGCACTATTATTGGTATAAGACATAAGTAATTTTTTGTCTTCTATATCTCCCACATTTTGATAAATATTAAAAGTATAGCTTACAATTGGTACATTTTGTTGTTGAATATAAATACCTTTAAAAGTATATGATTTTGTTGTCATTGTTTGAACATTGGTAATATATATTTGAGGATAGTTTCGGATATATAAATTTTCCTCTGGAAATTGGTCAATAAAATCACTTACAATACTATAATCCACACCTTCTGCTATATTAGTTGAATAAGCACTTTCTATTGTTACTTCACCACTTACAGAATTATAGGCAGTTATCTGTTTTGCCTCTCCCTGTATTCCAATATACATTCCTGCTTTTATATTTACATTTGCAACAATTACAAATTTTGTCTGATTACTTATAGATTGTACTTTTCCCTTTGACACTTCAATGTCTAAAAAATCCTGCCACAACCTTATACTATATCTATAATTACTACCATTAACCAATTTTATAGATGAAGGGAGCGGTATCGTCAATATATCCTTGTTGTATAAATTAGGCGTTAATTTGATTCTACCACTATCATAAAAAATATTATTATTTAGGTCATATATAAATAATTCATACGCAATTATTTTATTATTGGTTGCTATTTGATACTGTAATTTATTTTCTTTTAGTCCATCGAAAGAACTTTTTAATATTTGCAAATTACGTGGTTGATATATCATAGCCTCTCCTTTCTATCTATTTAGATTTATTTCTTTTTCCAATTCATTTAAAAAATCTCTACCACTATGAACATTTGGTAGAGTAATATTTTCTATTTTATACGTATTATTAGTACTTCTATTAGGTTGAGTAAAATTACTATTAGGTTTAGGCATGGCATTTATTAAGCTAAACATTTTTGATAATTGTGTACTGTTCAAAACAACTTCTGGATTACTTTTTGAGCCATGAAGCATTGCTAATCCTGTAAAATCTACTATACCACCATTACTATATCCTGGCATGGTTAATCTCTGTCCTGGTCTTATTAAATTTGGATTTCCACCAATAATAGATTTATTTAATTCATAAATTTTTTGCCAAGTTGTTCCAAATTGTTTAGCAATTTTAGTTAAGTTGTCGCCCTTTTTCACAGTATAGCTTAAATTTTGAGATGGTGCTGGTGTAGGAGTATTATTAACTGGAGTATTATTACTATTATTATCATTGACAGCTGGATTAACACTTCCACTTGCTTCATTTGTTGACATTTTATCTAATTTTGTAATTTCTTCTTGTATTTTTATATACTCGTCTCTGAATTTCTTTAACACATCTAATCTTTGGGCTAGAATTTTTGCTTCTGAATCTGCCCCTAATTTTTCAAGCATCATTTTATAATTTAAGCTATCTTCATATTCACTTAATATGTCTTCCCATTGTTCCTTATAATCTTCCCACCCTTTAATTCTTTCGTCTAGTGCTTCTAATTCTGCATCTCTTGTTTCTTCTAACTTCTTTATTTCTTCATCAAATAAAAAGTCGTCTAGGTCTTTTTGAGCCTCATTGATAGCTTTTTCATCTGCTACCCATTGCCACGTTCCTAATGCCTCATTCCATATTCTCTTGTTCTTTTCATTTTTTGCATTCTCTAAACGTTCTTGTAACTCTAATAACGTTATTTCATTTTGTGTTTCTTCATTTGCTTTTTTCTTTGCTTCGATTTCATCATTATATCTTTTTTCTGTGGCATCTCTTAGCTCGTTTATTTTATCAATTTCATCGTTAATTATTTTTTCTACGCCATCGTAAGCCATTTCATAATCAGATTTGTATTGTTTTTGTTGTTCTATCAATGACTTTTTTATTTCTTTTGCTAATTCAAGCCAACCTTCTGTATTTTCTTTATATTGCCTTTGTAATTCCTTTAATTTTTTTATATATTCTTCCAAAGAAATTCTAGCATCTGAATAATCTTCTTTTACTTTATTAATTTGCTGTTTTTTTATTTCTTCATTTAAGTCTTTCCAGCCTTCTGTATTTTCTTTGTACTGCCTTTGTAGTTCTTTTAAACCTGCAATATATTCATCTAAGGTTATTTTAGAAGAACTATAATCATCTTTTAACTTGGTTAATCTCTGTTTTTGTAATTCCTCATTTATTTTTTTCCATGCTTCAGAACCTACTTGTAATCTTGATAATATGCCTTCTAAACCACCAATATATTGTTCAATTGTAATTTGGTCGTATTCAAAGTCTTTTTTTAAACTTTCAAGTTCTGTTTCCCACCATTCTTTTTCTTTTTTTGCAGATGATGACCCACTACCAGATTTCTTTTTTGCACTCTTTGCTCCACTACCAGTAATTCCACCACCAACTTTTAAGCTAGATATATTTTTGGCCGCTTTATTATATGCACTACTTATCGCGTCAATTTTTTCTTTTAGTGCATTTTCATCAAATCCTTCGCCCTTGTTAGCTTCTTTTATTGCTGCTATTCCTGCCGCAAAATTGAATAAATTACCTGCTTGGGCTTGTGCTATTGTTCCAGCTGTATCCATTGCTCCACCTAGTTCACTAACTGCTGATTTTGCTAGTGGACTTAGTTCATTTGTTTCTCCAATCGCTAAATTATTCATATCCTCTGCATAAGCTGCTTGTAATGAAGCTAGAGCAACATATTTTAAGTTGTCTGCATAATTTTGAGTTTCTACTGAGCTAACAGATAATTTACCATTCTTTAAATCTAATTGAGCCAAATATTGCGAATCTAGTTCTAATAAGGCTTGAAGTGTATCCAATGTTACATAACCATTTTCATTATATTCTGTAACTGTATCTTCTAATGTCTCGTATGCTTCTTGAATCGTATCAAGTTCTTCGCTATATGCTTTAACTTTTTGCTTTGTTGTCTCCAATGAATCAGATAAATTTTCATTACTTTCTATACTTTGTTCTGTTGTATCTATATTTTTTAATGTTTGATTTTGTAGTCCAATTAAATATTCTCTAAATTTTTCAGTTTCTTCATTTCCACCCTCTAAATCCTTTATCCAATCACTAAAACTATTTGCTAGTTCTATATTTTCTTCAGTTAATTGCTTCACATATTCTTGATATGTTTCTATTTGTTTTGTAGCTTTTTCAAATTCTTCCTTACCATTTTTAGTTTCAATGTTTAATTCAGACTGTTTTTGTTTTAACCTATCTATTTCATCATTTAGTTTTTTTATAGCATTCGTGTTTTCTTCATATAGTCCTGTTTTAGAATTGCTCTCCCCTACTGAACCGTAAGTTTTATTATACCATGATTTTCCAATATTTTCTGCTTCTCGTCTTGCTTCTCTTGTTTCTTTTGGAGTATAGTCAAAATTTTTTCCTAATTCTAGTGTGGCCTCAGCTTTCTGTTTCTTTTTTATTTCCTCTGTCTCTCTCAAAATTACTAATTGCTTTTCTAATAATTCATTTTCTTGCTTTAATTTATTTATTTCTTCTTGTTCAATAATAGTAAGATTATCTTTTTTCTCTAATTCTTCAATTCTCTTTTTGATTTTTTCTAATTCCGTTTCAGTTTCTGATACTTTGTTTTTCGCATCCTCATATTCCTGTTTTAGATTATCAACAATTTCTGCCTGTTCCTCATAAGATACTGTTAAAGTATCAATAACTTTTATAATACCCATAATTCCAGCAACTGCTAAACTACCCCAAAATAATGGATTAGATAACATGGCTATTGTTAAAGCATTAAAAGACATACTTAATGTAGCATTATTTCCTATTATTAATGCTTGTGAAACACTAAATCCTTGAGACATCAATATCCCTGCAACTAAATGAGTTTTATATGTTGCAAAAGCTGTACTAATTGCCCTAACACCTTTTGTTGCTAATGACAAACTTGTCGTTATAAGAGCTACCTTTGCAATGAATTTTACTGCATCACTATTTGCAACTTTTAATAATCCAGTTCCTAAGTCAAGAACTCCCTTTATTAATCCACTATCAATTAAACTTGTTGCTAATTCCTGAAATGCACTTTGTAATTGTTGATAATGTCCTTGTATGCTATCTAAAACTTTTTCATTTTCTTTCATTGCACTTCCAGAAGCATTTTGAGCAGTCGTTAAGGCTTCTTGGGCTACAGTCCAGTTGCTTAAAATAGCTGCTAATCTTCCACTTTGATGAACTCCTGCCAATGTCTGTGTTACATACCCTTTTTCTGCATTATCTAATTTTTCATATACTGGTGCTAAATCATTTAATATTTCATATACATTTTTTAATCCACCATTTTGTTTATATAATGAAAGATTCAATTTTTGGAATAATTCTTCCTGTTTTGCTTTAATTTCTAAATCCTTTTTTCCTTCATCATTCATACCTTGTATTCTATTAACTAGGGATTTAATAGCATTTGCCATTGAACCTGCATCTCTTGTTATTTCCGTTCCTGCTGTCATAACTGCAACTAACGATTCTAAATCCCCACCAGAATTCGCCCACAAAGAAGAAACTTTTCCTAAATTTCTTGCTATATCTCCTGAACTAACTGCAAAATTATTACTTACTTCATTTATTACATCAATAATTCTCATACTACTATCAGCTTCTATATTAAATGCTTTCATTTGAGCTATTAGGATACTAGCACTATCACTTGCTGATATTATTTCATCTGCAATATTAGTGTACATTAAAGCTATTTTTCCCAATTCTAACGATTGTTCAGGATTATAACCACTCTTTGCAAATTCTGTCGCTGCTTGTATCATTTCATTTCCAGTTTTAGCAACGCTCTCCCCTGCTACATAAGCCTTTTTAGTAAATTGGTCTAAACTATTGCCTTCTAAATCAGTAACTTTTTTTAATTCTGTTAAAGAATCATCTAAATTCTTAACTTCTGTTACCATTGATTTTATCCCATTTACAACTGTTTGCGTAACAGTAGCAATAGACATAAAAGTAAAAAATGATTTTGTTGCTTTTCCTATATTACTATCAAAAAATCCCATTTCTTGTGTTGCTTCTTTGGTTTTATTTGCTACATTTTTTACTGAATTTGACAATTCATTTGTTGGTTTAACTGCATTTTTTGTTGTTTGAGATAAATCTATTTGTTTTACATTTTTTTCTATTGTTTTAATATCTTTATTTACTTGTGCTGTTGTCTTTGAAATATCTAATGTACCAATTAAACTAAATTTAAAATCTTTACTTGAGCATCACTCCCTTCTTACTAAAAGCTGTTTGTATATCCTTAACGAGATTTTCGTCAATATACTTTAAGAATTCGTTCCAATAAAGACCATTTGTTCCTATATTCAATGCTCCACTTAATTGACTATATTTCTTATTTAATGTCTGACTATTTAATATTTCTGCCATTTTATTTGTATAACTGTTTCCTTCAATTCCATGTTGCCAAATTCCGCTTTCTTGAACTTCATAAACTAACTTATTACTATTAAAATAAATTTCTTGTATTATTTCATTTAATGCTTGCTTTGCTTGTGGTAACTTTTCAAAAGAATTTAAAAATTGGTTAGTCCTTTTATATTGCTTAGGTTGTTTCGGTTCATATACATATTTCTCTATATAACCAATAAGTATTTTTAAATAACTATCTGCAATTTCATTTATAACTCTAACTAAAATTTGATTAATTTGTTTTTCTACTTCCTCCATAATCCACCTCATTTTTATGCTTTTGATATTTCAATCTCAATTCTTGGATTTGATTTATCAATCAAAACTCTACTCCCATCAGTAGATACCACAACTTCAGGACTAATTGCACTATCATCAGCTAAAACTCCTGCCTTTACAAGCACATCCATTATTGCACTTTCTAAATTCGTTTTATCTATTCTTCTTTTTGTTTTCACATAATAAAGAACTTTAACATTTACAGGATAATTGATATTTATTCTATATTTACTTGGTATTAATTTTAAACAATCATTTTCAAATTTTTCATACGCTTTACTTGGCAATACAATGGTTCTTTTGCCAGCATGATATATTCTAGGATTATTCTTTTTTGTTACTGGATGTATTGGTATCATAAATTTATACATAAAACTCGTATCCTTTCAAAACTTTTTTCAAATGTTCAGTTTAGGCAAAAACATGTGTTATACTTTATTTAATAAATATATGTAAAAATTGGAGAAACAAAATATGAACAAATATATTTTAGATAATTACAAATCATATTGTATAAACATTTGGCATTTAACTCAAAAAACTGCTGATGATTATGTATATCGTATAAGGGATTATGAATATGACGAGATTACTGTTGAAAACTTTAATAATTGGTTATCTATTTTAACAAAAAGAAAAAATAGCAATCAAACTATTAATACAGCTGTATCTGCATTTAAAACTTTCTGTAGGTTTTTAAGAATCACAAAACACATTGATATTCCTTATGAGATAATGGAGTTTAAACAATTACGAATACCAAAAAGAGAAACTATTATTCTATTTGAGAATGATGTTAATGAAATGTTAAAACATACAAAAGATAAAACTATGATTGCACTTCTTACTTGTTACTCTGAAACTGGTTGTAGATTTAGCGAATTGATAGATATTTCTTATGAACAATATTTAAAAGCCAAAGAAACAAAACAATATACTTTGACAGGTAAATTTGACAATGAACGTACTATTGCCTTTACTCAAAAAATGATAGACGCCATAGAACAATATTTACCCAAACGAGCAATGATTCTTTCTAAAAATAATACAAATAATAATTTATTATTTATTAGTAAAAATGGTTATAAAATGTCTTTAGGAAATATCAATGGTGCTTTTAAAAATATTGCTCATAGATGTAAATTAAATAAATCAGAAAAAATGTCCTCACACAAAATTAGACACTTCTTTATTACTAATCGTAATTATAAAGGAGATAATATTGTTGATATTGCTGATTATGTAGGACACAAAAACATATCCACTACCAACAGATATTTACATAGCGATAAACGATTACTAGATAAATTAAAACAATCCTAAAAAAAGAGTAGATGTATATATGAACCGCCCATATATACACCTACTCTTATATTTTAAAAAGGTAAATCATCCATATTATAATTATAACTATTTTCAACTGTACCATTATTATCAGTATTTGTATTGTTAGAATTTCCATTTTCTTTTAAATTAAAGTCATTTATAAAAAGCCCTGTTACAAAATTTTCTCCAATTTTTATTGGCATTAGCCACGCACTTAAAAGATTTATTAGTTGTCTATCTTCTACTTCAATCCCCTTTCTAAATTTAACAGGCATATAAGCATTATTATAAGTTCCATCTTGACTTTTGCTTGATATGCCTGTACTATACACTCGAAAAGTATTCCCATTATATTCTCGGTTTTTAGCAAAAATCATAATTGGTCTTTTACTTTCTACTGTCATAATTCTTATTACACTTTCTGTAGATTATTTATATGAATTGCAGCAGTTACACTTTTCCCTTTACCTATTACAACTCTGTCTCCTGATATTTCTATAACATTATAAATATTACTATACACAAAAGAAGCTAGTCCTCCACCTGTATATGTTTTTGAACCATTTACGACTTTTACTTTACTTCCTACTTTTATGCTACTTGTTTTTGAAGTTGTTGTTTTTTGAGAATTACTTTCCACTTTTTCTGTATAATCTAAACAAATCCATCCAGCACCACTTTTTAATCTACCCCAATTATTTTGTGTTTCAACTATTGTATAGATACCTTTATCTCTTATACAAGTATTTATATCATGATTTGTTCCTGCTCCTTTTCTAACATTTAACGCACTTGTTGTTACTCTTACTAGATAACTTCCTTCTGGTTCTGTTGGAGTAGCAGTAGGAATACTTATATTATTTTCTCCATTTAATTTTTTCTTAACATCTTCTCTAAAAGTATCCATTGACTTTCCATGTTTAGAAAACCAATGCATCACATCAGAATGATTACTTGCAATACCTTTTTTATATCCTTCACTATGGCACAATACTGTATTGCTATTTATCTCCCAACCATACATTTTAGCCAGATATGCCACTAATTCAGTAGCTTCATTATATACTTGCATAAAATAATTAGAATCTGAAAGACCATCTTCGCAAATCTCAACTCCTATATATTGGTTATTTCCACTTCCACCACAATGCCAACCTTTATAATTCCAGGGTAATGTTTGATATGTTGCAATTACTTGATTTTCTAATCTTCCAATAAATCCATGAACACAAACTTGTCTTCCATCTGGTCTATATTGATTCCAATGATTACCATTCGTATTATTTCCTAATAATCCATCATTTGGTTGAACATACCTTTTCAAATTTGGATTATTTGCACCTGTAGAATGTAGCATAAATCCTACTGGTTTTATTTTATTTCCTCTTTTATAGCACTCATTTTCTGTTAATATACATTTTTTTAAATTCATCTTATCCCTCCGTATTTTCATTTTTCTCTAACTCTGCCTTTGTTTCCTCATCAATTCCATCTGTGTTATAATCTGCATTTTCAATATTCGCTTTTTCATCATTCATTGTAAATTCCTCCTAACTTTTTAAATTTGTTAATTTATTCCACAAGTCATATACAAAATTTGCTCCACTTGATACCACAATACCTGTTAAGCCAGCCCCAACAAATGGTATAGATATAGGTAAATTTACTAATGGAAATAAATCTGCATTTGTTAATATTGCTATCAATATTGAAACTATTAAAGCAACTAATCTTGAAACACAAAATTCCTCTGCCGACCATAAAAATTTTAAATTAGTAACTATACCCTCTACAATTAAAGCTAATACAATTATTCCTTGCCAATTCATATTGACACCTCCTTTTAAGACAAAAAATAGTAGCTTTTCCGCTACTGATTTTGGCTTTTTTCTATATTTAATCTTGTTAAAATTTCCGTAAGTTTTATATTCATTTCAATCAATATTTTATCAAAACCTGTTAATCTATCTGCAAGTTCTTCTATTTGCTTATGAATCACTTTCATTTCTTCATCTCTTACAGCTATTTTTTGTTCATTTGCACGAGTTATCTTGTTATTTTCCTCTAATTGAGCTTCAAATATTTTTAATTTAGTTTGTGATATACCAACCGAAATACCTACAGAAAGTATTGTTGAAACTACACTAAACACACCTGTAATTAATGGTAAATGCTCCATAATTATACTCCTTTCAAATAAATATTTTAGTATATCAAAATAAATAATATTAAGCCTACAAATAATACAAATCATTTAGTTGGTATTTTACCAATTCTTGCATCGGTAATTTTATTTTTACATTTATGCCATACTTGTCAATTATAATAAATGTTTTTGTTTTCAGTACTATTCTATATCCTACCTTAGAAGAATTTTCTTTTGGCTCTATCTCATCTTTTATTTCTTCACTTGCCTCTTGAACCTCCTGTTTATTCTTATTTTTCTTAGCCATAATAAACATCTCCTTTTCGCCAAAATGTTTTTTCTTTTAATTCTTCTTTCGTTAATTCAATAACTCTTTTATCTGCTAATATTAACACTTTTCCGAATGCTCTCACAACTTCTACACCTTTTTTTGATTTATCTATATTTTCTGTTGGAGTATCTTTTACAACATCATCTTTTTTTGGTTCTTCTATTTTTTCTTCATTTTTCTCTAATTCTTCATTCCCTAGTTCTTGCACATTGTCATTCATTGTTTCATTATTAGTCTCATTTATTTCAATTGTACTTTTTTCCATAGAATCAATATATTCTTTATCCTCTTTTTTTACACCAACACCAGATTTTAGCTTTTCAATTTCCTCTGCTGTTAGTTCTTTATAGGTTTTTCCTTCAATAAACTTTGATACAAATTTATACTCATTTTCCATAGTATTTCTCCTCTCTTTTTTTATCTAATATTTTACAGATGGTAAAATAACAATCAGTATTTACACAATGTCCGAATAGTCGGACAATATCTTTGAAAAGCACAAGGCTTTTTTGTTTCTTCACATTGAATAAAACGTGTTAAGCCTTGCACAACTTCTTTTCCAAATTCGCAATTATCCATTATTCTACTGTTACATTTGCAGTTGCAAATATATTTGGTTTTTCGGTAATTAGATACTGAATGTTAGTTGAACCAGCAGCAACACCATTTATAATGTTCCCTGTTGCTGTTGCAATACTATCATCAGAGGTTGAAATCGTCAATCCTGCTAGTCTATCTGTTGTGTTTAAAGTAATCGTTGTACCATCGTTTTTATATGCTGTTAAATTCACATTTATGGTATTCCCAACATTTACAGTAAGGTCATCTCCACCATCTATTCCTATACCTACAACATTTTCGTACCATTCACCAGAACTTATATATTCTCTTACAATATATAAATCTTCACCTTCAGACTCACAATTCAAACTTCTAGCACCATTGCTTAAAGCTCTAATTGTCATTTTTTGACTTGATGCAGCATCCATAGTAAATGCCAATTCACTATCTTGTAATATAATAGCATTTGGTATATATAATTGACCTTCTCCAACGTCTGCTAATGCTGTTGTACTACCTGTTTCTTTTAATGTTTCTCTAAATTTTAATAATACTGCAACTGCTCTATTTTTTGTTGCTGTTGTTACTGTTACACTTCTAGCATTTAGTTCATCTCTAACATATTGAACACAAGCCTCGCCTGTAAATGTCAAATCACTTAAAGTAAATGAATTATTAACAAACGTAATCTTTTCATTTTCTATTCTTTTGCCTTCTAGGGTTGTATAACTTACCCAACCTTCTGCTGTACCTCCAAAAAGTGGTAACGGTGTTTTGGTAACAGTTCCATTACCATTTATTACTTCTACTTTTTCTGTTCCAAAAAATTCACTTCCTTGAATAATTGGTACATTATTTTGTAATGCTATTGTTTCCAACTTATATTCAACGTCTTCTAATGTTAAAGTAGCATCCTTTTGGTTACTAAATACTAGCTTTAACATTGCATCAACTCCACCACGAATATCTACATTGTTAATCGTTTGGCTAAATGTAGACGAACGCAATGAAGCATAAGCAAATAATGCTCCACTTAATTTATCAAAAATTAGAGCATCAGCTACAGTAGTTACATATCTTTCTAAAGACATAATCCATTCCTCCTATATTAAAATTTAAAAGTGCCAGTTAATCCAGCACTTTTATTTGTTGTTATTAAATTTGTTATCAAATTCTTCTTTTTTCATTAAAACACTATCATATTTACTTCTATAATCTGTGTCTGTTCTCCAATCCTCAATTTCTGAATTGAATTTAACCATTCCAGACATTTCAGCAGTTTTCATTATTTGATAGTTCATTTTTTTATCTACTCGTTCTAATATCTTATTGAACTTCCTAATTGGCAAATTATAAATATCTTTTAAGTTATAATTAGTAGATATGGTTACACAAACAATTAAGTCTTCTAAATCTCCAAAGTTCTTTATTTGTTGTAATTTAAGTGATTTTTCTAAAAACTTCTTTAATTCACTATCAATATGTTCTTCTTCATTTACAATACCTTGTTGCAAACATATAATATTTTTTATTTGCTCCAAATCAGCATTATTATAAAAATACTTTTCTATTTTTAAATAAGGTTTATTATCTCTATATCCAAATTCAAAATTTTTGAATTGAATATTATCTCCAATTTGTTCAGTAAATTTCTTCTTTAAGCATAGCTCTAATAATAAAACTAAATGATAAATAGGTGTTGTATTACCTTGTATATATTCCTCAATTAAAAATTTTAAATATGACATATTTATATATTCTATTTGCTGTTTCTTCTCCAGAAATAAACACGATAAAAAATTATGAAACAAAAGGTATTGTTCTACCTTAATAGGATATATTTCTAAATTTTTATATGGAATTGGCTTATCAAAATAAAGTAAATTAGCATATTCTTGTTCTAATTCTTTCATCATATTCTTGTACCCAATACAAAATATTTTCCTTTGTATGGCTTAGTACCAAGTATCAATATTTTGCAATTTGCCTTTGTAGAATCATTATAAAACAAATGTCCTAATTGTCCTGTATCTGCTCCATTTAATGTTTCAAATACACATTGGATTATAGCATCTATTCTATTTTGGTAATTTTTAAGTGTACTTAGTGCTGGATGACAATATACCTCAAAAACCACTTCTTGAATAGATTTTATGTGGTCTTCTGGATAATTATTGCCATTATATATTCTTAGAAAAGTTTTTTGTTGCACAGTTGCCTCATCTGCATAAGGGTCTAAAAATACATTATATTTACTAATATCTCCAATTCCATTATATATTAGCTTTGATTTCTCTTGTAATGATAAATTAGGTTTTAAATATGCACTATTTATATTATACTTTAACAATTTCCATATAAGTTCAGCTTTTTCATCTGTCATCAGTCGTTCTAATATTGTATAAGGTAAATTGGGTAATAATTCTAATTTATTATACATTCCCTTTTGATAATCAATCATTAGAATAACCCCCTTAATTCAATATCAATAGACTTAGAAATATTTCTGCTTGTACAAGTAATAGTAATTGGCTTTTCCATATACATACCTAAGTTTTCTACTTTAAAATGGTTTCCGTCTATTAATGTGATTCTATACTTATTTTGTGGCACATCAATACTTGTATCTTCTATCAGAAATATATCTTCTTGTTTTATTCTATCTTGATAAAGATATACTTCAAATTCTTGTTCATTTTGACCTTTACCAGATAATAGATAAGTTATATCAGGTTTTATTTCTATTATATTTTTATCTGTACTAGGCACTCCAATTTCTGTTTTAGTTTCATTTCCATAAGCATTGCAAAAACCTTCCACTAAATCATCTAATTGTAAGTCATATTGATAATGCTCTAAATAAATTTGAGTTAATGATGGACTGTTTTCATCGTCAGTGGTACTGTTTATAAAGTTTCTAATTCCAGTACCATATATTCTTAGACATTCTCGTTGTTCAGGAGTTCCAAATAAAAATCTATCATTTGGCTTTAATTGAAGTGTATTTGCATTTCTTTGTACAAGTATTACATATTCTCCACGAGCTGTTGGTATATCCTGCGTTCGATTCGTATTTGTGAATCTAACAACATCATCCATACAACATGGTTCATAGACTTTTTGTCCATCTTTATTATAAAATCTTAAAACATTATTACATCTTCTTGCAACACATGTCTTGCTTATATCAGAAGTCATATTATCAGTATTTTGAACTAACCAAATATTATTTTTCCATCTAAACTTAGTTCCATAAACTATATCAAGTGAAAAATTGGGTTTAAAAATGAAATTTTTATAATCATTTCCACTTTTTGCTCCTGTATTTGCTAATACAATACTATCAACTCGTCCCTCTACTTTATGCCACTCATTGCTGCCATAAGGATATTCGTATTCAATAGGTGTCTTACAACTTGTAGAATAGTAATTAGGTGCATTTTCAAAACTTTGTTCATAAATATTTTTATTCAATTCTTCGTAAAATTCTCTAGGAGTTTCAACAGATTTAAAAACACTTGAATATTTAAAAGACATAACTGTATTCCTCCCATTATTTTAGAGTTTTCAATTTATTTACACAAAATAGTACTACTTTTCTTACATTATAATGATTATAGTTATGATAGCCTTTTAATTCTTCCATACACTTAATGATATTATTAATGACTACATTATTTCTATCAATAGACATTTCTTGAATAGAATAATTAATTGATTGTACATAATTAGAATAATCATTATCTATCTGTGCTTTTTCATATATAGGTAATAGTCTAAATATGTGCTTTATATATAAATCAATATTCATAATTAAAATTTCCAATCTTTAAAATTATTTTTTATATCATAAGTCGTTATTCTAGTATTTATTGCTTCTTTTAAAATTTGTTCCTTATTCGTTCTTTCTTTTAATAAATTAGCTTCACTATATCTATTAGCTTCTGATTTATTTTGAATCATTGCCCTAAATTGTCTTACATCATTATTCTCTCTTTCTAACCAAGCAAGTACAGTTAAATCAGCAAGAATTGATTTTTCAATGTCTGTTAAATTATCATTAAATTGTTTTAATTCTTCATCTCTATTAAATACCTTAGGACATTTCTCAAAATGTGGAATCGCTTTTATTAAATATGCGTATAGCTTGTTTGTTAATTGTTTTTCCATATCTACAATATAGTTTTCGTATGTTGCATATCCTTGCGACTTAATATAATCATATCTTCTATTACTTACAGGAGTTATAAATTCTAGCACATGACTATTACACTCATCAATATAAGTTGTATAATCAGAGCTATTTTGTAACATATCAAAGTTTTCTTCTGATATTGCTACTACTTTGTTTAATTCATAATCATTTATGCTAATCATAGCAATATCAATGATTTCATCATAGGTTGTCATGTAACTATACCCCCTATCTTAAATCTATCGTAGGTTTCATTAATGACTTAAATCTTTCAATTTCTTTTATTAAATCTACTGTTTTTCCTTCTTCTTTACTTAATATATTATTTATTGAATCTATTATTGCTGGTTCGTGTTTTCCTTTTTCGTATTGCATTTGTATTAATTCAGCTACAGTTTGTTTTTGACCCTTAACCAATTTAGAAAACTCTTTTTCAAAATAATCACGATTTTTAGTAGTCGCTAATGCTTCAAGTTCTTCCCTATTTTTTAGAGTT
>CAYMDN010000015.1:26584-27084 GCA_964389545.1 uncultured Clostridium sp. | reverse complement strand
AAAAGAGGATTTACAAACATTCATGCTAAAACATATACAGAAGTAACTTTAACAATGCTAAACAAAGCAAATGGTGAAGAAGTTACAGCAGAAACATTAATAAAAGATGGAATTATAAGTAAAGCAAATGATGGAATCGTTATTTTAGGAACAGGAAAATTAGAAAAAAAATTAACAGTAAAAGCTACAAGATTCACAAAATCAGCTGCAGAAGCAATCGAAAAAGCTGGTGGAAAAGTAGAGGTGATTTAATTTGTTTAGAACAATTAAAAATGCCATTAAGACCCCAGACATAAGAAAAAGACTTTTATATACATTATTATTAATCGTTATATTCAGATTTGGATGTCAAATAACAGTACCAGGTGTAGACAGCCTTGCACTAGCAGAATTAACAAGCTCATCAGGAACAAGTATCACAAATTTAATAGATATGATATCAGGAGGAGCTTTCTCTAGATTATCAATATTTGCTATGTCAATTACACCTTATATTACTG
>CAYMDN010000015.1:0-26574 GCA_964389545.1 uncultured Clostridium sp. | reverse complement strand
GAAAGAGCTATTAAAGAAGGCGGAGAAGAGGGAAAAGAAAAAGTAAACAAATATACAAAAATGCTTACCCTTGTATTAGCTCTAATCGAAGCACTAGGATTATATCTAACATACAGCAGAGCATATAAAAATGCTGGAGTATTTATAAATCCAGGTTTCGGAACAGGTGCCTTATTTGTACTATCACTAATTGCAGGTACAGCATTACTAATGTGGTTAGGAGATCAAATTACAAATAAAGGAATAGGAAATGGAATTTCAATGATTATATTTGCTGGTATTATATCTTCATTACCAGCAGGAATAGTTACATTATACAATTATATAATTGTAGACTCACAATTTAATACATCAGGATTAGTACTAGCACTAATAATACTAGCAGGTGGATTACTTCTTGTTTCAGGAGTTGTATTTGTACAAGAAGCTGAAAGAAGAGTACCAGTACAATATGCTAAAAAAGTTGTAGGAAGAAAAATGTATGGTGGACAAAATACACATATACCATTAAAATTAGCAATGGCAGGTGTAATTCCAGTTATATTTGCATCATCTTTCTTAACATTTCCAGCAATGATTATACCTATGTTTAACCCAAATATAGCAACAGCTACAGGATTTTGGGCAACAATATATAAATTCTCAGCATCAACTTCATCATCAATGGGAATTGGATACACAATAGCAAATGCTTTGGTTTATTTCTTGTTAATTATAGGATTCACATATTTTTATACTTATGCAACATTTAATCCAACAGAAGTTGCAAATAACATAAAGAAAAATGGAGGATTTGTTCCAGGTATAAGAGCAGGAAAACCTACAGCAGATTATATATCTTCAATATTGAAAAAACTAACATTATTTGGAGGATTCTTCCTAAGCGCAATAGCTATATTACCAATACTATTAAGCTTAACAGGATTAAATATATCTTTTGGAGGAACATCTATATTAATCGTAGTAGGTGTTGCACTTGAATTAGTACAACAATTAGAATCTAGATTAGTAATGAGACACTATAAAGGATTCTTAGAATAAAATAGAAAATAAATGAAGGACACTCATGCTATTTTTAGCATGAGTATCTTGAGTAGATATAGGAGAAAAAATTATGGTTATAGTATTATTAGGAGCACCAGGCAGTGGAAAAGGAACAGTAGGAAAAATATTAGCTGAAAATTTACAATTAGCACACATTTCAACAGGAGACTTATTCAGAGAAAACTTAAAAAATGAAACAGAATTAGGAATGCAAGCAAAATCATATATGGACAAAGGAGAACTAGTTCCTGATGAAGTAACAGTAAAAATGTTAGAAAAAAGAATGGAAGAATCAGATGTTGCAAATGGAGCAATATTAGATGGATTCCCAAGAACAAAAAAACAAGCAGAAGTATTAGACGAATTATTAACTTCAAAAGGTAAAAAAGTAGACATGGCACTAAATATCGAAGTACCATTTGAAGAAATCGTTGAAAGAATTGCAAACAGAAGAAGTTGCAAAGGATGCTCTGCAATATACAATGTTGTATTTAATCCTCCAAAGAAAGAGGGAGTATGCGACGAGTGTGGTGGAGAACTATATCAAAGAGAAGATCAAAAACCAGAAGTAGTTCAAAACAGACTACAAGTATACAAAAATACAGCAGATGAATTAATTGAATATTATAGCAAGAAAAATGTTCTAAGAACAGAAAAAGCAGGAAATGAAGCAGGAAGAACATCATATGAACTTGCTGAAGAAATAGAAAAAGATTTAAAATAAGGAATGGGATAAAATTGGTTGAAATAAAATCAAAAAGAGAAATAGAATTAATGAAAGAAGCCTGTAGACTAGCAATAGAAACACAAAGAGTTGTTGAAAATGCTATAAGACCAGGCATCTCTACATTGGAATTAGATAGAATTGCAGAAGATTTTATAAGAAAAAACAATGCAATACCAGCGCAAAAAAATTATCCACATCCAGATAGTCGTATAATGGCTTTCCCTGCAACTCTGTGTACATCAGTTAACGATGAGGTCATACATGGAATACCTTCTAAAAAAGTTATTCTAAAAGAAGGAGATATAGTAAGTGTAGATCTTGTAGTTTACAAAGATGGATATAATGGAGATTGTGCAAGAACATATAAAGTTGGAAAGGTATCAAAAGAAGCAGAAGGTTTGATTGAAATCACTAAAAAAGCTTTCTTTGAAGGCATAAAATATGCAAAAAAAGGAAATAGAATAGGTGATGTATCTCATGCAATAGGTGAATTCGTTGAAAAAAATGGATACTCAGTAGTTAAGGAATTCCAAGGACATGGAATTGGAAGAGAAATGCATGAAGATCCAGCAATCCCAAACTACGGAAGAGCTGGCAAAGGAATTAGATTAGAACCAGGAATGACACTAGCTGTAGAACCTATGGTAATGATTGGAAGTGACCGAATTCTTGAGTTAGATGATGGTTGGACAATTGTAACAGAAAGTGGAAATCTTGCAGCACATTATGAGAACACAATATTAATTACAGAAAAAGAGCCAGAGATATTGACAAATTAAAGAAAATAGTATATAATTTAAAAGTTATTTAATGTAAAATTATGAAATTCATTGTAGGAGGAAGAAAAAAGTGTCAAAAGAAGACGTTATTGAAGTTGAAGGAACTGTTACAGAGAGTTTACCTAATACACAATTTATAGTTGAATTAGAAAACGGACATAAGGTATTAGCACATATTTCAGGAAAACTTAGAATGAATTATATCAAAATACTTCCAGGGGACAAAGTTAAATTAGAATTATCTCCATACGATCTTACAAAAGGACGTATAACATGGAGGGACAAATAAAGCATAGAAGTTAATCATTAGGTTCTAACTTCTAAATTCTAAAATGAGGTGAAAAAAATGAAAGTAAGACCATCAGTAAAAAAAATATGTGAAAAATGCAAAATAATTAAAAGAAAAGGTGTTACAAGAGTAATTTGTGAAAACCCTAAACACAAACAAAGACAAGGATAATAATCCTTAAATAATTAAGCTAATAACATAAAAATAGTGCGGCTGCCCTATCTATAACTACGAATAATCATTCAATATTAATTATTTAATATTCATTAGTTACAGTTGGGGATATCTGTTTTTATTTATTATATATACAATCCAAAATATTTTATTAAATTTAAAGAGGTGAAATTTTATTATGGCAAGAATCGCAGGCGTAGATCTACCTAAAGAAAAAAGAGTAGAAATAGGACTAACATACATTTATGGAATAGGTAGAACAAGTTCTAACAAAATCTTAAAAGCAGCAGACGTAAATCCAGATATTAGAGTTAAAGACTTAACAGATGACCAAGTTCAAAGCATAAGAAAAGCAATGGATGGTTATAAAGTTGAAGGTGACTTAAGAAGAGAAGTAGCTCTTAATATTAAAAGACTTACAGAAATAGGATGCTTTAGAGGAATGAGACATAAGAGAGGATTACCAGTTAGAGGACAAAGAACAAAAACTAATGCTCGTACAAGAAAAGGACCTAGAAAAGTAGTAAGCAAGAAGAGCAAATAAATTATGATTAGAATATCCATGTAAAAGGAGGAAAAACTAAAAATGGCAAAAGTATCAGGTGCACAAAAAAAACCAATAACTAGAAGAAGAGATAGAAAGAATATTGAAAAAGGTCAAGCACACATTCATTCTAGTTTTAATAATACAATAGTAACAATTACAGACGAAAAGGGAAATGTTATTTCTTGGTCAAGTGCTGGTGAACTTGGTTTTAAAGGTTCAAGAAAAAGCACACCATATGCTGCCGGAGAAGTAGCTTTAACAGCTGCAAAAGCAGGAATGGAACATGGACTAAGAACAGTAGCAGTATTTGTAAAAGGACCAGGTTCTGGTAGAGAAGCTGCTATTAGATCATTACAAACAGCTGGATTAGAAATTAGTGCAATTAAAGATGTTACACCAATTCCACACAATGGTTGTAGACCACCAAAAAGAAGAAGAGTTTAATATATAATTCATTTTAGAATATCAAGAGGGAGGAAATAAAATGTCAAGATATAAAGACGAACAATGTCGTATTTGCCGTAGAGAAGGGCAAAAATTGTTCTTAAAAGGTACAAGATGTTATTCAGATAAATGCAGTATAACAAGAAGAAATTATGCACCAGGTGAGCATGGACAAGGAAAGAAAAAATTATCTGAATACGGAATGCAATTAAGAGAAAAACAAAAAACAAAATACTTCTACGGAGTAGGAGAAAAACAATTTAGAAAATATTTCGCAATGGCTGAAACAGCAAAAGGTATTACAGGTGAAAGATTATTACAAATACTAGAAAGTAGATTAGATAACGTAGTTTACAGAGCAGGATTTGGATCATCTAGACCACAAGCAAGACAACTTGTTAATCACGGACATTTCGAAGTAAATGGTAAAAAAGTAAATATACCATCATACTTAGTAAAAGCTGGAGATGTTATCACAGTTAGAGAGATAAAAAGAGATAACAAAACAATCAAAGAAAATATGGAAGTTAATAAATCAAAACCAGTTCCAGAATGGTTACAAAAAGATGAAAAAAATCTACAAGTTAAAGTTGTTAGATTAGCAGCTAGAGAAGATGTAGATATTCCAGTTGAAGAGCACTTAATCGTAGAATTATATTCTAAATAGTTAGAAATTAGAAGTTAAAATTAGATTAATGCATCTAAGCCGAACATCTAATTTAGGAGGTTAAAATTAATGATTGAATTTGAAAAACCAAATATTGAATGCCTAGCAATAAATGAAGACGAAAGTTATGGAAAATTCGTATGTGAACCACTTGAAAGAGGATACGGAATGACTATAGGAAATTCTTTAAGAAGAATATTATTATCTTCATTGCCAGGTGCAGCAATAACAAGTGTTAAGATTGAAGGTGCTGTACATGAATTTTCAAGTATTCCAAACGTTGTAGAAGACGTTCCAGAAATCATAGTTAATTTAAAAAGTGTAAGATTAAAAATGCACGATAATGAAGTTAAAACAATTAAAATTGATTTCAATGGTGAAGGTGAAGTAAAAGCTGGAGACATAATTACAGATTCTTCTATAGAAATATTAAATCCAGATTTACATATCGCAACAGTAGCTGAAGGTGGATTCTTACACATGGACATGACTGTTGACAGAGGTAGAGGATACAATGTTGCAGAAAAAAATAAGACAGAAAATCAATCAATTGACGTATTACCAATAGATTCAATTTTTACACCAGTTAAAAAAGTTAATTACTCAGTAGAAAACACTAGAGTAGGACAATCAATAGACTTTGATAAATTAATAATTGAAGTATGGACAGATGGAAGCCTAAAAGCCTATGAGGCAGTTAGTTTAGCTGCAAAAGTTATGGTAAGCCATTTAGAATTATTCATAGACTTATCAGAAACAGCTAGAAATACAAAAGTTATGGTTGAAAAATCAGAATCTAAGAAAGAAAAAATATTGGAAATGCCAATAGAAGAATTAGAGTTATCTGTTAGATCATATAATTGTCTAAAAAGAGCAGGAATATCAACAGTTGAAGATTTAGCAAATAAATCTGAAGCAGATATGATGAAAGTTAGAAATTTAGGTAAAAAATCATTAGATGAAGTAATTAATAAATTACATTCACTAGATTTAAACTTTGCTTCAGATGATGAATAAAATTAAAATATAAGGAGGCTGAATAAATTGGCTAGAAAGTTAGGAAGAACAACAGACCAAAGAATGGCAATGCTTAAAAATTTAACAACAGACTTATTAGTATATGGTAGAATAGAAACAACAGAAGCTAGAGCTAAAGAAGTTAGAGGATTAGCTGAAAACTTAATAGCATTAGCAATAAAAGAAAAAGACAACTACGAAGAAGTTGAAGTTAAAGTTGTAAAAGCAAAATTAGATAGCAAAGGTAACAAAGAATTAGAAAAAGTTACAAGCAAAAATGGTAAAGAATATCTTAGAGTCGTTAAAGAAGAAAAAACAGAAAAGAGACAAAAAGATATGCCAACAAGATTAAATGCAAGAAGAAAAATAATGGCAAAAACAAACAAAGTTAAAGATAGCAAGGGTAATAAAATAGATTTACCTGCAAAATTATTCGGAGAAATAGCTACTAAGTACGAAAAAAGACAAGGTGGTTATACAAGAATATTAAAATTAGGGCCAAGAAAAGGCGACAATGCTGAAAAAGTAATAATCGAATTAGTGTAATAGGAGATGAGAGAACTTATGTTAGCTAAATCATGGAAAAAAATAGGACTAATTATTTTAATAATTGCATGTATTGTAAACATAGGCGTAAAACTCGCATCTAAAGTATCATTTGATGAAGTTATTACAGACATAAAGAGTAGTTTTAATAAAGAAGAAGCTGCTCCTCAGCAAAATAACGTAAATAACAACCAATAATAATGAAAAGAGAGGTGTATCTTAAGTGAAACAAGAAATACAACCAGAGTATGGAGAAACAACAATAACATGTGCTTGTGGAAAAGTATATAAAGTTGGTTCAACAAAAAAAGATTTAAAAGTAGATATATGTTCAAATTGTCATGCTTTTTGGACAGGTAATTTAAAAAGAGATACAACAGGCGGAAGAGCAGACAGATTCAAAAAGAAATATGGGATTGAATAATATAATAATAAAAAAACAGTATAATTTACATTATACTGCTTTTTTTATGTGTTCTTAATTAAACTTAAACTTCAATGTCTGTTTTTTCTCCTTTGTAAACAAAAGGATATACAGCCAATAATATCATTCCTAATACCATTACAAAGAAACCAATTGCTGGATCAGCTATGTCAAACATTTGGCTGAACTCATAGAAAACTAATAATGCAGCTAAAGCTGTTGGAATTAAAACAAAAATTTGTTTCTTTGCTTTAAAAATCATAAATAATGCAATAGCAGCAAGAATTACTACAAATATTCCATCGGCAATTTCTTCCTCAAGATATACGTAGCTGTAACTATGTGAACCTCTACTAATACAGGGAAGTATAGGACCTAAAATTAAAAGTAAAGCACCGACAATCCCTAAAACTTTTTTGCCTTTTATAGTTGCCATAAATTTATCCATTAATATCACCTCTTGGCATATATAATATATTAATTATAGGAAAAAGTCAATATCATAAAAATAGGCTAGTACTCAAGGAGAATCTTTACTTTTACTATAATTTATAGTATAATTATTACGTAAAAAAGGAGAAAATTATGGAAAAAATTTTGAAATGGATATTATTATTAATTATAGTTTTTATTGCAGTAGGTTTTTCTACAGATCTAATAACAAAGTCATTTTATAAGGAATCTAAAAATTATGAAATACTAACGAATAATCCAAGCATAGAAGTAAGTGAATATAAAAAAGCACATTCAGACGGATATGTAAAAGGAACGGTTAAGAATACAACAGGAGAAATTATAGATGAAGCAACTGTGCAAGTGGCAATATACAATAAAAATAACGATTTTTTAGGATATGAATATTACACAATATCATATTTCCACCCACAAGAAAAATCAAGCTTTGAAATTCATTACTCATATAAGAATGTAGGAAGAATAACACTTGAAGTTGTAGAAGGAAAACCAGAAGCATTAAAAGATGGTATTGTAAATAATATAGACGATGAAGTTTTTGCATATTATCAATTAGCAGGACTATTAGGAATATTTCCAGCATTAGCTGTAATAGCAATCCCATAAAAGAGAAGAGGAAGAAATATGGAAGATGATGAGAATTTACTAATTCCAAATTTACAAAATAATGAAGAAGAACGAGTAGAAAACTCATTAAGACCAAGGACTATAAGTGAATACATAGGACAAACAAAAGTAAAAGAGAATATGAAAGTATATATAGAAGCAGCAAAAAAAAGGAATGAACCATTAGACCATGTTTTATTATATGGACCTCCAGGACTTGGTAAAACAACACTTGCAAATATTATTGCGACAGAAATGAATTCAAACATAAGAATAACATCAGGACCAGCAATAGAAAAGCCAGGAGACTTAGCTGCACTACTTACAAACTTAGCACCAAACGATGTTCTATTTATAGACGAAATCCACAGATTAAACAGAAGTGTAGAAGAAATACTATATCCTGCATTAGAAGATTACAATTTAGATATCATAATTGGAAAAGGACCAAGTGCAAGATCAATTAGATTAGATTTACCCAAATTTACTTTGGTTGCAGCAACTACAAGAGCGGGTTCACTTACAACACCATTAAGAGATAGATTTGGAATAGTTAATAGATTAGAACTATACGATGAAGAAGAACTACAAACAATAGTAGAAAGATCTGCAGAAATAATGGGAATAACAATAGATAAGTTTGGATCATTAGAAATTGCAAAACGTTCGAGAGGAACACCAAGAATAGCAAATAGACTATTAAAGAGAGTTAGAGATTATGCATCTGTTCTTGGAGATGGATCTATAACAAGAGATATTGCGGACATATCATTAAAAAAACTAGAAATAGATGAGTTAGGACTAGATAATATAGATAGAAAAATACTAGAAACAATAATAGTAAATTATACAGGTGGACCAGTAGGAATAGAAACACTCGCATCAACAATAGGAGAAGAAGTTGAAACAATAGAAGACGTATATGAGCCATATTTAATGCAAAAAAACTTTATAGGACGTACACCACGTGGACGTGTGGCATTACCACGAGCATACGAGCATCTAGGACTTCCACTACAAAATTTAAAATAAAGGAAATAATTATATGAAACTATTAATGCATACATGTTGTGCACCATGTAGTGTGTACTGCATTGATAAATTAAGAGAAGAAAAAATAGAACCAACAGTATATTGGTACAATCCAAATATACATCCATATAAAGAATACGAAGCAAGAAGAGATTGCTTAATAGAATACACAAAAAGTATAAATGTAAAAGCCATATTTGAAGAAGAATATGGCTTACGAACATTTTGTAAAAAAACAATAAATAATTTAGAAAATAGATGCACAAATTATTGTTATGTGATAAGATTAGAACAAACAGCAAAATATGCCAAAGAAAATGGATACGATAGTTTTACAACAACGCTATTAGTAAGTCCGTATCAAAAGCATGATGAAATAAAAAGAATCGGAGAAGAAATAGCAAAAAAATATGGACTAAAATTTGTATATAGAGATTTTAGAGAGGGGTTCAGAAAAGGACAAAGCAAAGCAAGAGAAATCGGATTATATATGCAAAAATACTGCGGATGCATTTTCTCAGAGGAAGAGAGATATTCAAAGAAAATTGAGAAAGATAAGAAAAATTTTTCTGGTATATAGCTTATATGTATAAATTATTATTTTATGAGGTAAGATATGGAAAAAGAAGAGAAAAAGGTCATAAAGCGTTTTAATGCTATTGCACCCAAAATTAAATTTAATCTAGTAATTGTTATTGTTGTGTTTTTAATTCTTGTTACGATGACGTTCTTGTATTTAAAATATATTAACAAATTAACTCGTAAGAATGTTTATCAAAACATCACAGAGCTTAGTGAACAAACTGCTACTCAATTAAACACAGTAATTGCCGAACAAAAAAAGTTTATTGAAATATTAGTTGATAACATTAATAATAATCTTTTTGAAAAGCCAGAAGATGTTTTTGATGTCTATCGTGATGACTTAGATGACTATCACTTTACGAGACTTGTTATTTTGGATAGAGAAGGTAACGGTACAACAAGTGACGGTCTAGTTTCACACAATTATCCAGGTATAGATAAATATTTTGCAGAACATGAGGGGAAAGGAGATACAGTTCAATTATCAGAAAATAATATGAGTGCTGTTTCAAATGCCCAAGTAAATACATATTCTAGACTTTTTACTTTTAATGGTAAAGAATATATATTATATGCGGTTGTCAAAACAGAAAATTATAGTGAGTTACTACCACGTAAGTTATTTAATGGACAAGGTGGAACATATTTAATAAATAATAATGGAGACATACTAATAGATTCTTATAAAAAAGTAACAGATGACCATGCAAACATTTATGATCACTGGAAAAATACATACAACTTAAAAAATAATAACGAATTACAAAAATTAACCGCTATGAATGAAGATATAAAAAATGGTAAAACTAATTCATTCGATATATCTTTAGCAAATGAAACTTATTTTATGCATTATACAAAGCTTGATATAAATGATTGGTATGTAATAACAGTAGTTCCAGATTCAGTAATCGCAAATGAATTTGATAGCTTTTTATCTACTTCGTTTGTAATATGTATGGGATTTAGTGTGATATTAATTTGCATATTTTTGTATATAAATATAAATTCTCAAAAGAACAGCCGTAGAATATATAATATTGCATATATTGATCCTATAACATCATTGGGAAATGCCATATATTTTAAAGAAAATAGTACAAAGTTCTTAGAAAATTCAGAAGATTCTAAGTATATAATATCTGTTGACATTAATAAATTTAAAATGTTAAATAACATTTATGGATATAAAGTTTGTGATGGAATATTAAAAACACTAGGAAATAATTTGTTTGCAATATTACCAGAAAATAATATAACATGTAGAATGTCAAATGATATTTTTGTTAGTATTTTTAATTATGATGATGACATTAAAAAACTATTAAATAAGATACACGACGAAGTTTCAAATGTTACTATAGAAAATTTATCTATATATTTAAATTTATCAATTGGTGTATATAAGATAAATGAAAATGACAAAGATATTAATAGTGTTATAGACAAATCATATATGGCACGTGCCAAAATAAAAGGATTATACAATGAAGGATATTATATCTTTGATGAAATTCTGGAGAATAAACTATTAGAAGAACAAGAAATAGAATCTGGGATGAAAAAGGCTTTAGCAAATGGAGAAATACAAGTATATTATCAACCTAAAACAGATACAGTAACAGAAAAAGTGATTGGTGCAGAAGCTTTAGTTAGATGGCACAAAGATGGTCAAATAATTTCTCCTAATAAATTTATTCCTCTATTTGAAAAAAATAAATTTATAATAAAGCTAGATTTATACATATTTGAGCAAGTTTGTAAAGATATTGCAAAATGGAAAAATGAATATGATTTTATCCCAACAATATCTATTAATGTTTCTAAAGAACATTTCACTGATGAAAATTTTATTGATGAATATGTAAGAATTTCTGATAAATACAATGTAGATAGAACACATATAGATTTAGAAATAACAGAAAGCGCAACTGTTGATGAAAATATAGACATTTTAAATATTTTAAATAAAATTAAAGAAAAAGGTTTCCTTATTTCAATAGATGATTTTGGAACAGGATATTCTTCACTTAGTATGATACAAAGTATGCCATTTGACATATTAAAGATAGATAAAGTGTTTATTAGTAATGCAGATTTGAATAGTAATAGAAATATTATAAATTACATTATGCTTATAGCAAAACGTCTAGGAGTTAGCACTATTGTTGAGGGTGTTGAAACAAGGGAACAAGTAGAATATATTCAGAAATTAAAATGCGATGTAATACAAGGATATTATTATGCAAAACCATTATCTAAAAGCGATTTTGGAGAATATTTTAGTAAAAATCATTAAACTGAATATCTAAGGAGAATTTATGAAAAAATCCGAAGAAAAATTAAAAATAAAAGAAGATATATTAGCCGGAAGATATGCTTCTGCTTTTCATACAGCATACAATTCAAATTTAATAAACATATTCTTAGAGATAATTGATGATAATAATTTGCAAGGAGCGTTTACACAAAATTTATTTGATAGTTTGATAGAATTATCATCAAATGAAAAAGAAAAAAGAAGATTCTTTGAAGTATCTTCAAAAGTAGCTTTAGAACATTTTGGAGAAGTATATGGAAAAGAATTAAAAGAAAAGTTAGAAAAAGCATATAAAGAAAAACGAATAGACTTCATAGATATTGCTCAAATTGGGATATTAGATACTGGAAAAAATCCACATCAACAAGGTGCAATAATAGGTAAAATTTTAGATTTATATAAAGATGATAGTCACATTATTGGATTACACAGAACGGGAGGATCCTGCGAAGGAGAAATAATAAATAGTGAGGGAGTACATATTTCAGGACATCTATCTTCAGGAGTAGAGTTTAGAGGATATAGTAGTATAGAAAATGAGTTAGACCAAAATATATCATTTGAGAAACGACCAGGAATATTTACAAGATGTGTAGCAACAGGTGGAAACTACAAAAACTTATTTAATCAAGAATATGTTGATATTGCAATTATTTCCATCCCAAAAGATGAGCTGAAAAAAGCGAGAAATGCTCAAGATGTTATTTTAGAAGACGAAAACCAAGCACGATTAAATCCCAAATATGTAAAAGGATATATAACAGTTAACTCAAGAGACAATACAATGATAGAATATGTAGAAAATCCAAGATACATAGAACAAAATATTCAAAAAAATAATACAGATCACAACAAAAGTGACTCTACAAGAACTGAAGACAACCAAATTGGAGATAGAAAAGCAATATTTAATGTACATGAAATTGGGAATAACACAGCAAGAGTAAATATATCGCTAAAAGACATGGCACAAGGATTTATTACAAGAATAAGAGAGACATTTCAAGAAAAAGAAAGATAAACTCAAAAGAAAAACATAGGAGAAAATATGGAAGTAATAATCATTGAAAAAGAATATCAAATAGCATTTAGAGAAGTCATAGAAGTATTAAAGTATATACCACAAGATGATTACGAGAAAATTCCAGACGATGTAATCGAAGTAATGGAAGCATATCAAGATAAAACATATGACTTTAAAATTGATGTTAATAAAGAATTTAAAGAACAAAATATTTCTGATATGGCAAAAGCAATCTTATCAAACTTTTACAGAGACTATTGGGTAAGTGAAGGAGCCAAGCAAGAAATAATCAACCTAGAAAATATGCAGAGAATAAAGCTAGAATTAGAAAAAAAGAGAAAATACAATCCAAATGATATTTTTAAAAGAAAGGAATAATCATGGAAATAAAAGAAATTTTATCAAAAGTTGATCATACAGTATTAAAACAAACAACAACATGGAACGACATAAAAACAATATGTGATGACGGAATAAAATATGGTACAGCATCAATCTGCATACCACCAGCATATGTAAAACAAGCAGTAGAATATATTAAAGAAAAGAATGGAACACTAAAAGTATGCACAGTTATAGGGTTCCCAAACGGATATAATATGACTGCAACCAAAGTATTTGAAACAACGCAAGCAATACAAGATGGAGCAGAAGAAATAGACATGGTGATTAATGTTGGCTGGGTAAAGGACAAACTATATGATAACATCTTAAGAGAAATTCAAGAAATCAAGAAAAGTTGCAATGGAAAACTATTAAAGGTTATAATTGAAACATGTCTATTAACAGACGAAGAAAAAATAAAAATGTGTGAAATAGTATCAAAATCAGGAGCAGAATACATAAAGACATCTACTGGATTTTCAACAGGAGGAGCAACATTTGAAGATGTAAAATTAATGGCAGAAAATGTAGAGAAGATTAAGATAAAAGCAGCAGGAGGAATCAGTTCAATAGAAGATGCAAAGAAATTCATAGAATTAGGAGCATCAAGATTAGGAACAAGTAAAATAGTTAAGATAGTAAAAGAAAAAAATAAAGAATAAAGTGAGGAAAAATATGAAGAAGATATCTATTGTAGTACCATGCTATAACGAAGAAGATGTACTAGACATGTTTTATGATGAATTAAGCAAGATACTAAAAGAAATAGAAGAAAGATATTCTCATGAAATTATTTTTGTAAACGATGGAAGTAAAGACAACACATTAAATATATTGAGAGAGTTAAGATTAAAAGATGAAACAATTAGAATAATTAATTTTTCTAGAAACTTTGGAAAAGAATCGGCGATGTATGCAGGACTTAGTAATTCCATAGGAGATTTAGTAGTGCTTATGGATGCAGATTTACAACATCCACCAAAAGTAATATTAAAAATGTTACAAGAAATTGAAAACGGATATGATGTTGTAGCAACAAGAAGAAAAAATAGAAGAGGAGAACCATTAATCACAAGTTTGTGCTCAAAGTTATTCTATAAACTAATGAAACACTTTATACCAGTGGAACAAGGAGTACAGGACTTTAGAATGATGACAAGAGAAGTAGTAGATGCAGTAGTTTCACTAAAAGAATACAACAGATTTTCAAAGGGAATTTTCTCATGGGTTGGATACAAAATAAAATATATTTCCATTGATAATGTAAAAAGACCAGTTGGCAAGAGTAAATGGGGATTTGGAAAATTATTTGCATATGCAATAGATGGAATTGTATCATTTACCACATCACCATTAAAAATAGCAACAGTTATTGGAGCAGTAACATCATTCTTAGCAATGATATTTGCCATAGAAATTGTAGCGCAAACATTAATATTTGGAAAAGATACGCCAGGTTATGCTTCTACAATAACAGTAATATTATTTATCGGCGGTGTACAGTTATTGACAATAGGAATACTTTCAAGATATGTATCAGAAATATATATGGAAATCAAAGGCAGACCAAAATACATAGAGAAAAAAATAGAAGAAAGAGAAGAAATAAAAGATGAAAACGATAGTTGAAGAATATAAAAAAAATATAAAAGAACTATTAAATAATAAATCATATGTGATATCCATAATACTAGTAGCATTACTAGCATATGGATTTACACTTGTTAACTATGCAATAGGAGTAGATGACCTATGCTTCGATAGATATGTAACAGGCACATATCTAATGTCAGCAAGCAGATGGGGAACAACACTGTTATATCAAATATTAGGAATTGTTAAATTTACGCCATTTTGGTTAGAACTAATAGTTACAATTCTAACAGTAATGATGGGAGTCCTTTTCACAGCTTTCTTAAAAAAAGAATTTTCAGGTAAACTAAAAAATATTCACTGTATATTAACAACATCAATATTAATTTCGTTTCCACTATTACACCAAGCATTTATTTATCAAAGCACAAATCTATCGGTAATAATTTGTAATACCGTATTAATGATAATTCCAATAATAATATATGAAAACAGTTTTAATGACAATAAAATAATCATACACGCATTATGTATATTAGTATTACCATTTTTTATATCAATGTATGAATCATGTTGCCAAACATATATATGCATGGTAGCAATTATTGTATTCATAAAATTAATTAATCATGAAAACAACAAAGAACTAATTCTAAAAATTATAAAATTTTGCCTAATCTCTATAGTAATTATAGGATTAGGAATAACGCTAAATTATGGAATAAACAAAGTAATTATAAAACAATTAGAAAATAATGGAACCAAACAATTGGATTGGTCATCAAAGACAGTTAGATGGGGAAATGGAGAAATCCAATGGGAAAGAATTAATAATAGAATATTTGAGGAGATAAAAACAGATTTCAAGGAAATACCATTTGTAAGAAACTTTATGATACTAGGAATAATAGCATTCGTTGTGACTATAATATATGCAGTTCTAAAAAAGAAATATCTTTTAGTACCAATATTTGTATGTATAGCAATATTCAATTTTGCAATCAATATTATACAAATAGAAATTCTGTATAGAGTAAACACATCATGGAGTATAACGATGGCATTCTTTGGAATAGTAATACTTTTATGTACAGATTATAAAATCATATCAAAATGTGTAACATTTGCGCTATGTGTACTAGTATTTTATCAAACTAGAGATATGAATCAGTATTTCTATAATGACTATATAAGATATCAAAGAGAAGAACATTACTTATATGAAATTGCAAACGAAATATTACAAGAATGTGGAGATACAACAAAACCAATAGTATATTTATTTGATTGGCACGAAGGATTACACCAAAATCGAATTAATTCAGATAATGGATGGAACATAGTAGATTGGGGAGAATATGCATTTGGAGAACCAGGAATAGAAATAACAAAATTCATGAATGCATTAGGATACAACTTTACAGTGGCAACAAAAGAGCAACAAGCACAAGTAGAAAAAGAGTATTTTGAGAAAAATACTATAAATTTAATAAAAGGTAAATCAGTATACGAAACAGAAGAATTCGTAGTAATAATTATGGATTACAATGTATAGGGGGACATATTGGAAAAATTAGTTTTAATTGATGGAAACAGCATAATAAACAGAGCGTTTTATGGAATTATGAATAATAAAATGCTAATGACAGAAGATGGAATGTACACAAATGCAATATATGGCTTTTTATCAATATTATTTAAAATAACTGATGATATAAAACCAGAATACTTAGTAGTAGCATTTGACCTAAAAGCTCCTACTTTTAGACACAAAATGTATGATGGATATAAAGCAAATAGAAAAGGCATGCCAAATGAACTAGCAGTACAAATGCCAGTGTTAAAAGATGTTTTAAAAGCAATGAATATCCAGATTATAGAACAGGAAGGCTATGAAGCAGATGACGTATTAGGAACTCTTGCAAAATGGGGACAAGCAAATAATCTAGAAGTTACTGTACTAACAGGAGACAGAGATAGTTTTCAATTAATAGATGAAAATATAAAAGTTAGAATTCCACATACATCACAAGGAAAAACAGAAACAGAAGACTACACAATAGAAAAAATAATGGAAAAATATGGTGTGGATCCCAAAAGCTTAATAGAAGTAAAAGGACTAGCAGGAGATAGCTCAGACAATATCCCAGGAGTTCCAGGTGTTGGAGAAAAAACAGCAATAAATCTAGTACAACAATATAAAAACATTGAAGGAATTTACGAAAATATAGACAATTTAAAAGGTAAACTAAAAGAAAAGATGGAGCAAAATAAAGACCTAGCTTTTCTTTCTAGAACATTAGGAACAATAAATATAGAAGCACCAATAGAAAAAGACTTAAGTAAAATGAAACTAGAAGAATGGAACAAAGAAGAAACATATAAAATATTCAAAAAACTACGATTCAACAAATTCATAGAAAGATTTAATTTACAAGGAACAAGTAGCCAATCAAGCACTAACATAGAAATCCAATACGAAGAAAATATTAGTGCTACCCAGCTTGTAGAACTAAAACAAGAAATACAGGATAATAAAAAAATGTTTTATTATCTTGTAAGCAAAGAAGAAAATGGCGCCGGAATACTAAATAAAAATATAGCAGAGATAGTCATTTATTCAGAAAAAAATGACAAATCATATCTAATTACAGAACTGGAACAAATTAAAGAGATATTTGAAAATGCAGATATCTTAAAAATAGGATATAAACAAAAACAGGATTATATCTTATTAAAAGAAAAAGGAATCAATGCAACAAATTTGATGTATGACATAGAAATAGCTGGATATCTATTAAACTCAAATATAAATAAATATACAATAGAATATTTATCAGAAGAATACTTAAATCAAGATATAAGTGAATATTTAAACAGTAAAGAAGATGTTCAAGGAGAGCAATTAAACCTATTTGATGTACAAGAACCAAAAAAAGACAAAGACATCAAGCCATACGTTTATGCTCAATTTATAAATAAACTATATAAAGAACTAACTAAAAAAATGGAAGAAACTGAAACTTTTGAGCTATTCAAAAATATTGAGATGCCACTAGTAGAAGTACTAGCAGATATGCAATACGAAGGAATATATGTAGATAAAGAGGAGCTTCTAGAATTTGGAAAAACCTTAAAAGAAAGAATAGAACAATTAACAGCAGAAATTTATGAATTAGCAGGAGAAGAATTTAATATTAACTCTCCAAAACAATTAGGAGAAATTCTATTTGAAAAGCTAAAATTACCACTAGGCAAAAAGAACAAAACAGGATACTCAACAAGTGTTGAAATTCTTGAAAAATTAAAGCATACACATCCAATAATCGAAAAATTACTAGAGTTCAGACAAATAGGAAAATTAAATTCAACATATGTTGAAGGATTAATACCATATATAAATGAAAAAGATAACAAGATTCACTCATACTTCCATCAAACAGTAACAACAACAGGAAGAATAAGCAGTACAGAACCAAATCTACAAAACATTCCAACAAGATTTGAGCTTGGTAAAAATTTAAGAAAAGTATTCAAGCCAACAGGAAAAAATATCTTTATAGACGCAGACTACTCACAAATTGAATTAAGAGTATTAGCACATATTTCAGATGATACAAATATGATACACGCTTTTAATAATGACGAAGATATTCACCAACAAGTTGCATCAAAAGTATTTGATGTTCCAATGGATGAAGTAACACATGAGGAAAGAGCGAGAGCAAAAGCCGTAAACTTCGGGATAGTATATGGAATTTCAGATTTTGGTTTAGGAGAACAAATAGGAATTAGTAGAAAACTTGCAAAACAATATATAGAACAATACTTAGAAAAATATAGTGGAATAAAGAATTTTATGGAAGCGGTAGTAGAAGATGCAAAAGAAAAAACATATGTTGAAACCTTATTCCATAGAAGAAGATATGTTCCAGAACTAAAGTCTAATAACTATATGGTAAGACAATTTGGTAGTAGAGTAGCAATGAATACACCAATACAAGGAACAGCAGCAGACATAATGAAAATAGCAATGTACGAGATATACAAAGCCTTAAAAGAAAATAATATGAAATCAAAAATAATTTTGCAAGTACATGATGAAGTATTAATAGAAACATACCCAGATGAAATTGAAAAAGTAAAAGAAATTTTAAAAAGCAAAATGGAAAATATAATAAAACTAAAAGTACCTTTAAAAATAGACATTGAAGAAGGCAACAATTTATACGATGCCAAATAAAATTGACAAGCATTTGGAATTTAATATATAGTATTAATATATTAAAACTGAAAGGGGAATTATAATGAGTAAAATATTAGTAACAGGTGGAACTGGATATATAGGAAGTCACACAGTTGTGGAATTATTAGAAAAAGGAGAAGAAATTATTATAGTAGATAATTTTTCTAACAGTTCACCAGATGTATTAGATAAAATAAAAACAATAACAGGTAAAGAGGTTAAATTTTATGAGGTAGACTTATTAGACGAAGAAAAACTAGAAAAAGTATTCCAAGAAAATGAAATAGAATCCGTAATACATTTTGCAGGATTAAAAGCAGTAGGAGAATCAGTTGCAAAGCCAATAGAATACTATCATAACAATATAACAGGAACATTAATACTATTAGGATTAATGAAAAAATATAATTGTAAAAGAATAGTGTTTAGTTCTTCAGCAACTGTATATGGAAATCCAAAAATATTACCAATAAAAGAAGATTTTCCGCTATCAACAACAAATCCATATGGCTCAACAAAATTAATGATAGAACAAATATTACAAGATACAAATGTATCAGATAAAGACTTAAGTGTTGCAATACTAAGATACTTTAATCCAATTGGTGCACATTCAAGTGGACTAATAGGAGAAAGACCAAATGGAATTCCAAACAATGTAATGCCATATATAATGAAAGTGGCAACAGGAGAATACAAAGAACTAACAGTATTTGGAAATGATTATCCAACACCAGATGGAACAGGAGTAAGAGATTATATACATGTTGTTGATTTAGCTAAAGGGCATCTAAAAGCATTAGACAAAATAAGACAAGAACCAGGAGTTAAAATATACAATTTAGGAACAGGAAACGGTTATTCAGTTTTAGAACTAGTAGAAAATTTTAAAAAAATGAATAATGTAGAAGTAAACTACAAAATAGGACCACGTAGACCAGGAGATATCCCAGCATGTTATGCAGACCCAAGTAAAGCAGAAAAAGAACTAGGATGGAAAGCAGAAAAAGGAATAAAAGAAATGTGCCAGGACTCATGGAACTTTGCTTCAAAACAACTATAAAAATAAACCGCTCTAACAAGAGCGGTTTTTTTTATCTCGATTCACCTAATAATCTATTTTTTAATTCCCATAAATCAACAGATAAATCTACATAATATTTATGAGGGTTCGCTTTACGCTTAACTTCTTCCCATAAAGAGTTTAATTCCTCTTTGCATTTATTAGATATATCTGAAAGTTCAGGAACTTTATATACAAGTTTCCCATTGTTGAATATTTCTTCTTGCAAAGGTCTGACAGTATAATTATTTAAAGTCTTTTTTCTCCATGGATTTTGAGGATCAAAAATTGGAAAACTATCTTCAGGAATATTCTCATCAGCTAGGGTAATAACATCAGCTAAAGCCTTATTAGTTTCTTTTGAATAGAAACGATAAACCTTTTTAAATCCAGGGTTAGTAATCTTAGCAGTATTCTCAGAAATCTTGATTTTTGGGATGATATTACCATCTTTTTCGATAGCAGATAGTTTGTATACAGCACCAAAAACAGGATTACTTTTAGCAGTAATTAAATTCTCACCAACACCGAATGAATCAATACATGCACCTTGATTTAACAAAGAAGTTATAAGAGACTCATCCAAAGAATTACTAACACATATTTTGCAATCTTCAAAACCGGCATCATCCAAAATTTTTCTTATTTTCTTAGAAAGATAAGCTAAGTCACCACTATCTAATCTTACACCCTTTGGTCTATAACCTTTAGGAATAAGAACATCATTAAATACTTTAATAGCATTAACAATGCCAGATTCAAGAGTATTATAAGTGTCAATAAGCAATAGACAATCATCAGGATATGTTTCAGCATAAGCCTTAAAAGCATCATATTCAGAATCAAAACTCTGAACAAAACTATGAGCCATTGTACCACTAGCAATAGTATTAAACTGCTGAGCAGTATATGTACAAGAAGTACCAGTGCATCCACCTATAATTGCAGCTCTTGCTCCAAAAACAGCAGCATCAACATTATGAGCTCTTCTAGCGCCAAACTCCATAACAGGTTTACCTTTTGCACTAGAAACAATCCTAGAAGCCTTAGTTGCAATAAGAGATTGATGATTTAACATCATTAAAATAGTGGTTTCTAGTAATTGAGCCTCTATAATAGGAGCTTTTACAGTTATTAATGGTTCATTCGGAAAAATAACAGTACCCTCAGGAATAGCCCAAATACTTCCTGTGAACTTAAAGCTTTTTAAATAATCAAGAAAATCTTGAGAAAATTTATTAAGACTTTTTAAATAAGAAATATCATCTTTTGTAAATTTAATATTTTTAACATAATCTATAATCTGCTCTAAACCAGCGCAAATAGCATAACCGCCATTATCTGGAATTTGCCTAAAAAAAACATCAAAGTAAACAACATTATTTTGCATTCCTTTTTCAAAATAAGCATTAGACATGGTTAACTCATAAAAATCAGTAACTAAACTTAAATTTCTATTTTCCATAATACACCTCTATAATTTTTTAAAAGAATTATAACACACCTGTCAATAATGTTTTTGCTTTGATACAACAAATATGCTATAATAATAGTATCAACTGGCTTTTTGCTAGAATAGGAGGCATTTCAAATGTCAAGAAAAAAAGAACTGAAGGTAGTTCCTCGGCAGAACCTTGCCGAAGAACTCGCCAAGGAGGCAATTTGGCCCACTATCATGGAATGTTTCAAGATAGAGTCCGATGAAACCTGCTTCCGGAGCAACTTTCACCTTGAGGTGATCGCCCTTAGCAAGAACCTTGTTCGAGTGTACTACCAAAAGGAAGGCAACATGTACTGCAAGACCGTGAGCATTCCACTCAGGAAACTCTGGAAGGCAAGCGCATACGGGACCACCGTAAATGCAAAACAGCTTTGCAAGATCCTGTGTGAAATTGCTCCCACCATGGATTCCACCGTCAAAGGTAACATCCGTGATGGCTTGGAAGAGACGGAAAAGGCCGTGTTCGACTTCTACATGAACCTGTAACAAAAAGGAGATGTATAACAGTTCAAAAGCACACTCCCCACGAAATGAATTTTCGTGGGGAGTTGTGCTAAAATTTTTTTAAAAAACCCAGAATATATTTGACACGTAATTACAACTATGATAATATTATATTAATAAATAAGTTATTTAATTTTCCCTGCATGGTGCGAGACCTGGAAGAATTTTTAGAACCAACAGTTGAGGAAAGGGAGTCCGAAGCTCTGGATATGGCGTGCATGCTTACATTAATCTAGTAAGAAGCCCATGAGTATTTAGGCAGACACCCACCTGTGTAAGAGCAGGTCCTTAAAAATTCTTTTAACCGGCTAATGTGGGGCATTTTTATGTTAGAAAAATGACAAAAATGAAATATAAATATTTTGTAAATCTATTGCAAATAATATAACTATATGATATAAACAATCTATAAAACGTGAAAGGAGAAAAGTATGGATTTAGATGATGAAGTACAAGGAATGGATGAAGAATTAGATAATATTATCACATTAAATGATGAGGACGGAAATGAAGTAAAATTTGAATTTTTAGATTTAGTTGAGTATAATTCAGAGGAGTATGTTATATTACTACCTATCGAAGAAGAAGAAGCTGATGAAGTTGTTATATTAAGAGTTGAAGATACAGATTCAAAAGATGAGGAATCATATGTTGGAGTTGAAGATCAAGAAACACTAAACACAGTTTTTCAATTATTTAAAGATAAATTCAAAGATGAATTTAATTTTACAGATGAAGAAGAATAGTAAAAAGGCTAGATGAAACTAGCCTTTAAATTTGTAAAAAAAACATTGTAAAAGAAATTATATATGTGATATAATGTAACAAAATAAAAAATAAAGGAGAGATATCAAATGAAAAAAACATTACAAAAAATAGGATATGTAGTTATATTGGCAGTTATATTACTTGCTTTAACAGGATGTGGAAACAAAATAGTAGCAACAAAAGAGGTAGACGATTATGGGGTAAAATATGAGGAAACAATCGAAATAGGAATTAAAAAAGATAAAGTAAGTAGCATGAAATATGTATGGAAATTCGAAGATGAATCTGCAGCACAAGAAATGAAAAAGACATTAGATGAAGTTACAGCAGGAAATGGAGCAATGCAAGCTTTAACAGGTGTATCATTAGATACAAAAGTTGAACAAAAAGGAAAGAAAATAATAGTAACTTTCAATAGTGATCAATTTGAAACAAACAGTTTAGACCTAAGTGATGGAAAAAGAGAAGAATTAATTAAATCATTAGAAGATGCAGGATACAAAGTAAAATAATCCATATATGGAGAAACTAAATGAAAAGAATAAAGTTATTAGCAATTACAATAATTGCAATAGTATTATTAACTGGATGTAATAATAAAGAACAAAATAATAAACAAGAAGAAGCAAAACAACTTGAAGAAACTACAATTATAGCTACATCAACAGGAGTTGAAATGGATGAATACCCATATGATGAAACACTAGAAATAAAAATAGAAAACGACAGAATAAAAAGTGTATACTTAACACTGGAATTTGAAAGCTCGGAAAATGCAGAAATAGTAAATGTATTTTTAAATGAAACTTCAAAATTTATTAGAGAGCTAACTCCAGATGACTATTTTAGTGTAGAATTCATACAAAATGGGAAATTCATTAATGCAGATGTAAATGTTCAAGACTTTGCATATATGTATGGTGAAGATATGCCAAATAAATCCAAGGCAGAAGTTATAGAAGCATTAAAAGAAGATGGATATGATATAAAATAAAACACTGAACAAGACTCTTATAGATAGAGTCTTGTTTTTTTGTGATATAGTCTTGCAAAATTGTAATTTTATGATATAATTAGATGGTTGATTTTACAATAAGAAAGGATTGAATTTAAACAATGAAAGTAAAAGTTGAAAACGTAAAAGACAAAGCAAATGAGGTAAAATTACAATTTACAGTGGAAGCAGAAAAATTCGACGAAGCAATTCAAACTGTATATAAAAAGAGTGCAGGATATTTTAATGTACCAGGATTTAGAAAAGGAAAAGCACCATTCAAAATGGTAGAAAAAATGTATGGTATTGAAATTTTCTATGAAGACGCATTCAATGAAGTAGCATCAGATGTATATAGTAAAGGACTAGAAGATAATAAAATAGAAGCAGTAAGCAAACCAGAAATAGATATAAAACAAATGGAAACTGGAAAAGATTTAATATTCACAGCAGTTGTTCAAACAAAACCAGAAGTTCAATTAGGAAAATATGAAGGTATAGAACTTAAAAAAGTAGAGTATAATGTAACTGACGAAGATGTAGAACACGAATTATCACATATCGCAGAACATAATGCTAGATTAATTACAGTTGAAGGTAAACCAGTTGAAAAATCAAATATAACAGTAATTGATTTTGAAGGATTTACAGATGGAAAACCATTTGAAGGTGGAAAAGCTGAAAATTATGAATTAGAAATCGGAAGTGGAAGATTTATACCAGGATTTGAGGATCAAATAATAGGGATGAAAACAGACGAAGAAAAAGAAATAAAAGTAACATTCCCAGCAGACTATCCATCAACTAATTTAGCAGGAAAAGAAGCAACATTTAAAATAAAACTACACGAAATAAAGAAAAAAGAACTTCCAGAAATCAATGACGAATTTGCAAAAGATGCGAGCGAATTTGAAACATTAGATGAATGGAAAGCATCAATAAAAGAAAAACAAGAAAAAGACAACCAAAATAGAGCTAAATACGAAACAGAAGAAGCTGCTATAGAAGCAGTTTGCAAAGAAGCTACTGTTGAAATTCCATCAGGAATGATTGAAACACAACTTGATAACATGGAAAAAGACATATCTCAAAGATTAAGCTATCAAGGAATGAACCTAGATCAATATCTACAAATGGTTGGAAAAACAAAACAAGAATTCAGAGACGAAAATAAAGAAGAAGCAGAAAAACAAGTTAAAACAAACCTAGTATTAGAAGCTATTACAAAAGCTGTTAATATAGAAGTAGATAAAAAAGATGTAGACGAAAGAATAAAAGAAATGGCTACAATTTACGGACAAAAAGAGGAAGAAGTAAGCAAAAATGAACAACTAAGACAATATGTAGAAGACAATCTTAGAACAGAAAAAACAATCCAATACATAGTAGACAAAGCTAAATTTAAAAAATCTAAATAAAACATAAAAATAGGGCAAAGAGATAAAATATTTGCCCTATAAATGTATATAGGAGGAAAAAGTTATGAAAAATAGTTTAGTGCCTTATGTAGTTGAACAAACAAGCAGAGGAGAAAGATCATATGATATATTCTCAAGACTTTTAAAAGATAGAATAATATTTTTAGGAGAAGAAGTTAATCAAGCAACAGCCAGTTTAGTTGTTGCGCAAATGTTATTCCTAGAATCTGAAGATCCAGACAAAGAAATATCATTCTATATAAATAGTCCAGGAGGATCAATAACAGATGGAATGGCGATATACGACACAATGAATTACATTAAATGCCCAGTATCTACAATATGTGTAGGTATGGCAGCAAGTATGGGAGCAGTACTTTTATCAGCAGGAGAAAAAGGAAAAAGATTTGCAACTCCAAACTCAGAAATCCTAATTCACCAACCATTAATAGCAGGTGGAGGACTTTCTGGTCAAACAACAGAAATAAAAATACATGCTGAACATATGGTAAGAACAAGAGAAAAATTAAATAAAATATTAAGCGAAAGAACAGGAAAGCCATTAGACCAAATAGAAAGAGATACAGAAAGAGATCACTATATGACAGCACAAGAAGCTTTAGAATACGGATTGATAGATGGAGTATTCGATCATAGAAAGTAGGAGGAAGTAAATGGCAAATAGAAAAGATTTAAATGGAATAAGATGCTCTTTTTGTGGAAAAGCACAAGAAATGGTAAAGAGAATTATTTCAGGACCAAAATCGGTATACATCTGCGATGAATGTATTTCAGTATGTAATAGCATAATAGAAAATGATTCATATGAAGAAGAAACAGGATATGAAGATGTATCATCAAACGAAATACCAACACCTGCAGAAATAAAGAAAATATTAGATGACTACGTTATAGGACAAGACGATGCGAAAAGAACGCTTGCGGTAGCAGTATACAACCACTATAAAAGAATTAATTGTAAAGAAATAATAGATGATGTAGAAATACAAAAAAGTAATGTATTGCTATTAGGACCAACAGGTTCAGGTAAAACATTATTAGCCCAAACATTAGCAAAAATTCTAAATGTACCTTTTGCAATAGCTGATGCAACAACATTAACAGAAGCAGGATATGTAGGAGAAGACGTTGAAAACATATTACTAAAGTTAATACAAGCAGCAGATTTTAATATAGAAAAAGCACAAAAAGGTATAGTATATATTGATGAAATAGATAAAATTTCAAGGAAATCAGAAAATCCATCAATAACAAGAGATGTAAGTGGAGAAGGTGTACAACAAGCCCTATTAAAAATAGTAGAAGGAATGGTGGCTTCTGTTCCACCACAAGGAGGAAGAAAGCATCCACATCAAGAATTCATTCAAATAGATACAACAAATA
>CAYMDN010000014.1:3101-29244 GCA_964389545.1 uncultured Clostridium sp. | reverse complement strand
AACTGCATTTTTATCCTCTTTTGGGTCTGCTGAATATACCCCATCTATTGTTTTTGCTAATAATATAACTTCTGAATCCATTTCTGCTGCTCTTAATGCTGCTCCTGTGTCTGTTGAAAAATATGGATTACCAGTACCACATGCAAAAATAACTACTCTTCCTTTTTCTAAGTGTTTAATTGCTTTTCTTTTAATATATGGTTCTGCTATTTCTCTCATTTCAATAGCTGTTTGTAATCTTGTATATATTCCTCTAACTTCTAGTGCATCTTGTAATGCTAAACCATTTATAGTAGTCGCTAACATTCCCATATAGTCTGATGTTGTTCTTTCCATTTCGTGTCCATATCTACCTCTCCAGAAGTTTCCTCCTCCTACAACTATAGAAACTTGCACTCCCATATCTACTACTTCTTTTATTTTGTCACAAATCTCTCCTATAACTTTTGCATCTACTCCGTTTTTTCTTTCGCCAGCTAAAGCTTCTCCACTAAGCTTTAATAAAATACGTTTATACGCTGTTTTCATAAAAAACCTCCATTAATTTTTTCGTAACTTATTTTATCATATCTTATTGTTAAAAACAAAATATTTTTGTAATTTTCCAAAAAAAAACTAAATGTAATATGAATTACATTTAGTTATTTATATTATTTCCAATAAGGAATAAATTTTTTGACAGATGATTCTGCTTTTTCTTCTGTTTTAACGTACTCTTCAAATGAATTGTTTATTTTAGCTTCTATCATTTCTTCGACTTTTTCTTGTCCTAATTTGCTAACTAATGTCAATTCACTGACTAAAATTTGTTTTGCATTTAAAAGCATTTTCTTCTCCCCTGTTGATAAACCTTTCTCTTTTTGTTTTAAACTTAGATTTCTAACTACGTCAGCAACTTCGCATACGTCACCACTTTTGATTTTTTCCATGTTGTCTCTATATCTTTTATTCCAATTCATAGACATTTCTGTAGAATTAGCTTCTAAAATATCAAATACTTTACCTGCAGTTTCTTCGTCAATAATACCACGAACGCCCACTTGATCAGCTTTAGCTGTTGGTACCATAACCTTTACTTCTCCTGGCATTTTTATTGAATAGTATTCTAATTTTTGTCCGCCAATGTTTTTTTCTTCTATATTTTCAATTATTCCTGCTCCATGCATTGGATAAACGACTTTATCACCTATATTAAACATACACGCGTCACTCCTTTTCTGCAATCTATTGTTCTATCAACAAATACTATTATAACACAAATATTGGAAAAAGTAAAGTAAAGTTTTTATTTAAATTCGTATTTTATGTTACTTATTTTATATACATTTTTGGATCGACATGTTCTTCATTTTTCAAAAGTTCAAAATGCAAATGTGGTTCGTCCGCAATTTCAAATATTGCGGAATTACCAACGGTTCCAATACTCTGTCCTTTGGTAACAATCTCACCTTCTTTAACAAGTTCTGTCGTTAATAAATTTGAATATATAGTTTTATAGCCATCTCTGTGTTCAATAATTATGGTTAACCCATATCTTGGATCTTTTTTTATTCCTGTTATGGTTCCATCCTCTGCAGATTTTACAATTGTTGTTCTCGGAGCTTTTATGTCTATTCCGTTATGAGTTATCCATTCTTGTAGTGTCTCTGAAAAAATTAGATTTTCTGCTGCATACTCTTTTAATATTTCTCCGTCTACTGGATATATAAAAGCTATTGGTTTTACAGGTTCTGGCTCTGGTTCTGGAATAGGTTCTGGTGTTGTTTCTGGCTCTGGTACACTATTCTCTTCTACGCTTGTACTTAGTAGTTCTTCTTTTTGTTCTTCTCGAATTTGTTTTAATTCATCCTGACTTTCTTTTATAGCTTCTTGTATACTTTTACTTAGTTCTGCACTTGCCTCTTGATATACACTATCAGGTACTGTTGCCTCTAATTTTTCTGTCGCTAATACACTTTGCTTTGTTGCTTCTTTGAGTTTTTTACTGTAGCTAATATATACACTTATGCATGTTATCAATAGCGCTATAATTATAGATCCATAAATATATACAATCTTTTTATAGCCTTTGCTTTTACTCTTCTTTTTCATATGTTTCCTCCTACACATTTATCTTTAGTTAAATTATTTACATATATTGTATTTTTTATTCAAATATTTTCTATTTTTATTCCTGTGTAGTAATGATTTATAATTTCTTCGTAGTTAGAACCTGCTTTAGCCATTGCATCAGCTCCTGTTTGACTTAATCCCACACCATGTCCATAGCCAATTACATCAAACACTACTTGTTCGCCCACTGTAATATTAAATTTTGCCGATTTTAATCCAAATATGTTTCTTGCTTCAACCCCTGATATTAAAATATTTCCAAATTGTATTATTTTTACTCTTCCACTATCTGTATACTCTAATATTTTTATTGCATCTGCAGTCTCATAATTTATGACAATTTCTGGATGTGTAGCACCCAGCTTTTCTATTAATTCTTGTTTAGTTAAAACTATTGATGATTGATATTGTGAATATCCTTCTTCTCCTGATGTTGCTACACTCTGTAAATATGGGTAATCAGTTCCTCCCCATACATTAGAAACTATTTCTGTCATTCCTCCGCTATTAGAGTGAAAAAAGGCATTTATAGGTTCACCATTATATGTTATTATCTTTCCTGCAGTAGAATTTACTGCACTAACAATTTTATTCCAATTGTTTTCTCTTTCTGCTTCTTCCCATTTTTCCATCCTTTTTTCTTTTGTAATCCAAGCTTGACAGCAACTAGAATCATCACAAATATCTGCTTCTTGATGTTTTCCTCTATGTAAAATTTTATATGCTGTATATGTTCTTGCTACAACTGCTTGAGCCTTAAGTGCTTCAATATCATAATTTGCTGGCATTTCCGCAGATAATACTCCATAGATGTATTCATCCATTTTTATCTCTTCAACATTTCCTGTTTCTTTGTGTAGCAACTTTACAGTTCCATAATTAATGTATTTGTATTCTTCCCTAACATTCTCTGTTGTTATATTACTTTGTAAACTGCTACTTGTTTGTTCTGTTTTTCTATTGGTTAATATAATAGGCAATATGAAGCAAAAAACTACAAAAATAATCACTATAAAAATTTTTTTCATTATACCCTCTTTATTTAAGCTATTTCTTTTCGTATTTCTTGTAATACCTTTTTTTCTACTCTCGATACTTGTACCTGAGATATACCAAGTAGTGTGGCAACTTCTGTTTGTGTTTTATCTCTAAAATATCTAAGTATTATTATTTGCCTTTCTCTTAATTTCAATTTTGAAATTGCTTCTTTTAAGCACAGATTATCAATAATACTATTATTTTCATTTTTATTTAGAGTTAGCTTTTCGATTTTACTTTCTCCTTTTCCATCATCGTCATAGGCTTCTTCATCAATTGATTCAATTTGTCGTCCAGCTTCTAGTGCAACTATTATTTCTTCTTTTTCTACATTTAACTCCTTTGCTATCTCCGTAATAGTTAATTCTTCTCCTTTTTCATTAAGCGCTCTTCTTTGTAGTTCATTTATTTTTGTTAATAATTCTTTTATACTTCTACTTATTTTTATTGGTCCATCATCTCTTATAAACCTTTTAATTTCACCCATAATGTATGGTACAGCATATGTTGTTATTTTTACATTATAATTTGTATCAAATCTTTTCACAGCTTTTATAAGTCCTATACATCCAATTTGATATAAGTCTTCCTTAGGATAATTTCGATTAATAAATCTATTTACTATACTCCATATTAAACCTGAATTACTTTGTATTATTTTATTCATTGCATCTTCTGAATCTTGCTGTGCTTTCAATATGTCTTCAGTTTCTATTTCGTACATCAATCTTCTCCTGTTTATGTAATAATCTTTTTCATTTTAATCTTAGTTCCAACTTGTTCTATAGATTCAATAGTAAGCTCGTCCATAAAGCTTTCCATAATAGTGAACCCCATTCCTGACCTCTCTAATTCAGGTTTTGTTGTATATAATGGCTCTCTTGCCTTTCCTATGTCTTTAATGCCTTTTCCATTATCTATGATTAAAATTTCTATGCTTTTTTCACGCAATATACATTCTATTTTTATAATCCCATTTTGATTCTCATATCCATGTATAATGCTATTTGTTACAGCTTCTGAAACAGCTGTCTTTATTTCAGAAACTTGTTCTATTGTAGGATCTAATTGTGAAGCAAAACTAGCAACTGCAATTCTTGCAAATGACTCATTTTCTGATTTACTTGATATTTCTAATTTCATTTTATTTTCATAATTGTTATCCATCATTTTCTCCTCCTATTTTCACATTTTCTAAAATTGGTATAAGCCTTGATACTCCAGACATTTCGAATATTTTTTTGACATTAGGTTTTACATTAATCATATTTATTGTTCCTCCTAACATTGTCACCATCTTATATCTTCCAATTAGCATACCAATTCCAGCACTATCCATAAATGTTACGTTATTAAAGTCAAAAATTACTTTCCTTGGTATATACTTCTGAATCTCATAATCCGCTCTACTTCTAATTTTGGTTGCTATGTGGTGATCTATTTCCTCTGTTATTTCCAATAATAAAATTTTATTATCTTCATCATATTTTACTTTCAAATCCATCCCTCCCATTTTGGCATAAATATATATTCTATTTCTCTCATCCTTTCCCTTCGATGAAAAATAAGAGGTTTTGCCGAATTATTTGAGACATAAAAAAATAGCGATTTACCATCGCTATTTTTTTTATTTTATTCTGCATCAAATTTTAAAGAATCACCATTTACATTAACTTTTATTGTCTGATATTCTTTAATTTCACTTCTTAATATCTTTTCTGCAATTTCATCTTCTATGTATCTTTGTATTGCTCTTCTTAAAGGTCTTGCTCCATATTTTAAATCTGTTCCTCTGTTTAAAAGATATTTTTTAGCCTCTTCCGAAACTTCTAATTTCATTTCTTTATTTGCAAGTGCCTCTGCTGTTTTCTTTAACAATAAATCAACTATTTGTAATAATTGTTCTTCATTTAAACTATCAAAGTGAACTATCGAATCAACTCTGTTTAAAAACTCTGGTCTAAAAATTTCTTTTAGTGCACTGTCTATTTTATTTGCATCAACTGTTGATTTACCAAATCCTATTGAATTGATGTTTGTATTTGAACCAGCATTTGATGTCATAATAATTATTGTATTTTCGAAACTTACTGTATTTCCTTGTGCGTCTGTAAGTTTTCCATCATCTAGTATTTGTAGTAATAAATTAAATACATCTTGATGTGCTTTTTCTATTTCATCTAATAATATTATTGAATATGGTTTTCTTTTTACTTTTTCTGTTAATTGTCCTGCATCATCATATCCTACATATCCTGGCGGTGAACCTATTAATTTTGCAGTTGAATGACTCTCCATATACTCAGACATGTCTATTCTTATAATTGATTCTTCGCTCCCAAACATTTCATATGCTAGTGTTTTTGCAAGTTCTGTCTTTCCAACACCTGTTGGTCCAACAAATATGAATGATGGAGGTCTCTTAGAACTTTGTAGTCCTACTCTATTTCTTCTAATTGCTTTTGCAACCGCATTTATTGCTTCGTTTTGACCAATTATTCTATTGTGTAAATTTTGCTCTAGATTTAATAATTTTTGTGTTTCTGCTTCTGTAATTTTTTGAACTGGTATTTTTGTTGTGTGTTCTATAACTTCTGCTATATCCTGAATTGTTAACTTTACAGGTTCAAAATTCTTATTAATTTCCTCTATTCTATCGATTAAATTGCATTCTGCAGTTTTTAGATCTGCTGCTTTTTGGTAATCTTCAATAGAGTCAGATTGAACCGCCTCTTCTTTTTCATTTTGAATTTTTGCAAGTTGATCCTTTAGTAATTCTAGCTCATATAATTCCTTATTATTTAAATTTATCTTTGAACATGCTTCATCTAACACATCAATTGCTTTATCTGGTAAAAATCTGTCATGAATATACTTTTCAGACATCTTTACAGTTTGTGCTATTATGTCATTAGAAATTGCAACTTTGTGGTAATCTTCATAGTATTTTTTAATTTCTTTTAAAATGTCAATAGTTTCATCAACTGTAGGTTCTTCAACTAATACTGGTTGAAATCTTCTTTCTAAAGCACTATCTTTTTCAATATATTTCCTATATTCCTTTAATGTTGTTGTTCCAACCAATTGGATATCTCCATTTGCTAAAGATGGTTTTAAAATATTAGCCGCATTCATTGAATGTTCTGCATCTCCAGCACCAATTATATTATGTATTTCATCAATAACTAAAATTATATTTTTAGATTGTTTACACTCATCAATAATAGCTTTCATTCTGCCCTCAAACTGTCCTCTGAACTGTGTTCCTGCTACCACTGCAGTCATATCTAGCAAGTATACTTCTTTATTCAATAATTTTGCTGGAACATCTTGTTCTGCAATTTTTATTGCTAATCCATTTGCTATAGCTGTTTTTCCAACTCCTGGCTCACCAATTAAGCATGGATTATTTTTAGAACGCCTATTTAAAATTTGTATAACTCGTTCTATCTCTCTATTACGACCTATAACCATATCTAATTCATTTTTTCTAGCTTTTGATGTTAGGTTTGTTCCATATATATCTAAAAAGCTTTTTTTCTTTTCTTTAGGTTTTGTCTTTACTTTTTGATTACCTTCAGCTTTTTCTTTTCTTTCTTCTTTATTTCCAGAGTTGAACATATTTGAAAATATTGATCCTAATGATGCACCTTTATCTCCTGTTGGATCATTAATTCCTTCTATACCCATACCGTCCATTCCGTCAGTTATTTCATCTAAAATTGACTCAAATTGTTCATTCATATTACTTAGTTGTTCTTCAGTCATTCCAGATTGTTCGGCTAAAACTTCTAACGGATTGATTCCCTTTTCTTTTGCACAGTTGTAACAATATCCTTCCATTGTAGACTTATCGCCATCTATTTTTTTTGTGAAAATCACTGCCACATTTTTATGGCAAATTGAACATAACATATCTATACTTCACCTGATTTCTATATTTAATATCATTATATATGATACATTAAAACAGCTTCATCGTCAAGAGGAAATTTAAGTAATTAGCTAATATTTGAACACTTTTTACTATGAAAAAACGTCACTAGATTAATCCCGTGACGTTTATATATTTTTTTCTTATGGTGTTACTTCTGCTGGTGGTGGTGTTTGTTCTCCTCCAACTGGAGCTTGTTCAGTTCCACTTGGATTTGATGGTTCTGTTGGGTTACTTGGTTGTTCTGTTGCTGATGGTGGTGTTTGTTGTGTGTCTGGTGGATTTGTTGGCGTACTTGGTGTGGTGGTTGTCGGTGGTGTTGTTGTTGGTTTCTCTTGAACTGGTTTACTTGGCTCTGGCGTTGTTGTTGGCGTAGTTGGTGTTGTTGGTGTTGTGCTAGTTACTGCTGGTCCTTGTTTTACTACCTTTGGTTGAGCATCGTAAACATCTGTTGATAACACTTCTCTATTTACTTCTACCCCATCTTTTCTTCGTATTCTATATGTTGTACTTTTACATCCTTGTATTCCATTTTGCGTTACTTTTGTTTGTCCTGGTGCAAGACTATTATCTGTCTCTGTTATTGTTTTCCATGGCGTCCAACTATGTACTACTGATAATATTTCTATATCGTATTCTACTTCTTCTTTTATACCATATATATCAACTTGTAAATGTCCGCTTTGTGCATATGCCTTAATCATTACAGGATTTTTTCTTGTATTTTCAAATTTAAAATCTAATGATCCCCATACAACAGTTGCATCTTTACCTGGTTCAACATATGTGGCTTGAAACATATGGTTATATCTTTCAATTACATTTAGATTTGCATATAAAATCGCATCATATAATGTTGAAGATACTTGGCAAATTCCTCCTCCAAGCATTGGAACAACTCTTCCTCCTGAGAATCCATTTGCATCTTTGTATCCTGCTTCTTCTGTTCTTTTTCCCACAGTTTTATTGTATGAAAATACCTCTCCTGGCATAACAACTGCTCCATTAATTTTTGAAGCTGCTAATCTTAAGTTTGTTGATCTAGATGTATTTGATGAGTCATATTTTGTTGAGAATGTAGCTAACAAGTCAGGAAAAGCTTCTGTTCCTATTTCACTTGTTAACACATTTGGTTTAACAATCTTTAACTCTATCACATATTCATCTTTTATTTCTTTTAACATTTCTTTAGCTGCTTCTAAATCAAAATCTATTCCATTTTGATGTGGAAACACTTGAAATGGTTCCTTTGTATAATATGCATCTTTTGGTTCTTGATATACTTCTTGATATATTTTTTCTATATCAATATCAGGACATTCTACCTCTTTTGTTTGTACTACTATATCTTGAATTATTCCTGTTGTTGCTGCTTCTATTAATTCTGCCTTTATTTTATCTGTATCTGCTACTAATCCAGCTGATCCTCTTGTTATAACAAGTTCATCATCTTCTATACTGTAAGAATTATCAGCCATTGCATTAGGGATTCTAACATTAATTGATTTTACAAAACTATCTAATGCATTTTCATTAATTTCTACCTCTAAGTCTACATTTGGTTTTAGAGATGAGCTTCTGATTATTGTGAAGTTATTTTGGAATACGTTACCATCTCTCCCTATATTATAGGCTTTTTCTACTGCTTCCTCTATTTTATATTCTATTCCAATTTGTTCTAAAGTTATTGCAACTTCTTCATCATCAATTTTTAGTTTTATTTCTTTTTTCTTTTCCTCGTCTAATGAATCATTTAATAACTTGATTGTCTCGTCTTTGGTTAGCCCTCCTACCGCAATATTTCTAATTGTAACACCTGTTAACATTTTGTCACTCTTTGAATTTACCATTGCAAACACAGTTGAAAAAGCAAGTGCAATTAAGATGAGTACAATAAGTGCAATTATTAGCGCTACTTTTTTTCTTTTTTTAGTTTTTAATTTATTAAATTCTGCTTCGACATCCATACTCTCAAAAGCTTTTGCTCTATCTTTTTTATTAACTGGTGTATATGGAACATATTTAGGTTTTCCTTCAGAATTTAATTTTTCAGCTTCTTTTTTTATATTTTCGTTAATTGGTTCAAAAAGTTTTTCTCTTATTTCTGCTAATTTTTGGATTTCTTTCTCTCTTTCTTTGTTCTTTTGTTCTTCTTCATTTTCTGCAACTACAACTACTGAATCTTTTTCTTCAGGTTTTGCATTTTCTTCTACTAATTCATTTTTTTTCTCTGTATTTTCTTGTAACTTTTCATCGCTCACTTTTGTTACACCTACCTATACAAATGTTTTTGTTTTATATTATCATATCATGTCGTTTTTTTCAATATTTTTCTAATAAAATCGTAACTATATTCTATTATATGCAGGCTACTTAAAAAATATTTCATAGGCATTCGTATTTAAGGCTTTTGCTATTTTTTCCATTACTTCAATAGAAGGATTCTTTCTTGTCCCGTTTTTCCAAATGACATAGGTATCCTGTAGATACTCCAGACAGCTCTGACAGCTTTTCTAACGTCATTCCTCTCTTTAGCCTTAATGATTTTAGTTTACTTTTATACATTTTTACCTCCTTTATTGTTATATTGGCAACTAAAATATATCACAATCCAATTTGACAAGTCAATACTTTTTATGATATAAAATTCTTATCGTTAAAATTTTTCTTGTTGAAAAATGCTCCATTTATGTACATAATAAAAATTTATAATATTTTATATTTACTACTAGACAAATTCTTATTTTTTTTGTATAATATATACATATTTTTTATAGAAAGAGGTATTTTTATGATAGGTGATATGATTTCCAAAGTCAGAAAAGAAAAAAATATGACTAAAACAGAACTTGCTAATCTTACAGATATTAACATAGGACATTTAACACATATTGAAAAAGGAGAAAGAAATCCTAGTCATAAAGCTTTAAAAAATATTTGCCAAGCTTTAGACATTCCTTATCAACAGTTAATGTATACTTATGATAAAGAATTAAATGAAACTCAAGAAAAATATGATTTCATAGATCATATTTCATATAATAAAGTTCTTGCAGTTGATAATTTAAATGCATTTATCGATTGTCCATCTAGTGTTCCAAGTGCATCTATAGCAATTAAAATATTCGACAATGCAATGGAACCAACTTATGCACAAGGCAATTATGTTTTTATTGAATATAACTCTCCTATTGATAACAAAGAAATAGGCTTATTCAATTTAAATGACACATTCTATATCAGAAGATTAGTTTATAAAAGAGGAAAAACAATATTAAAAGCTGATAATAAATCCGTTGATGATATTTATGTTACAGATGATGACAACTTTTATATAGTTGGTAAAGTTTTATAATATTAAAATATAGTCGTCTACTTTCCCGTAGGCGATTTTTTTGTTTAAATGTATGTGTCTTAATGTATGCAAGATTTGTTATTACAAGTTAACAAATATCTTTCAAAGTTTTTAAGTTTTTTTGCTAAAAATACTTGCATTATATGTTTTTTAATAATATAATGTTGGAAGCAAAAGATAAGATATTAATAAAGAGGTAAAAAAATGGAATTATTAAAGAATATTTTTTTCAATACTGATAAATTAGTACAAAATACAACAGTTAAAATTTCATATACAGGTAAATTTTTTGAAGATGGATCTGAGGAAACTCATATTCATTATGGATTTGGTGAAAATTGGGAAAATTTAGCTGAAGTTGAAATGGAAAAAACTGAATTAGGATATCAATGTGAAGTTGATCTTCCTACTGGATATGATACATTCAATTTCTGTTTTAAAAATGAAAATGGTGAATGGGATAACAACAATAATGAAAATTATGTATTTGAAATAGAAACACCTTGCACAGATTTAACTGTTACAGAAAGTACTTTCACACTTGCTAGAACAAACAGATTGAGAAAGTCTTATTTATGGGGTAAAAAGATTAAAATTGTTGGATATAAAATATTACATTTTGTTTCTAAACTTTTCTCTGGAAATGTTAATAAAGGAAAAGTTGGAAATGTTGGAGTTTCTGGTTCTACTGGAGTAACTGGAACTACAGGTAATACAGATGTAGAATAATAAATTGTAAATTAACGTCGAAAGTTTTCTTTCGACGTTTTTGTTTTATATGGTATATCCACCATTAACTGAAATAACCTGTCCTGTTGTAAATTCATCTTCAACTAACCATTTAGCACATCTATAAATGTCTATTGGCTCCCCTATTCTTTCTAATGGAGTCTCTTTTTTTATCTCCTCTTTTATTTTCTCATCTAATTTACTATTCATATCTGTATTAATTATTCCTGGTGCAATTGAATTAACCCTTATATTAGACAATCCTAATTCTTTTGCTAATGACTTTGTAAGTGCATCTATTCCTGCTTTTGAAGCTGAATATACAGCTTCACATGAAGCTCCAACCATACCCCAAATAGAAGATATATTTATAATACAGCCTGATTTTTGATTAATCATACTAGGTAATGTTTCTTGTATTGTATAATATGCTGATTTAAGATTAGTATTCATCATTTCATCCCAGTCGTCATCTGTAACATCTTGGAACATTTGTATTTTAGCTATTCCTGCATTATTAATTAAAACATCTATAGTATTCATATTCTTTTTTGCAAACTTTATTAATTTCTTCACATCCTCCCTTTTTGAAATATCTGCCTTAAATATTTCTATTTTTAAGCCTTGTTCTTCTAGTTTGCTTTTTATTTCTTTTGCTTCTTTTTCTGATTTATTGTAATTTAATATTACGTTGTTTCCTTCCTTAGCAAAGTTCTCTACTAAACATTTTCCTATACCTCTAGACCCTCCTGTAATGATTATATTTTTCATAATCTCTCCTCCTACCTTATTCTTTAGTATACGTATTATATCACAAATTTCCTAATACTACATAACTTGTTTTAGATGATTAATTGTACATTTGTCTTTCTCAAGATATATTTCAATTACATCTATTCTTACATTTTCCTGCTGTAGTTTTTTGCAGAATAAATAATATTCTGCACATTTGTATATATGTTCTAACTTTTTTGTTGTTACTGATTCTGATGGTAACCCATAGTTTGTATTGTTCCTTGTTTTTATTTCTACAAATACTATTTGATTATTTTCTACTGCAATAATATCTATCTCGCCTCTTGATGACCTAAAATTTTTCTCTATGATTTTATATTCTTTCATCTTTAAATAAATTTCTGCAAGTTCTTCACCATTTTTTCCAATTTCCTGTTTAAAATACATATTCTTTTACCTCTCAACTTTCTCTGCAAAAGAAATTTCCTGGAAGTCCTGTTATGAGTCCTTCTAACTCTAGCATTGTAAGTATTGTATTTACTTCTGAAACATCTTTTCCAGTCATTTTGCATATTTGGTTCGCACTAATTGGATTACTATCTATTAAATCATAGCATTCTCTATATTCTTCTCGTATTTCTATTTTTATTTCATTTTCAATATAATTAGATATCTCATAATACTTTATTATATCAATGGTTTCAGTTACTAATATTGCTCCATCTTTTAATAATCTATTTGTACCAATTCCATGCTTATCTCCAATAATATGTGGTATACAAAATATTTTTCTATTAAATTTCTTTGCAAATTCCGCAGTTATGCCCGTCCCACTTTTTTCTTTCGCCTCTACAATTAATGTGCCTAAAGATAATCCTGCTACTATTCTGTTCCTTTGTCTAAATCCATCTGAAAACACCTTAACATCTGGTTCATACTCTGTTATAACCGCTCCACCATTATCTAATATTTTTTCATATACTTTCTTGTCTGGAAAAATATAATTAAAGCCTGAACCTAATACAGCAACTGTTTTTCCATGTCCCTCTATTGCTCCAAGATGTGCTTCACTATCTATTCCATATGCCATTCCACTAACTACATTAATTCCGTACATTGCAATACTTTTAGAAAAATTTCTTGCTATTTTTCTACCATAGTCACTCGCATTTCTTGAACCAACGATTGATAAACTGCTATCGTTCAATATATCTTCATTACCTAATACATACAATTTCTGTGGTGGTTTTTTTATGTCTTTCAGAATTTTTGGGTATTTTTCATTTTCTATATCTATTATCTTCAAATTATTCATACTCCTACTTAACTATCTTGACCAATATTTACGATCGAGTGCACGGTATTGTATAGCCTCTGCAATATGCTTTACTTCTATATTTTGTTTTCCATCTAAATCTGCTATAGTTCTTGCAACTTTTAAAATTCTTCCATATGCTCTTGCACTAAGTTTTAATTTATTAAAGGCATTTTCCAATATTTGCTTACCATTTTCATCTAGTTTGCAATATTTATCAATTAGCTTTGGTGTAAGCTCAGAATTTGAATATATTCCCATTTTTCTGTATCTATCAAGTTGTATTTGTCTTGCTCTATTTACTCTAGCTTTTATCTCTTTAGATGTTTCTATTTTTTCGTCATTATCTAATTTTTCATACTTCACTGGACTTACTTCAACACAAATATCTATTCTATCTAACAATGGTCCACTAATCTTTCCCATATATTTTGTAATTGCTTGTGGAGAACAAGTACACTCTTTCTCTTTAGAACCATAATAACCGACATGGGCATGGATTCATACTTGCTGCAAACATAAAATTTGCTGGATATGTTAGGGTTGCATTTAGTCTTGATACTGTAATTACCCTATCTTCAAGTGGTCCTCTTAAAACTTCTAAAGTATGTTTATTAAATTCTGGTAATTCATCTAAGAATAACACTCCATAATGGGATAAACTTATTTCTCCAGGTTTTGGTACTCTTCCACCTCCTACAAGTGATACACCTGATACCGTATGATGTGGTGCCCTAAATGGTCTTGTCGTTATTATTGGTGTATCCACAGGCAGTATGCCTGCAATACTGTGAATTTTTGTTATTTCTAATGCTTCTTCAAAACTAAGATCTGGTAATATTGTTGGTAATCTTCTAGCTAGCATTGTTTTACCGTGATCCTGGGCTACCAATCAATAAACAATTATGCCCTCCTGCTGCAGAAACCTCCAAAGCTCTTTTTATATTCTCTTGACCTTTTACTTCCGAAAAATCAAATCTGTATTGATTACTTGAGTTAAAAATCTCTTCAGAATCAATGTGTATTGGTTGTATTTCTTCATTTTTATTTAGATAATTTATAACTTGATTTAAATTATTAGCTGGTATAACATCTATGCCATTAACTATTCCTGCTTCTTTTGCATTACCTTCTGGTACTATAATTCTTTTTATGCCGTAACCTCTTAGCTTCTATGCACATTGGCAAAATTCCGTTAACTCTATTAACTTTGCCATCTAGTGATAATTCTCCTATAAAAATAATATCCTCTAAGTTTGTATTTTGTATAACTTCCATAGAAATTAAAATTCCAAGAGCTATTGGTAAATCATAGCTTGAACCTTCTTTTTTTGTATCGGCTGGCGCCAAATTTACTACTATTCGTTTACTTTGAAATTCTTGATTAGAATTTTTTATTGCGGTTTTTACCCTCTCTTTAGATTCTTTTACACTGGTATCTGGCAAACCAACAACTTCCCAATATGGTAAACCGCTAGAAACATCAACTTGTACATCGACCAAATATCCATCTAGTCCATGTAAAGCCATGCTTTTTACTATTGATAACATTTAATCCTCCTGAATTTTACAAGATTTAAAAAATTAGAATTTAAGAATTTTTGAGGTATAAGAAACTTACCTCGAATTACTATAATAGGTTTATCACAAATTACACTATATTGCAATAAAAATCATCTGTCAAAATTCGACAAATTTTATTTCAATTGACTTTTATTCTGTTTTATGTTAACATTGTTATGTATGGCATTTTTTGCCAAAAAAAGGAGGAATTTTTTTATGAGTTATTGCGAAAGCATCACGCCCCTCAACAGCAGGTATCCCATAACCACCATCACAATTCCGCCTGATCAGGTTCGCCGGATGGAACTCCGTGTAATGCAGCTCATCATCCAATTCAAAGGAAAGCCAATGGGTGTTGGGCTCGGCTCAGGAGATGGCTCTTTGGTTTACCAAGCTATCTTCTTCGATAACACTTCACGGCAACAGTTCTGCGACACTGTCGACAAGGAAATCGACTCTGGGCGCCCCATCACTATCACCAAGCTTGATGGGCAAAATGGCGAGGACTACGAGGTAAAAATCAATCTTAAGTTCATGCTCGCTAAATTCCATGCCCTCATGGGTGAGCTTCATCCGCTTCTCAGCTATATCGAGGAAAACGGCGGTTGGCCCACTTCAGAGGAAACCTTCCCTGGCGCGGATGCGCTGGACAATGCCATCAGAAATGAGACCCTGTCTGCGGAGATATTGAATGCAATCAGTACTTTCGGAAGCTTTATGGGTGCATATTACCTTGGCTCTGCAAGTATGACTGGTCCTGCTACCATCACTCATCGTGACATCGTCCCTTAAAACTGGCGACAGGTCGCTCCCTTGACTTGGGAGCGACCTGTTTTTATGCTTTTTTATTTTTTCTCTTAAATACATTTAGTTTGGTACCAGTATTTAATATTGCTGAAGAATATATTTTGATTGCTATAAATCCTATTAGCATTGTTGTTAATGTTAGCACTATCAAAGACATTATAATTTCGCTATTTGTAGCAGTTCCCATCATAATTCTTAAAGGCATACTAAATGGTGATGAAATAGGAAGTATTCCTGCTATTCTATTTAGATTACTGCTTGGATTCATCATTGTAAAATATGATAAATAAAATCCTGCTATAGCTATAAAGCTTATTGGAGTATTTGCTGATTGTACATCTTCTGGTTTACTTACTGTTGAACCAGTTAAAGCAAATCCTAGAGAGTATATTGCATATCCTAAAGCAAAATAAATTACTGTCACAATTACTAATTTTGGAGTTATATTTGATAAATCAAATATGGTTTCTAATATTTCCATGTCCATACAGAAATATGCCGATAATCCTGCTGTTATAATTATTAAAATTAATTGCAATATTCCCATTATTCCAATTCCTAGAGTCTTACCTAAAACTATTGTTGATGGCTTTGTTGAAGTTACCAACGTTTCTATTATCTTTGAAGTTTTTTCTGTAGTTATTGCACTTGATACTTGTGCTGCACAGAAGAAAATTGCATAGAATAATATTATTGAAATCATCATCATTATAAGTACATTTCCACTTGCTGCATTTTCATCTGTTTCTACTACATTTACATTAAATTGTGCTGTTAGAGTTTGTAATTCTTCTGGTGTCATATTTAATTTAGAAATTTGAACTCCGCTATATAAACTTTGGAATCCCATAATTAAGTCTTGTGGAGCTTCTCCAAATGTATCTGATGAACTCTCAACAATGTATTCCATTGTAAGTGATCCATCTTTTTCTGTAAAATGTACACATGTATCAAATTCTCCATTATCAATCTTTTCTTTTATTTGTTCATGTGTTAAATTTTCTGTTGTAAATTCAAACTCATATGGCAAATCCATTTGTTCTAGTAATTTAGCATTGCCTTCAAATATATTTTCACTATCTACAACTAATACTTTTTCTTCTAAACTGCCTCCTGCAAATTTTTCGATTATATTAGGTATATTAAATGCTACTACAATAATTATTAATATTGCAATTGTTGAGATTATAAATGATTTTCTGCTTAGCATGTCCTTTATTGTAAATGTTGCTACTGTCCATAAATTTTTCATTGTACTTCACCTACCTTCTCTATAAAGATTTCGTTTAGGCTTGGTTTTTTCATTTCAAATTTTACTAAATGAATTTCTCTGTTTGTGATTTCTTTTAAAATTTTTTGAGCCTCAGTATCATCTTTGATTTTTATGATGTATTCTTCTCCCTTATGTTCAATAACATTTAAATTCATTTCTTTTATTAATTTATCAAATTCAGAACCCGCTCTTACTTCTACTTTATCTGATTGATAGCTATTTTTTATATCGTCTAAGTTTCCTTGTAATACTGTTTTTCCTCTATTTAAAATAGTTATATCTGTACAGAATTCCTCAACTGATGCCATTTGATGACTAGACATTATTATGTATTTATCTTTTTCGACTAATTCCTTTATCGCATTTTTTAAAATTTCTGTATTAATTGGGTCTAAGCCACTAAATGGTTCATCTAAAACCACTAATTCTGGATCATGTAAAACTGCAGTTATAAATTGAATTTTTTGTTGATTACCTTTTGATAATTTTTCTGCTAATGTATTTTTATATTCTTCAACTTCTAGTTTTTTTAACCAATAATCTATTAATTCTGTTGCTTTATCTTTTTTCAATCCCTTTAGTCTAGCAAAGTATAACAATTGATTATATACTTTTGTTTTAGGATAAATTCCTCTCTCCTCTGGTAAATACCCAAAATTAACTTTTTCTCTAATAACTTCTTCGCCATTCCAGTTGATATCTCCTGAAGACTTTTTTATAATACCTAAAATCATTCTAATTGTTGTTGTTTTTCCTGCTCCATTTGTTCCTAATAGTCCGTAAACACCTGGTTTATCAAGTTTCAAATTAATTTGATGTACCGCTTCTTTTTCTCCAAAAAACTTAGAAACATCTTTTAATTCTAGTCCCATTTTTGCCTCCTTCATAAAAATAAATTTACTTTAATATTATACTTCTATTTTCCATTTTTTTCAATGGGGACAATTCTATTTTTCAATAGTCATGTCCCCACTTATCATAACTTACATCTCTATTTCTATTTCATAGGTATAATCTTCTCCATTTAGCTTTATTTCTTTTTCTGGCACTTCTATTCCATTTACAGTAAATTTCTTTACCCCTGTATTTTTTCCGTTTTCATTTTTTACTTTAATGTTATATATACTGTTTTTGTATCTATATCGTATACTGTATTCTTTCCATTCTTTTGATATACATGGTTCTATTTTTAGTATTCCATTTTTTATTTTTAATCCTAGTATTTCTTCTATGCCTACTTTATAAAACCAACTACTTGAACCTGTATACCATGTCCACCCTCCTCGTCCTGCTAGACTTTCTGCACCATAAATATCAGCTGCTATTACATATGGTTCTACTTTGTATTTTAGTGCCGTTTCCTTTGTACGAGAGTGTTCTATTGGATTTACCATTCTATAATATTCTATTGCTTTATCTCCAAATCCAAGTCTTGCAAATGCCATTATCGCCCACATTGCTGCATGTGTGTATTGTCCTCCATTTTCTCTAACACCTGGTAAATATGATTTTATATATCCTGGTTCGATTTTAGTTTTTTCAAATGGTGGGTCTAACAATTTGATTATGCCTTTTTCTTTATCTATTAAGTGATTTTCAAGGCTTTCCATTGATATATATTTTTTATCATTATCAGCTGCTCCTGATATTACTCCCCAACTTTGTGATATATTGTCTATTCTACATTCTTCATTTTCTATACTACCTACTGGCTCTCCATCATCTGTATATGCTCTTCTAAACCATCTACCATCCCAACCTGATGTATTTAATGCTTTCTTTAATTTTTCTTGTATATCACAATATTTTTTTGCTCTTTCTTTATCTCCCTTTTGCTTTATAATTGGTATAAATTTTTCTAAGATATCAAATATAAAGAATCCTAGCCATACACTTTCTCCTTTATTTTTATTTCCTATAGTATTTAGTCCGTCGTTCCAATCTCCTGAACCAATTTTAGGTAGTCCATTTTCTCCAAAATTCATTCCACGTTCTATTGCCTTGATACAATGTTCATATATCGTGCCTTTTTGTTCTGATGCAGTATATAAATCATATTTTTCATCTACACCATCTGCCAAATTCTCACCTTGTAAATATTGTGTTTCCTCTTCTAAAATGCTCATATCTCCCGTATATTCTATATACTCACAAATTGTGTATACTAACCATAAGAAGTCATCTGAAAATCTAGTTCTTATTCCTTTATTTGTCTCCTCATGCCACCAATGTTCTACATCTCCTTCTATAAATTGATGTTTAGATTGCATAATAATTTGATCTTTCATCAAATTCGCATCAATATATTTAATTCCTAGAGTATCTTGTAGCTGATCTCTAAATCCTGTTGCTCCACCTGATTGATAATATCCACTCTTTCCCCAAAGTCTTGATGTTATTGTTTGATATGTTATCCATCCATTCAACATTAAATTCATAGATTCTAGTGGAGTTTTTACTTGTATACGTGTTAATAGTTCATACCAATATCTTTTTACTTCGTTTAATTCTGTTCTACAATTTGATACTTTAGAGTATTTATATGCTATATTTTTTGCGTCCAATGCGTTTCTTTCTTCCCCTAACAATAATACTAATTCTTTAGTTTCAAATGGTTCTAATTCTATTTCCAATTCCATTGCTATACATGAGCTTTCTCCTAAACCACTTTGATTTCCTAAATATGCATAATTCATCGCTCCTGGATTATTTATTTCTTTTTTGTCCATGAATTCTATTTTACTTCCTGTAAATGATTTTATCTTTTCGTTGCTACTGCAATAAACTACTCTGTCCTTAAATTCATCGGTATACATATTTTGTGCTGTAATTATATTATTTTCTTTATCTACTTTTATATATCCATTTGTTTTTATCTCGTCTTCTCCTAATACTGGTTTCACATAGTATAATAATTTTAGCATTTTTTTATCTGATGAAGTATTTGTTAATTTTAGAATATTTATTTTAACTCTATCATCATTAGGTACAAATACTTCTAATTCATGCAATATCTCATCTTTTATAGTTCTCAGGTCAACATATCCAAAACCGTAAGTTAAGTGATATTCTTGTTTCTTTTGATTTATATTTGCTGATAGACTCCAAAACTCATCGGTTTTTTTATCTTTTATATAGATTATTTCTGATGGTATATCAACACTTGGGCTATTGTTCCATGCACTTATTCTATTAAGCCTACTGTTTTCATTCCATGTATACCCTCCAAGATTCTGCGTTACAATCGTTCCAAACTTTGGATTTGCCAGTAACATACTCCATACAGTTGGTAATTTATTTTCTTTGTCTATTTTCATTTTATATTCTAATCCGTCTTTTGTGAATCCACCATAATCATTATAATATTTAAGTTCCTTGTAATCTTCAGATAATAATTTTTCTTCCTTATTTTCTATCAAGATTAATTCATTCTTTTTTTCTTGTACATTTTGCACAGTTTCCAAATAGCTTGATTCCATATCTTTTATTTGTGTTTCTATATTACCAAAGCTAGCATTTAATTCTAAATTTGCTCTAAATCTTAATAAGTCTATATCTCTTTGTGCAATCTCCTTTTTATTTATAACAAAAATACCACCAAATATATTTCGTAAATATGATAATTGCTTGTTTTGTATAATATCTTCTATTTCAAATTTCATATAATTTTCATATATGCTTTTTTCTTCATTTAAAATGACTAAATCAACTTTTATATTCTTAGCTCTGAAAAATTCTATAGCCTTTAAGCATTCTTCTATAACATCAATATCACTTACATCTTTAATTCTTACTAGTAATATTGGTAAATCTCCAGATATACCATACTTCCACAATTCACTTTGACTATAGGTTCTTTGAGGTAACTCTTTTAATGTTGCTTTTTTCATTGGATTTTGAAAAATTAAATATGATAGTATCTTTTGATAAATTTCTATTTCTTTTCCAGTTAATCCTAAATATATATTTTCCGCTTCTGTTTGTGCCTTGGATAACTCTATCGTTTTCTCAATGTTGCTATTATTTGTATATTCTTGTAATTTGCTATTTACATATTCTTCATCAGATGAAATACATATAATTAAATTCAATTTTACAGTTTCATTTGATTTTAATTTTATGGTCTTTTTTATAGCTATTCCTGGATCAGTTACTAACTTTATTTGTTTTGAATATGGACTAGAGTTATTGATACTTTCTGGAAATACAAAGTTTCCTCTTCCCATGAATTTTTCTTTGTCAATTTCGTATTCAGTATCACCAATAATTTCGCTTTCTGTATATAAGTTAACCCCCAAGTATATATCTCTTTGATTTTCTCCCCTTTTCTTTCTTTTTACAATAATACTTTCATCATTTGCTTTCTTAAATGCAAGAAATAAATTATTAAATACCATATGAGAATAATCTTGTATATCTGTTGATAATACTGGTTCAAAAAAGCTTGTTACTTCAAGTATTTCTTCATTATTTCCAATGTTTTTTATCTCTAAACTTCTTATTTCTATAGAATCTTCTGGTGCTATTACTACTTTTGTTTTGGTTTCTATATTCCCTTCTCTTCGTATAAAAACTGTTTTATCTGGAGCAAATATTACCTGTCCATTATTATTTGGAATATTCATCCATGTTTGTTTATTATTCAAATTTTTTACATAAAAGAATATTCCTTGTTTGTAATCAGCAGTTTCTTTATATCTATTTACTAATATATCTTTGTATTTGCTATATCCTGTTCCATCTATTTTACTAACAACCGTATACTCTCCATTTGAAATTACATTGCATTCATTTAAACTACTATTTGTGTTTGAATATATTTTTTCTGTGTAGTTATCATAGTTCTTCATTTTTAATTTCTGAACTTTTTCTTTTTTCTCTTTTGTTATTATTGCCTTTTCTGGCATTCTTTCTTGTAACAATATATCTATTGCTTCTATTTCTGGATTATTGCTAAATCTTTTCACCAAAATATCATTATTTATTAAGTTGTTTATTGATAGTAATATAAGTCCCTGATGGTGTGCCATATATGTTTTTACAGGTTCATACATTTTTCCATATCTAAGTCTTGGCATTGTATAGTCTATTGATTCATAAAATCCATATTTGTCAACCATTCCGCATCTTTCTAATTGTTTTAAATTATTTATAGCATCTTTTATGTTGTATCTCATACTTAGGAAAACTGCATATGGTGATATTACCATATCTTCTTCAAGCCCTCTCTTTAGTCCAAGCCAAGGTATTCCAAATGCCTTATACTGATAATTGTTATTTAAGTCTTTTAAATTAAATGCCGCTTCAGACATTCCCCATGGTATCCCTAATTTTTGAGCATATTCTTTTTGGCTCATTACCATAAATCTACATGATTCGTCTAATAGACTACCATTATAACTTTTTATATTTATATTTGGCATTAAATACTCAAATGCTGTTCCAGACCATGATATTAGCCCTTTATAATGGTTTAGTGTTGTCAATGTTCGACTCAAGTTGTTCCAATGTTTTGCTGGAACATCTTTTTTTGCTATTGCAATTAAACTAGCTTGTCTAGCTTCTGAAGCTAATAAATCATAGTATGAATCTGTAAGTTTATTTTCTTCAACATTAAATCCAATAGAAAAAATCTTTTTCTTATAATCATATAAAATGCTGAAGTTAGTATTCTTTACTATATTTTCTATAATTTCTATAAGATTATTAGCTTTTTCATTATTTATTCCTAATAGAAAACTTTTTAAAGTATATAAATATCCGTATAAAATTTCCACTATCTACGGTTGATATATATCTTGGTGTAAGTGGCTCTAATGTTTTTGTATTATACCAATTATATAAATGTCCTTCCCATTTAGAAAGTTTGCCTATTGTTTCCATCATCTTGTTTAGTAAATCTAAGCAATTCTCTAAATTGATATATCCTAAATCATATGCCGAACAAACTGCTAATAATCCCAATCCAATATTAGTTGGAGATGTTCTATGTGCAATTTTTTCTCTTCTATCTTCTTGATAATTATCTGGTGGGATAAAATTATTTGTTTCGTTAATATTATCACTAAAAAAAGCCCATGTCTTTTTTCCTATTTTCGTTAAATATTTTTTTTCTCTTTCTGGTATATCTTGCTTTTCTTTATATTCCTGACTAATATAATATGCTAAGAATGGTCCTATTAAAAACATATCCCCTAAAACTATAAAAAGAATATTAGAATAGCTTACACCTGTTAATAGCATAAGTATGCCAAAAAGTAAGTTTACAGACATGTTGCTATAATAACTGCCTAGACTATTTTTACTCTGTTTCTCTGCATCTTCAGATGTTACCCATTCTAATAGATTCTGTTTTGAAACATTTAATCTATAAATTGTTTTTATAATTGCATTTGCCATTATATATGCTTTATATGGCAAAAAGCATATTTCAAGAACAGCCCTATATATGCTCGCTTTAATTCCACTAATAATTTTTATACTATTTTTGTGCGCTGATATAAAATTTGCATTAACATTTTTTTTGAATACAATATAATTAATGCAGTCTAGTATTGTTGGCATAATATATGCAATTACAGCAAGTAAACCTAATTCCCATATAAATGTATTCCATATCGCACAATTTAGCATCAAAAATACAATTAATAATGATGTTGCTATTGGAACTAAGCTTCGTCTTAAATTATCAAATATTTTGAATTTTGATAGCAGATTTAATGGATTTATCTTTTTAGTACCATCTTTTATTTTTATAATTCTTTTTAACCAACCTGCAATTTGCCAATCTCCCCTTGTCCATCTGTGTAGTCTTGACATATAACTACTGTATTTGAATGGCGTTCCATCCAGTAAAAGGATATCACTTGCAAGTCCACATCTTAAATAGCTTCCTTCTAATAAATCATGACTCAGAACTTTGTTTTCTGGTATTTCTTTTGATAACAGCTTATGGAAAATTTCTAAATCATATATTCCTTTTCCTGTAAAAATCCCCTCATCAAAACTATCTTGATAAACATCTGAAATGGCATTTGCATATAAGTCTGTTCCACCTGAACCAGCATATATTTTTGTAAACATACTCTTCTTACTTGAAATCAAATCTATTCCAACTCTTGGTTGTATTAATGCATGTCCATCTATAACTACATCTTCATTCCTTGATAATACTGGCTTATTTAATATATGTGCCATTGTTCCAACTAGTTCCTTAGCTGTGTCTAGTACAAGATTTGTATCAGCATCCAGTGTAATTACATACTTTACATTTATAGTTCTATCTAAAGTATTTATCCTAAATTTGTCAACTCCATTTACTAGGTACTCGTTAAGCTCACATAGTAATCCTCTTTTTCTTTCCCAACCTAAATAACAGTGTTCTCCAAAACTCCAAGTTCTTTTTCTGTAGAGAAAGCTAAACTTTTTTTCTCCATATTTATTATTTAATCTTTCTGCTTCTGTTTTACCTATTTCTATTAATTTCTCGTCAAATGGTTCTCCAACATTTTTAGATGCAGTGCAATCTCCAAGTAGTGCCAAATATAGATTTTCACTTTTATTTGCTAGATAGTACACTTCTAATTTTTTAAATAATTCCTTAACTTTATCTGCACTGTTTATAATTGTTGGGATAACTACTATTGTGCTATATTCCTTTGGTATACCATATTCAAAATCTAGTTTAGGTAATGCTTTTGGCTTTTGTGTCTTTATAAGTATATAATTGAGTATCTGGATGTAAATTTCTGAAATTGGTATTAACGCTAGTATTCCAGTAATTATCGCTATAAATACATTTGTTCTGTTGTAAATATATATACTTAAAAACATTGTTAATAATGTTGTAATGCAGAATACTGACAATATATATTCTTTTGATTTATCTTTTTCTCTTTTAGTTTTAATTCCTAACTCTCTTTGTAATATCTTTAATCCGTCGGAAATAATGTAATATCCTATATGTCGTTTTTTGCTGTCTCTTGAATTTTGCGCAATTTCAAGCACTTTTTTAGCAATATATATCTCTGAAATTTTACTTTTTTCAGATAGCTGTTTTATAACATTTCTATAGTTCTCTTTTGTTTTGTAATCCATATTTTCATATATGTTTGATGGATCACACTTTAATATCTCTTCTACTCCGTTAATTTCTTCAAATATATTTAAAAAGCTTATTCTGTTTATTTCTCTTAAACTCGTTATGCATTTTCCCATTGTAACTTTTTGTACCGCCATATCATAATGTTCTTTTTTTATTGCCTCTGATATTGTTATTCCCGTTTTATTTACTTCTTGCTCTAATATATCTAAATAACTAATTGCCTGCTTCCCATATTTTTTTAGTTTATATGACATATACTCAATAAACGAGTATCTTTTATTTGAATATATATTCGTCTCATCTTTGCTTAGTTTATATGTTTTTTTAGATACCTCTTTCTTTTCAATTAGTCTGTCTACTATATTTTCGACCTTATCTTTTTGTATTTGATTTATATATATTTTTTCGCAAACTCTTCTAATATTTTCTATAAGTGCTATATCTAAAAATATTGGTAAATCCCATATTTCCTCCATATTTAAGCTTTTTTCCTGTTCATAAGAAAGCAAACTACATTTTAGTATTTCTTCATTAATTTCTCCATCTGTTGCAGCTACAATTTCTGCTGTTAGTGCATATATCCTTGCAAAATCTTTATATTCTCCGTTTGCAATACTGCAAAACTTTTTGTACTTTTTTAAAGATAATGTTGAGGATATCCTCTGAACTGTTTCTTCGATAATGTAATAGTTATCTAAAAGCCATTCTCCAGCTGAATAAATATTAATATTTCTTTTTATATGATTATTTAATAAATTATAAGTTTTTTCTATATATTTTAAATTTTCATTAACCCTTTTCATTGGGTATGTTGCTTTTGATGTTTTATCCTTTATTTCATAATTAAGCGCAAATTTTCTCATATATTCTTGAATTTGCTCTTTATTTAAAAGAATTCCCTTTATGCTAATATATCTATCATGATTTGACACAGCACTTCACTCCTAAAAATAGGTATTTTTAATACTTATTTTTACCATGAACTCTGCTTTTATTCATTAATATTGCAATATGAATACGGTCATTTAACAATTTTTATTACCCAAAATAAAAAAAGAACGAGAAAAGCCTCGTTCTTAATATATATTTTTTTATTTATCATATTCAAACAAATCTCCAAGTGGTGCGGATTCATTAATTCTCTTAATTGCTTCTGCAAATAATGGAGCTATTGATAC
>CAYMDN010000014.1:0-3091 GCA_964389545.1 uncultured Clostridium sp. | reverse complement strand
TCTTGTTCAATTGGAATAGTATTTGTAACTACAAGTTCTTTTATTGGTGAATTTTGAATTCTTTCTATAGCTGGTCCAACTAGAACTCCATGTGCTGCTCCTGCATATATTTCTTTTGCTCCCTGTTCTTTAAGTATATTTGCTGCTTCCACTAATGTTCCTGCTGTACTTACTTCATCATCAAATATTAAGGCGGTTTTTCCTTTTATATCTCCTATAATATTTGTTGCTACGGCTCTATCATTGTTATCTTCTCTTCTCTTATCTATTAATGCTAATGGACAGTTAAAGAAATGTGAATATTTATATGCTTTCTTTGAGCTTCCTGCATCTGTTGCAACTACTACAATATCTTTTAAATTTTTAGCTTTAAAATATTTTTCTAGTAAATGTTTTGCTGTTAATCTATCACAACTTATATCAAAATACGCTTGTATTGCTGAATTGTGTAAATCACATGTTATTACTCTATCTGCTCCTGCTGCTTCTAGTAATGTTGCAAATAGTTTTGCCGTAACTGGTACACGTGGTTGGTCTTTTTTATCTGATCTTGAGTACATAAAATATGGTAAAACAACTGTAATTCTCTCTGCTGATGCTCTTCTTACCGCTTCTATTGTAATTAATAGTTCCATAATCCTTTCATTTACTGGTGGTTTTGTTGTTTGTACTATAAAAACATCTTTATCTCTTACTGTTTCTAATATTTGTACAAAATTGTTATCATTGGCAAATTTAAATGATTCTTTTTTTCCCATTGGTAATCCTAAACAATCGCATATTTCTTGAGTAAAATCTTCTGCTGAGTTACAAGCAAATATCTTAATATCTTTCATGATATTCCTCCTAAAATTAGATTTTATGTCTCAATTTTCGCACAGGTATATTTTAACATTTTTCGCCATTAAATTCAATAAAATTAAGAAATTTATTTCTTTCTTACTGAATATCCAAATGTTCCTACCTGTTTTCCTAGTTCAAAGTATTTTCCATTTGCATATGCTATTAAATTGCATTTTGATATGTCAAATGCTCCTTTTTCATCTATGTATTTTTCATCTGCATCTATTGATAATACTTCTGCTATGAATAAATCATGTGATCCTAAGTTCTTTACTTCTTTTACTTTACATTCTATAGTTACAGGGCTTTCTTTTATCCCTGGTGCATTGATGAAGTTTAGCTTTTCCTTTGTTAATTTCATCTCTTTAAATTTATCTACATTTGCTCCTGATTTTACTCCACACCAATCTGTTGCATATGTTAATTCTGATGTAGTTAAATTAATTGCAAACTCACCAGTTTCTCTTATTATTTGATTTGAATATCTTTGAGGTCTTACTGATATATATACTGTTGCAGGATCCGTATTTAATATACCGGTCCATGCTACTGTTATAATATTTGACTTTTCCATATCTCCACAACTTACCATTACTGCGGGAATTGGATACACAAAAGTCCCTGATTTCCAAACTGCTTTGCTCATATCACTTTCTCCTTTTTTATAAATTTAAGGACGAGCTATTCGCTCGTCCCTATTTTATGTAATCAATTATTTTCTTGGATTTTTTAATGCTGCTTGTGCTGCTGCTAATCTTGCGATTGGAACTCTAAATGGTGAGCATGATACATATGTTAATCCTACATTGTGGCAGAATTCAACACTTGATGGATCTCCACCATGTTCTCCACAGATTCCTAATTTAATATTAGGTCTTGTTGCTTGTCCTTTTTCTACAGCCATTTTTACTAATTGTCCAACTCCATTTTGATCTAATTTAGCAAATGGGTCAGATTCGTATATTTTTGATTTGTAGTATGCATCTAAGAATTTTCCTGCATCATCACGGCTAAATCCAAATGTCATTTGAGTTAAGTCGTTTGTACCGAATGAGAAGAATTCAGCTTCTTCTGCAACTTCGTTTGCTAGTAATGCAGCTCTTGGAATTTCGATCATTGTACCAATGTGGTATTCCATGTTTGATCCTTTTTCTTTCTTAACTAATTCTGCTGTTTCTATAACTACATCTTTTACGAATTTTAATTCTTTCTTTTCTCCAACTAATGGAATCATTATTTCTGGAACGATATCATATCCTTCTTCTGCTTTAACTTCTATAGCAGCTTCCATTAATGCTCTTGTTTGCATTTTAGCTATTTCTGGATATGTTACAGCTAAACGGCATCCTCTATGTCCCATCATTGGGTTGAATTCGTGTAATTCAGCACATTTAGCTTTTAGGTGATCTACTGTAACACCCATATCTTTAGCTAATTGTTTAATGTCTTCTTCATCTGTTGGTAAAAATTCATGTAGAGGTGGGTCTAAATAACGAACTGTCATTGGAAGACCTTTTAATTCTTTGTACATAGCTTTAAAGTCACCTTTTTGGAAAGGTATTAATTCATTTAAAGCAGCTTCTCTTGCTTCTACTGTTTCAGAAAGAATCATTTTTCTGATTTTTGGTATTCTTTCTTCATCAAAGAACATATGCTCTGTACGGCAAAGTCCTATACCTTCTGCTCCTAGATGAACAGCGTTTGCTGTATCTCTTGGATTATCAGCGTTTGTACGAACTTTTAATTGTCTGTATTTGTCAGCCCATCCCATTATTCTTCCAAAGTTTCCACTAACACTAGCTTCAACTGTTTTGATGTCTCCTTCATATATTTTTCCTGTTGTACCATCTAATGAAATGTAATCTCCTTCTTTATATCTTTTTCCGCCAAGTTCAAACCATTTTTCTTCTTCGTTCATTGTGATATCTCCACATCCAGATACACAACAAGTTCCCATACCACGGGCAACAACTGCAGCATGTGATGTCATACCACCACGAACTGTTAATATACCTTGAGCAGCAACCATACCTTCGATATCTTCTGGTGTTGTTTCTAGACGAACTAATATAACTCTTTCGCCTTTTCCACCTTTTCCTTGTTCTTTAGCTTCTTCAGCTGTAAATACTACTTTACCTGCAGCAGCTCCTGGTGATGCTGGTAATGCTTCTCCTATAACTTTTCCTGCTTTTAAGCTATCTTGATTAAACATTGGATGTAATAATTGATCTAAAGATTTAGCTTCTAT
>CAYMDN010000013.1:0-31113 GCA_964389545.1 uncultured Clostridium sp. | reverse complement strand
TATAGTGATTTAATAGATGATCAATATTGGAATTTTGCTTATTTAAAAAATAAAGAAGTTTCTTTAAATGAGATTTTTGATAAAATAAAATTGAATATGAATAAATTAAATAGAAATCCAATTATTTATATTACATCTAATATTATAGATTCAGAGTTGCAAGATAAAATTGAAAATTCTAAATTGAATTTATTATATACCGATGTTTGGATGACATTAGATAATTTAGAACAATTTGAATCATATAAAAGTAAAATAGATTTTTCAGTTTACAAAGTTGATAAAATATTAAAGGAACAATTTATTCAAGCTGTAATGGATGGCTTTTCTGGAGATAATCCCGAAGATCCGTATGAAAGTTTATCAGATGGATATAAAATTGCATTAGAAAAAAGTTTTAATGCAAATAATAGTGAATATAAGGTTATTCATTATTTAGGAAAAAAAGAACAAGAAGCTATTTCTACTGCAACTGTTGTATATAGAAAAAATAAAGCAATTATATATAATGTTACAACAAATAAAAAATATCAAAGAAGCGGTGTATGCAAACAGATGATGTCAGATATAATAAAAGACTTAATAAAATTAAACATAAGTGAAGTTTGTGTACAAACAGAACAGGGATTTTATACAGAACAAGTTTATAAAAATATGGGATTTATAGAAAAATTATTAGGCAAAGCATATATAGAAAGGGAATAAATAATGTTTATAGCTGCTCAAATTTTTGGAATATTAGTTATAATAACAAATGTTCTTTCAATGCAAATGAATAATAAAAAACAAATAATTTTTATGTTCGTATTAGCAAATTTATTTTCTGCAATAAACTTTGTTTTATTACATAGTTATAGTGGAGCTATAATTTGTATTTTTGCAATAGTACAAACATTTATAAACAAAGCTTTTGAAAATAAGAATAAACAAGTACCCATAACTATTATTGGAATATATATTATTATATCTATTATATTAGGTGCAATAACATTCAAAGGTTATATAGATATTGTACCTATAGTATGCTCAATATTATATACGTTAACTATAATACAGGATAAAGAAAAAAATATAAGAAAAATATCTTTAATAAATATAATATTATGGATATTATACGATATTGTATGTCAAGCGTATACTGCGGCAATTTCAGATTCTATTATGACAATATCTACAATAATTGGTATGTATAGATTTGATTATAAAAAGAAATTGGAATAATTGAAAATTATAAATAAAAATAATACAATCATATTTAAGCATAGTTGTTCACACAAAATAGCAAGTATCACTACCTAAATAATTCATAATAATGGAAAATGATTATTTAAAACATTTTTATAAAATTTATGTAATACTATTGCAAAACGCACTTAAATATGTTATTATATTTAAGTGCAAAAAAACGGGGTGTGGCTCAGTTGGTAGAGCGCGTGGTTTGGGACCATGAGGTCGCACGTTCGATTCGTGTCACCCCGACCATACTTTATTGAAAATAATTATAGCAAGCCTTACACGACTTGCTATTTTATTTTATCTTTCTTCAGCTTCAATTTGTCTTCCATCGCATACATATATATATGTCTCTTGTCCTAAATAATCTCGAAAGTTTACTCTTTTTACTCTAGGATTTTTCTCTATTTCATTTTCCAATGACTCGGCAGATGTAATTGGAATTCCATTAAATCTCATATTATATATTTCTGGGTTTTTACTAATACTAAATATTGTTGGCTTAGCTACTTTTGTTAGGTCTTCTGCACATAAAGGTACCTTTACCCCAACAATCATATCTGACCATTCTATCATGTCTTTTGATGTATCAAAAAATTCTCCTTTTACAACATGTAACTTTCCATGTTTACTAGTATCAGGAATTTGAAATTCTTTTTTTGAAACAGGATCTACTACAACTACACAATATCCTTCGTTCGCAAGTTTTCTTCCTAGATGACACCATTCTCCATCTCCTACACATATTACTTTTTTATATTGAGTTTGTGGATATTTTTTTTGTACATAATTACTTATTAATGTACTTCCTTCTGGTATAATTCCATACCAATCTATGAAACTAATAAACAATTCCTCTTGTCTATCTTTACCTATGTTTTCTGGTTTTCTTATACCTGTATCATAATTCTCATGCCCTAATGACATATCCAATTCATTTAAATGCTCAAAAATTCTAGCCATTAGTGCTTGCATTTCATCATTATTTAATCTATCTGGATTTTCAAGACCTACTCTTTTCCCACTCTCTATAAGTCTTTTTCTATATTTAATAACACTATTAATATCCATAAATTGCCTCCACATTTTATGGTATCATGTTTACATAATTTTGTCAAATTCCTTAAAATAATGCTATAATGTCTTATTATTCCGATTATATAAAAAGAGAGTTCTTAAAACTCTCTTTTTTATTAACAATTTTCTGTTTGTTTATTTTTATCTTCCATCTTGTGATGGTTCTTCTTCAACTACATCCTCTACTCTATCCATTTCTTGCTCTCCAAAGATTTCTGGATGTTCTTTTCTTAATTCTTGTATCATTGGATCCATTGTTGTTTTGTGTTCTTCAACATATTTTGCAAGTGCCATTAGAGTAAGTCTTTGGTCTTCTCCCCTTACTCCTGAAGATCCATATGGATCTGAGTTTTTTATTGTCAAATAAAATTCATTAATTTTAGGATCTAATGTAACATATTCGGTATATGTTGCATCTCTGTATGCTGGTATTCTTCTTATAGGTGATTTACATATAATATCTAATATATCTTGTAGTCTAGCTTTTTGAGCTGTTGGAATTTGTAATTCCCCTATTTGAGCTTTTAGTTGTTCATATGGAGTTTGTTTTTCTGTTTCACTTATGTCATTCATATTCCTTTGAGAATTTATTATATCTATAATTTCACTATTTAACACATCTTTATGTGCATTTACATATTCTGAAACTTGCAATAATGGTGGATAGCTATATCTTGATCCTTCTGTAGCACCAGTTAAAGCATTAATCATTTTCTCTACTATACAAAATCCTAATTCAGATTCCGTTACTTCTGGATCTTGTCTTAACGAAATAAACTCTCTTGAACAATCTGTTCTTGTAACATACAATTTATTATTTTTTGAATGTACTAATCCTTCTAATACTCTCAAAAGATTTCCTCTACTAATATCATCTACTCTCAAATTATTAATATCATCTATTAATGTTTGTACTGCTTTTGTATCCATATATACCTCCGTCTATGGTTCATTTGTTATCATATCTATCATATTACCACAACCGCATTTTTTTGTCTATATATTTTATCATTTTATTACATACAAAAAAGCCTACAGATTTTTCTGTAGGCTTTTTATTTTATTATTGAGCAACTGTATTGTTGTCGTTAGTACCATTTACAGTGTTATTTTCTGTAACTTCGTTTCCTTCAGTTGTTGTGTTTGTATTGTTTTCTGTTGGTTGTGTATTTATTGTTTTTATTTGATCTTCTATTCCTTCTATAGCTGGTTCTAGCATCTCAATGCTCTTTAAGTCCTCTAATAAATCTTCAACATTTCCTAATGAATCTGTTAAATATTTTGTTAGAGCTTCTTGATCCATTATGCTAACTGATTTATCAATTGATGGTATTGAAGCTGATCCAACTTTTATTGAACTTTTTTCTGTTATACTTGCTTTTGCAGATACAATGTCTGGAATATCTAATTCAAGAGCTATTGTTGTTGTAGCTTCAAATTCTTTTTCTTCATTTTTAGCTATATCCATTTTTACAGATAAAGTTCCTGAACCATATTCTCCAGCATCAACTTTAATAGTAGCTGATTCTTTAGATTGTTCTATTGTATAATCTATTTCTATAGAAGCTTCAACTCCTAATTCTTCAACTAGAGTATCTCCTGCTTCTAATTTTAATGTACATCCATTATCTTTTGATGTTATTGTTAATGTTCCAACATCAATTTTCTCATCATAAGCTTCTGCACTTATTGACATTACTGTAGATTCTTTGTTAAATGTTGTTTCTATTGTGGCTTCAAAATCTTCAGCTTCTAGGATTATATCTGTTCTATATACTTTTGTTGCTGTTGCGTATACAACTAAGCTAACTGTACCATCAAACTCAACATCATCAAGTTGATCTTTAAGATCATCCATATTTTCATAAACTTGATCTATCATTTCCTTGATGTCTTCAACGTCTGCTCCTGCTCCAGTTTCCTTAGCTATATCAGCCATTGCATTTACATAGTTATCTACTATTTCCCTTAATTGTTCATCATCTTGAATTTCGTCTAAGTATGCTTTTAATAATTTAACTAAATCTTTGTCATCTAATTTTAATGTTAATTTTTTGCAACTTTTATTTTTACCGTCAACACTAACTTTTGCACTGTCTGATTTAATTTCTTTTGATTTGTTTTTAATAAAGTCTTCTAATACTTTTTTGTATCTTTTTTCTATATCTTTTTGTGTTTTTTCATCAATTTTTAATGCATTAACCATTTTGTCTGAATTTTTCATGATTGCATCAATCATGTCTTTAATTTCATCAAAGTCTACACCTGTATCTTCAATTAAATCTTCTAATTCAGATTTTTTTATTGCTAACCATTCTTCATTAATTTCCTCTGAACGAACACCTAATTGTGAACCATCATATACAACTTCTGCTGAAAGTTTTGCGTCTTCTGCTGAACCATTGATTTTTAAGTATGCTGATTCTTTTCCATCGTATCTAACATCTACACCGAATTTAGCTGAATTGATTAATTTTATTACGTCATTAACAGTTGATTTTTGAGATGCACGTAAACTATCAATTTCTAATTTTTCAATATTTGCTGATATTTCTGAAGATACTTCAATTCCTGATTCTAAACTAAAGTTATCATAAATTTTTGGAATCACACCATTCTTTTCAGACATTTCTGTAACTTTATCAAATGGTTCTGTGAATGAATCACCTAATTTTTCCATACCTGCAATAACTTTGCTCTTCTTTGATAAGTTAATATCAATAACTTTTGTTGCAATAAGAATTCCTAAAACTATTGCTATAACTGCGATAATTGCTACTACAGCAATCACAATTTTCTTAGCTTTGCTTCCCTTTTCTTCCATTTCTACCTCCTAAATTATTTAATAGAATAATATTATCACATAGACAGTTTTTTTGCAATAAATTTGAGAGACTTTTTAATATTTTGCATGTACTTTTTAACGCCAATTTTTAGCTATATTTTAAGTCTTTTTACACAAAAATAAAGGGAGCTATTGTTGGATTTCCATCAATAGCTTTCCCCTTTTTAGACATTATTCAATTAGGCACCACACTACAATTATCTTCGATATAATATTCTCCAGTGCTATACATGCTTCCAATTTCCTTCATCGCGTTAAGTGCATTGAAATGCCACCATTCAGATGCTAATGGAGTAAGTCCTGCGTCTGTACAATACTTTTGAAGTCTCAATGCATCCTCTGTCATTGTTTCAGCAGGAGCAACATTTTTCCATCCCGTAGAAGAACTGGAAGAAACTCCTTTTACCAGAGCTGCTGCCTTAGCACTTAGCTCGTGCATTTCTGTAGGCATCTCGCATTCAGTGTAATCTGTGACAAACGTGCAAAGATATGATCCAATAGCAACTTCTTCTACACTATTAACCTTTACTAAAGAGCAATCCATTGCATATCCTTTTTGGTGATTTGACACTCCTTTTGCAATAAACCAGCCCTGACTCCAGTTATTAGTGTTTATGCCGTTATATACTTCGGGGTTACTCTTCATCAGCAAGCTAACTGCATTATTAACATTTTGTTGTACGTCTGTTGGTCTGTAGGTTTCATATATTTTCAATGAATATCCATCTGCTAATGCTGCTGTTTGTGCTACCTGAATCACTTCTGCTGCTGATAAGAGTATCGGCATATTGAACTCTTCCTTGCCAAGTCTTTCATTGTATTGACGTACTTCGTACAGCTTCTCACCTGTAATTCCATCAATAGAATATCCTGATGACCTAAAAAGTGATGCTACACTATTAGAGTCTTCATATACAATTGATGTAATCACATCTGGAAGATTAATCATAACATGTTTGCTACTGATATAACCAATTCTGCTTTCGTCTTTAAGAACAATCTGCAAACTATCGTGATCTTTCTCCAAAATTTGGAAACTGGTTCCCGGTTTAAGTATTGCTATCTGGGAATTTCTTTCCAGGCTATCATATACCACTGTTTCAATAGATGCGTAACCTGTTGCTCCATTAATTGGTAGTTCGAATGTTCCATCATACTTTATCAGCTCTTTTTCCTGTACGTCTTGTGTAGGACTTGTTTTGATCTGTTCTTCACTGGGTATTCTGTTATCTGTGCTTTGCTTTTCCTCCTGTTGAGGATTGTCGCTCACGATGATGTCCGGCGTTGGAATGGTCTTTAATGGTTTGAATGTTGCAGAAAACCACATCAGAACCATGGCACAAAAGGTCATTAGGACAATTACTGCCCATACGCCTTGCCGTGCATACCGTATTGCAGGTCCGCACCTGCGTGTGTATCTGTGCACTATCATGACTATGTCCTTTCTCTGGGTTACAACCCAGCATAAATTATTACGTAATAGCCACATGGCTATACACTATAATTATACCACATTTTCAATGTTACGTAAACTTATTGTCACCTTCAAAAGCTTCCTATGTCTGCATTGCATAAAAAAAAGAAGGTAAGTTTATTACCTTCTTTTTAAAATTTATTACATAGCCATTTGTATTAATGAATATAGTAATTCATTTTTTTGAATATTTTCTAATATTTCTTGTGTATCTTCATTTGATAAATCATCTGCTTTTACACTATTTGAAATGCTTTTCTTTGAAACGTTTGCATTAGCCTCATATTTATACTCTATATTTAGTTTTGCTACTACGTCATCAGAATTAACTTTTAATGTTATTGTACCACTCTTCATATCACCATCAACTGTAACAACTAAAATTTCTTTTGCACCTGAAACCTTTGATCCATTTTCATTATATCCTAGAGTATATTCCCATGTTCTACTATCTACTTTTACTGCACTAATTATTATTAATTCATCTAAGTCAGTATTAACTGCTGTTATATCAGTTTTAACTATTTCGCTTCCATTTTTGTATATGTCTAGTGTAAATTCTATTGAATCATCCATATATATAAGCTCATAACTTAAATCATCTAAAGCTTCTTTTGTTTTTGAATCAGCTTTTTCTGCTATAATATCAATAATTTCACCTAAAATATCAGCAACTTCACTTGAAGTCATTTTTAATGTTGATTTTTCAACATCTAATTTTTTACCTAATGCTTCAACTTCATCATCTGATACGTCAAATTTTGCTTCTCCAATTTTTTTGTTTAATACCTCAGCAACATCCATTAAGACATTTTTATCAATTGGTGCCTTAAACATAGAAGATAGGTCTAATCCACCTAAAGAGCTCTCTGGAATTTCAATGTATTTGCTAAATAATCCGTCAAGATAAGCATATACTTTTCCATCTTGAATAATTCCTTCTGCTGTAATTGCATTTTTTCCATTATAATCTGCTGCGACTTTCCCAATAAGTACTTCATTTTTATTGTCTTCTTCAATTGTTGCCTTTATTTTTAATGCCTTTAGAAGTTCTTTTACTGCTTTCATTTCTTCTGAATTATCACTGCTTGTCATTTCTCCTGTTATTTCTAATTCTATTTTTGCTGAATTTGCAATTTGTATATTATTAATAAAGTCAAATAGTCCTTCATTATTTGATGTTTTTTTACTATCATCTGATTCATTTTTGTTGTTTTTATCTGTCATTGTTTTTCCGTCATCTTTTTCTTTTCCATCGCCATCTTTAGAATCAATTTGTGTAACTGCAAACCAAACCGCACCAGCTATTATAGCTACTAATAGTATTGCTACTATTGCAATAATTAGTCCTTTTGAAGACTTTTTCTTACCTGTTACTTCTTGTTGTATTTCTTCGTTTTTTTCTTCGTCCATCATATATCCCCCTTTTTATTTTTTTGAATATTATTCAATCGGGAATATATTATCACATTTTAGCGTTTTTAGTCAATTAATTTGCATAAAAAAGAACCAAATAACAATATTTGGTTCTTTTTATTAATATCCTAATACTTCAACTTCTACATATCTAATTCCCCATTGTAAGGCTTCACTATGACTGTTCATGTAAATATCTATTCTATTTCCTTGGATTGCTCCACCTCTATCTTCTACAGTGTATGTTACACCATTGATAAGAAGTTTTGTTCCGAATGGGAATGTACTTGGTGCTGCAATAGTATGATTTGCCGTTGCACGTGCACCAGATGCTGTTATACCATTTGTTTTACCACAACATTGCGCACATGAACAATATGCAGTTACTTTATATATACCAGATTGTCCTGAAGCGCCTGCAGTTCTTGAATAAGATGTTCTTGATGTTATCATACTCTTAGACTGCACTTGTACTATTTTATCAACTGGTTCTCTTATAATCTTTGAATTTAACTCTTCTCTTGCGATTTCAACTTCGTCTTTAAATGTTACTTTATACGTAACTTCTCTTTCTCCATTAACACCTTGTTGAATAACAGCATTTCTAGTAGTTGCTGCTCCATTAGATACATCTTTTGTAACTGTATCAAATGGTATTTCTTCTACAACTGTAATAATTTCTTCCTTAATGTTTGAATATTCGTTCTTTACTTCTTCTGTATTCATTTCAGTTTGAACATTTGTTGCTACTTCTTTAGGTTCATTACCTTTTATACTAATTACAATTGATTTCTTATCTGTTATTTCAGCATCCATTCCAGGTGTTACAACCTCGTAGTCTTCTAAAACTATATGGTTTTCTTCAAGGATTTCAGATACCTTTGTTTTTGATGTTAATACTGTTATTTCATGGTTATTTGAAAATTTTATATTTATACTATTTACTTTTGCATTTCCACCTAATACAGCTACTCCAAAGATTATAATAAATATTAAACTAATAATTATTATCTTTTTTATTCTGTTATTTAAAATAATAATCCCTCCTTAAAGTGATCGTTTTCATTATACTATTAAATTCCAGACTTGTCAAATTTTTCTGTAACAAAATTGTAATATTTTGTTTTTGTAATCTGATTTTCTACTTGTCTCTAGCGTTTTTGGCACTTTATTTTAGTACATTTTCTTTAAAAATGTTGCCCCTTTCCATGAAATTTTTAAAAAATCCATAACTTGCTGCAGCTGGAGACAACAAACAAATTTTATTTTTAGTAGTATTCCCCTTTGCTATTTTCACTGCTTCTTCCATATTTGATACTTTATATATCATTTTATCTGAATTTTTTAATTTTTCAGCAATATACTCGCCTGTTGTTGGCATACATATTATATGTCTCACTGAAGATTCATACAAAAAATCGACTAGACCATCTAAGCTTACTCCTCTATCTTTTCCTCCAACTATGAGTGTATCAACGTTTTTTAAAGCCTTTATTGAAGCAATTGTAGCCTCCGGTATTGTAGCAATTGAGTCATTATAATAATCAACTCCATCAATATTGCCTACATACTCTAGCCTATGCTCTAATGGTTTAAATTGTTTAATTTTTTCTATTGCTTCTTCTATATTTAAATTCATAACTTTACATACAGCCAAAACAAACATTATATTATTAATATTGTGCATTCCTTTTAACATAATTTCATCTTCATTTACTTCAAATATTTTTTCTTCATTATAATATATTGTATTATTCTTTAGACTAATTGTATTATCTGTTTTCTTGTTTTCCTGTATTGTTATTCCATAGTCACTGTTTTTAAAGTCATATTTTATATTTGGGTTATCTACATTAAATACAGCTATTCCACTTTCTCTTTGATTTTTAAATATATTAAGTTTAGCCTCTATATATTCATCAAAATCTTTATAATGGTCTAAATGTTCTTCATATATATTTAATAAAATAGCTATATCTATTGATTCTTTCGAATATTGTAATGCATGTGATGATAATTCAAGCACTACAGTAGAATCATCTTTTAGTTCTTCTATCTCGTCAAAAATAGGAACTCCTATATTCCCCAGTAAATGAACATTATCTCTTTGATTTCTTATTACCTCATATATTAATGAGCTGGTAGTACTCTTTCCTTTTGTTCCTGTTATACCAATTGCAGTACATGATTTGTACTTTAAAAACAGGTCTAATTCTGATGTAATTTTGTCTCGGAATCCGCTTATATCAATATCTTTAAAAGAAATTCCTGGTGTTTTAAATATAACATCATATCTTACCATTTCTTTTAAATAGTCTTCTCCTGTTATAAGTTTTGCTATTTTCTCTTGCTCAATAATCATTCTATCTTTATCTGATATTGAATTGCATAATACAGTCACATCAGCATTTTTTAAGTTTCTTTTTATAAATCTATATGTTGATTTACCTTCTATTCCAAAACCCAATATGGCTATTTTTTTATTTTTTAAATCATTTATAATTTTATTTAGCATAAATACACTACACCTCACACTTGTGCTATATAAAAATCGTATTATTTTTATTGAAAATTATGCTAATTTCAACAGTAAAATTCTATCATTATTATCTCGTTTTTGCAATAAACTTATTGCAAATGTTTCGTATATTATGTTATAATTCTTTTATACTAAAATATATAATATTTAGGAGGTTGATTATGGAACCAGGTTTAATTATAGGAATCGTAGTAGTTGTACTTGTTATAATAGTAATTGCAATGTACAATAGTTTAGTAAAACTAAGACTTAGAGTTAAAAATGGATGGAGTCAAATAGATGTTCAATTACAAAGAAGATTTGATTTAATCCCAAATTTAGTAGATACAGTTAAAGGTTATATGGCACACGAAAGCAGTGTTTTAGAAAAAGTTACAGAATTAAGAACAGCATGGTCAAGTGCTTCTTCTGTAAAAGAAAAATCTCAATTAGATAATGAATTATCTGGAGCATTAAAAACAATACTTGCTGTTGCTGAGAGTTATCCAGATTTAAAAGCAAGTCAAAATTTTGCCCAATTACAAGAAGAATTACAAAATACAGAAAATAAAATATCATATGCAAGACAATTTTATAATGACACAGCTACAATATATAACACTAAAATTCATGTTGTTCCTTCAAATATAATCGCAGGATTATTTGGATTTAAAGATGAAGAATTGTTTGAAGCTGAATCAGCAGAAGCTAGAAAAAATGTAAAAGTTGATTTTAATAGCTAATTTAATAATACAAAAGCTCATTGTTACAGCAATGAGCTTTTTATTTATATTCTAAACACTTTTTTGGCATTTTCATATGTTATTCTTGCGATCTCTTCTATTGGGATTTCCTTCACCTCTGCTATTTTTTCAGCAACATATCTTACATTTCTAGAATCGTTTCTTGTTCCCCTGTGTGGTTCAGGTGCTAAATATGGGGAATCCGTTTCTATTAAGATTTTATCAAGTGGAACATATTCTATTACTTGATTTGCATTCTTCGAATTTTTAAATGTAATTGGTCCTGCAAACGAGATATAAAATCCAAGTTTTAGTCCTTCTTTTATAAGTTCTATATTCTGTGGACAACAATGAAATACTCCTCTAGTTTTATGAGTTTTAAGTATTGCTAGTGTATCTTGTACAGCTTCTCTTGTATGTATCACTATTGGTAAATCTAGATCATTTGCAATTTCTATTTGTTTTATAAAAACTTCTTTCTGTTCTTCCTTATTTTCCTTATTCCAATAATAATCTAATCCTATTTCTCCTATAGCAACTACTTTCTTATCTTGAGCTAAGTTCTTTATTTCTTCATAATCGCTTTGTTTTATGCCATCTATATCATTGGGAGAAATTCCTGCAGTTGCATATACATATTCATATTTGTTTGCTATTTCTATTGCTTTTTTTGTACTTTCTAAACTATAACCTGCAGTAATTAGCTTTGTTACACCTGCATTATAAATATCTTCTATTATATTTATTTCATTTTCAAATTTCTCGTCATTATAGTGTGCATGTGAATCAAATAATTCCATACTGTTCTCCTCTCTATTCGTCTACTAATACTACTACATTTGCTACTGCATATTCTTTACAATGAGATATGCTAATATCTATATTAATAAGATTGTCAAAAGCTATATTTACAAATTCTACCCTTGGATTTCCATTTTCATCATTAATAATTTGAGCATTATGCCAGCTAATTTCAAATTTATCTTTCAATAGTGCTGATACAGCTTTAAAAATTGCTTCTTTTGCGGCAAATCTTGCTGCATAATGCTGATATTTAGCATATTTTTTAGACTCACAATATTCTATTTCTGTTGGTGTATATATCATATTTAAAAAGCGTTCTCCTGAGCGTTCAATAGACTTTTTTATTCTATCTATTTCTATTATATCTGTTCCACATAAAGCTTTCATTTTTATTTCCTTCCTTTTTATATAAACATAAAGTTATATGCCCTAGTATTTGCTAAAACATATAACTTCATACATATTTATTTTGTATAATATCCATCATCTGATAAGTGCCATTTTCCTACAAAGTCTACATATAGGTTATTGGTTAAGTCTACTGATGGTTCAAGGATAAGCTGTCCGCCTCTATCTATGCAGCCCCATTTTCCATTTTGTTTTACAGCAGCATATCCTGCTTCGTTTTGTTCTTTTGCTTCATCATATATGTAATCTATAACTACATTTCCTGCTGCATCTACAAATCCGTACTTACCATTTTTTTCACTAACAAATAGTGTGTTTTTTACTAACAAATCTTTATTTTGTTTTTCTTCAAATCCATAATTATAATATTTGTTTTGACCGTCTACTCTTGCGATAATGTAGTCCTTTTCAAATACGAATATTCCTTTTAGTTTTTGTGCTAAATTACTGTCAAAAATAACTGACTCTGTTAATGTCAAATCTCCTACAAGTAATGTCTTTTCTTCGTAATAATACATGTTCATATAGTCAAATGGAATAATTGTAGCATTATCAATATTTATAAGTCCATATTTATCACCTTGTTTTGCTATATAATATACTGAAAATGCATATTCTAAGTTATCATATGTTGGTGTAATTTTCTCGTCTCCTGTTGTTTTTATAATTCCATATTTTCCTTCTTTTTCAACCACCACATTATCTCCTTTTATGGAGATAAAATTGTATTGGTCATTTATAACTTCTCCACTACGTTTAATTAATGACCATTTATCATTAATTAAAACAGCATAGTTTTCTGCGCTTCCTAAATATTTAATCTCTTTATAATTTGGCTCTAAAATTATACTACCACTTGTACCAACAACTCCGCAGTTGTCACTATCATTTACAACTAGATATTCGTTTTTGTATCCTTCTTTTAATACTCGTATATCTTTGTATTCTGTTTTGATAATTTCCTGTCCTTTTGCATTTACTAAGCCTACTTTACCATTTTGCTTTACTATAAAATTTTCTGTAACGGTTTTTAATGCTGTTATTTCATCATAATTACATCCTAAAAGTGTATTACCATCAAAGTCTATTAATCCCCATTTTCCATTTTGGTACACTCTTAAAACATTATTCTCAAACCAAGTATTTTGTCTTGAATCATAATTATCTATTGCTTCGACTCTTTCGTAATTTGAAAATAATTGTTCATTTTTATCATTTAATACTTTTGTTTTATATGTTTTGGGCTCATTTACATCATATATACAGATAAATAATGCTCTTGATTTATTAGGTACTACTACCATTTCTGCATTCGATACAGCAATAACCTCTTCATTTTTATTGTTTATTACTCCCCATTTTCCATCTGCATATACTGGATAATATGTGACTGCTAATTCTTCAATTGGATCGATTTTCTTTTTAAGAATTAATCTTATAGATACTATGATCATTATAATAACTGCTATTGTAATGATAACACCAAAAACCTTTTTCATATTGAGCTTTGGCTCGTCATATCTTCTACCTCTTCCCATACTAATCACCGATATTACTATATCAAATCTATATATTTTTTTCAAGGTTTTATGGCAAATTATGAGAATTTATGATGTTAAACGATTTTTCTAATTACTCTGTTTGATATTGTGCTTAGAATTTCATAATTTATTGTTTCACACTGATTTGCAATATCTTCTACAGTTATATTTTTGTTATCCCAAATGTATACATCATCACCAATTTTAACGTCTGGAATATCTGTAACATCAATCATAAAGCTATCCATGCAAATAGTTCCAACTATTGGAACTAACTTTCCCTTAATTACTACATGACCGTTATTGGTTAAACTTCTTCTTATTCCATCTGCATAACCTATTGGAACATTAGCAATTATTGACTCTCTATTTGTTATAAATTTTCTTCCATAGCTTATACTTGTATTTGGCTTTACAGTTTTGATAAAAGAAATTTTTGACTTCAATGTACATGCAGGATGTAAATCTATTCTCTTTATTCCTTTATCTGGCATATATCCATAAAGCATTATTCCAGGTCTAATCATATTTCCTGGAAGGTTTTCTATTTGTATTATTGCAGCACTATTTGCAACATGCATATACTTTAAAGTTTTAACTTTCTCATTTACAATCATTTCTGCTTTTTTAAATATCTCTATTTGTTTTTTAGTAAATTCTAAATCAGTATCACTTGTTGCAAAATGTGTATACATTCCTTGTATGTTGATATTTTTAAGTTCTACGGCTTTATTTAGAAAATCATTTAAATTTTCTAATTTTATTCCTGTTCTTCCCATTCCTGTTTCTATTTCTATATGCACATTTATAGTTTTGTTTACTTTACTTGCCTCTTCATCGAGCATATTTAAAAATTCTATATAACAAACACCTGGTGTAATATCATACTTTACTATGTTCAGAATATCTTCCATTGCTGGTTGATTTAAAACTACTATATCTCCTTTGTAATCTAAATTTTCTCTTTGAACTATTCCTTCATCTACAAATGCTGTCCCAATAATATTTATTTTTAGTTTATCTATAAACGCCTTTACGTTTTTAGCTCCTATACCATATCCACTCGCCTTTAAAACTGGCAATATCTTTTTATCCGGATGTAATTTTTGAATTAACTTATAATTATGCTCCATAGCGTTTAAATCTATCAGCAATTCGGTCTGCCTATTTTTTTCGTACATAAATTTTCTCCTATCTAATATATTTCAATAATAATTTATATTTGAGAAGTATAAAGAAAAAGAGCAGTACCCAACTTGTCTGCTCTAATAATTTACTAAACAATTACGCCTTACTTGCTGTTTTAACTAATTCAGAAAATGCTTTGCTATCTGTAATTGCAAGATCTGCTAACATTTTTCTGTTTATTGTAATATTAGCTTTCTTTAATCCTGCCATTAATTTACTATATGTTGTACCATTTTCTCTTGCTGCTGCATTTATTCTTGTTATCCATAATTTTCTAAAATTACTTTTCTTATCTTTTCTTCCAACATATGCATAAGACATTGATTTTAGTACTGCTTGGTTAGCATTTCTAAATCTAATACTTTTTGCTCCAAAATATCCTTTTGCTTGTTTTAATACTTTTTTATGTTTCTTTTTTGTTATTCTAGCTGTTTTTACTCTTGCCATTTTTTAATCATCCTCCTTCATTCATTGTCTGTGTTTCCACTTTTATTTAATTATCCATAAGGTAATAATTTTTTAACTCCTGCTTCACATGTTTTATCAACATATGCGTCTTGTACTTTACCTGTTTTCTTTTGTCTTGTAGTTTTGTTTCCTAATAAATGTCTTCTATTTGATTTTGTTCTTTTAACTTTTCCTGTAGCTGTATAAGAATATCTTTTCTTTGCTGCTTTGTTTGTTTTTAGTTTTGGCATTATTAATCACATTCCTTTCTTTTATTTTTAAACTCTATGCCTTTATAGGTGCAAGTATAATAAACATATTTTTTCCTTCTAGTAATGGTTTCTTTTCTACAACTGAAACGTCTTTTAATTCTTCAATAAATTTATTCAATACGTTTTCTCCCATTTTTACATAGTTTAGTTCTCTTCCCCTAAATCTAACTGTTATTTTAACTTTGTTTCCATCCTCTAGAAACTTTTTAGCATTTTTAGATTTAAAAGTAAAATCATGAATCTCAATGTTTGGAGTAACTCTTATTTCTTTACTCTCTATTGTTTTTTGTTTCTTCTTAGATTCTTTTTCTCTTTTAGCTTGCTCAAATTTATGTTTTCCATAATTCATTATTTTGCAAACTGGGTTATCTGCTTGATTTGAAACTAAAACTAGATCTAAGTTCTTATTTGCTGCGATGTCTAGTGCTTCGTTAATTGGTAGTTTTCCCAATTTTTGACCTTCATCATCAATTACTTGAACTTCTCTGTAACGAATTTGTTCGTTTATTAACAAATCTTGTTTTATATCCTTTCACCTCCGTGTGTTTTAAGTCCTAAAACTTAAAAAAACTTGCTCTAAAGAACAAGTAATCCACATAAAAATACATTTAAATTATATTTAAAATATATTAACCTTTTCCTCAAAAGTAAAGGTGAGAAGTGGATGCTTCTTCTTTAACATTAATATATTACTACTTTTTTATAGAAATGTCAATACTTTGCTTGACATTTTTTTAAATTTGTATTAAAATATTGAAGTGCGAAAAATATTATTTTTTAATATAAACCCATGCCCGGTAGTTTATATTCGAAAATATATTTATATAAATTTTAATTTTAAAATTATGAATGGAGGAAAATTTTACCATGAACAATATTACTTATTCAGCTAAAAGTAGCGATATTCAAAGAAAATGGTATATAATTGACGCTAGCAACAAACCACTAGGTAGAGTAGCTGCTGAAGCTGCAAAATTATTAAGAGGAAAACACAAACCTACATTTACACCAAATGTAGATACAGGTGATTATGTAATTATTTTAAATTGTAAAGATGTTGTTTTAACAGGAAAGAAATTAGATCAAAAAGTTTATAGACATCATACAGGATATATAGGAAATATGAAAGAAATTTCTGCTAAAGATATGTTAGCTAATAGTCCTGAAAAAGCTATGATGCTTGCTGTAAAAGGAATGCTTCCAAAAAATAGATTAGGAAGACAAATGATTGGAAAACTTAGAGTTTATGCAAATGGTGAGCATGAAAATCAAGCACAAAAACCAGAAGTTTGGGAGGTAAAATAATATGGCAGAAAAATCTACATTATTAGGAACAGGTAGAAGAAAAAATTCTATTGCAAGAGTTAGATTAGTAAATGGTAAAGGAAATATTACTGTTAATTCTAAAGATTTAAATGAATACTTTGGTGTTGAAACACTAAAAGTTATAGTTAAACAACCTTTAACTGCAACAAATACATTAGATAAATTTGATGTTATTTGTACTGTAAAAGGTGGCGGAATTAGTGGTCAAGCAGGAGCTATTCGTCATGGTATAGCAAGAGCTTTATTACAAGCAAATTCTGAATATAGACCAATCTTAAAAACTAATGGATTCTTAACAAGAGATTCAAGAATGAAAGAAAGAAAGAAATATGGTATGAAGAAAGCTAGAAAAGCACCACAATTCTCAAAGAGATAGAATTTATACAAACCAGAAGTTACAAACTTCTGGTTTTTTTCTTGACTTCAAAATCTTCTTTACTTCTCCCCTCTTTCATGCTATAATTTACAATAAATTGGAGGGATTCTAATGAGTAAAATTGATAGCTTTGAAAGAAAATTTGAAAAAGAAGAAGTTCAAAAAGATTCTAACACCAAATATACTGTTATAGGAATTGCTGTTGTTGCCACAATTTTTCTAATATTATTTGCAATTGCACTTCTTATTCATTCTTCAATAGAAAATTCTACAAAAACATCTTCTAAAAATTCTCATGATGAAAAAGACTTTGTAGATGCACTTCAAATTATTCCAGGTAAAACCTCATTAGAAGAAATACAAGATTTATTAAATGATGACGGAAATTATTATGATAGCTCCGAATGCTATAATTTTGAAATATATTATGCGAATTCCTATAATTGTAATCTTTCTGTATGTCTAGATTCTGATACTGAACTTGTTGATTACTTTTCTCTATGGATTACATATGTTGACAAAGATGATTATGAGGATGCTGTAGAAAAATTACTAGATGAATATACAAAAAAATTCGGTACTCCAACGCCTCAGTATGATGACAAGTCCAAGAAATTAACTGGATATTTATGGAATGGTTACTCACCTTCTATAAATGATACTGGATTTCAATATGTTCATTTAGAACTTCTTCCATCAACATACTCTAATACTACAATATATATTTTTTGTTCTTAAAAATGCAAAATTTATTTGAATCTCAGTAATCAAAACTTGATTGCTGAGATTTTGCTATGTCTTAAAATTTGAATTTTTATGTCGACTGGGTGTATAATTAAATTAGCAATACCCTTTAGCAAATGTCAGAAGTACCCATACTAATAATTTAGGAGGAAACAAATCATGACAAACCCGAACAATGGAACTACCCGCACTACCCGCACCAACTCTTCCCGCAAGATCTTCCATTTCGCATTTCTGCGGAAGATCGTGCACAGCGCTGTTCTGGTCGTTTTGCTGAACCTTATCAACTTCATCGGCGAGCGCATCCTGTTCAAGCGCTATATGGACTCGGCCAGCATCTACTATGTCCTGGACATGTTCGACAAGATCACCGCAGTCCTCTCCCTGGTCTGCATCATCTGGGGGCTCTACGGAGTCATCAAGGCCATCCGGTCCCGACTCTACGTTGAACCCACCCGTGTTTGGTGCTCCCGCGGAGCAATCATCCGGCGCAAGAAGGTTATTCCCGCCAATCAGCTCCTCACCGTTGACCTCCGGCAGTCTCCCCTGCAGAAGCTTTTCAAAACAGGGACCGTCGTAGTCACGACCATCGAGGACGATACCGTGAAGTACAAGGATCTTCAGCTTCCCGATCACGCAGCCAACGCCATCTACTGGCTTATCGAGAACGTGCAGTAGTAAGGAACTATATTTCCAGCGTTTCAAAATGCGAAGGACACCAGCTATTACAGCAGGTGTCCTTCGCGTTTCATTTGCGATTTTATGTAAATTATTGTATAATTAAATTAGCAATACCTTATTAATCCAAATCCATAAATTGATGGGAGGAAAATGTAATGCAAAAACCGATCACAAAAGGAACCCCTGCCCAAACAGCTAAAGGCACACGAAAGCCTAAGCTGTTCCGCCATGTGATATTGCGGAACCTGATTCACACTGCCTTGGCGGAGCTCGCCTTGTTTGCAATTTTGATGGTTGTTTGGCATGCTATCAACAACCCGCTCTTTAAGGACATCAAATTCGGCATCTTCCTTGCCTTCATGCTCCTCGCACTGGTCGCCCTGCTGGTTCTCGTGAGTCTCCAGATTTCAGCTCACAGCCAGAAGCTCTACCTGTACGATAACGAAATCGTGTACTCCTATGGCTTGTTCTTTAAGCACAGAGAATCGATTCCGGCATGGAGAATTCGGAGCTGCGAAATCTACAGCGGTCCTATTCAGCGTCTTTGCCACACAGCCACTCTGTTCATTAACACCACCGGAGACTTGACGGAAATTGAATTCGATGATATCGAATTTCCCGAACACGTAGAAAAGTTCATCCGGCAACTCTGCAAAAACTATGAATGAGGTTTATTTTAGAGGGCACATTCCAATGAGATCAAAACACAAAAGGACTCTCGCCACTAAAGCGAGGGTCCTTTGTGTTTTTTGTTCTACATTAAACACATTATAGATTCTAACCCAACATTAACATCTATTAATCCTATTTTTGAATTATAATCTAAATCTATTAATCTTTTCATTATTGTTTTTAATTCTCTTTTACCAAAATATCTAGCTTGTTGTTTATATTTAGATACTAAAAACATTTGATTTGGTTTTAATTCCAAACTCTCTGCTATTCCCATGTTATACTCTTCTGCTAACTGTACCATATATAATTTTCTAAAATGCCTATACAATGTTATTAGTATCATTTGTATTGGTTCTTTATTGTACAATAGCTCATTTAATATTTTTAAAGAGTTTGTTATATCCTTTTTTCCTATGCTATCTGTTAGGTTAAATATTACGCTATCTAGTTCCTTTATACATAGCTTATCAACATCCGCTTTGGTAATTTTTCCATTCTCCCCTGCATACTCTATTAATTTTCTAATTTCATTAATTAAAATTAACATACTTGTACCACAGGTTTCAATAAAGTATTGAATTGTTGCATCATCAATATTTACTTTATATCCATTACAAATAACTTTTATTCTTTTTGATATTTGTATTGGTTTTAATTTTTGGAATTCACAGGTTTTTCCTAAGCTTTCTATTGTTTTTTGTAAAGTGTTTTTTCCTATATCTTCTTCTATAAATACTAGCACTACTGATTCTTTTATAGTCTCTATATTTTCTTCAATGTATTGTGCAATTTTATCTTGCATCGTTTCACTCTTCTTAGCTGTTTTTGTTTTTTTAGTTGTTTCTTTCTTTTTAGTTCTTGGCTCTTTTTTAAATAGTCCCGTTTTCTTTGCTATTATAAGTTTCTTCTCATATCCAAAAGCCGGAGTTTCTATATCTGATATTAAGTTTGATATATTTTTATCATCTACTTGTATGTAATTTATACCTGGCATTAAATCTCCAAAGATTTTTTTTATCTTTTTTACGCATGTTTCAAGTAAAAATTCCTCTTCTCCGTATAATAAATATACACTTGATAAATTGCCTTGTTTTAACTGTTGCTCTAATTCGTCTTGCCCAATATTCATTGTATTTCCTCCATTTTGCTATAAATTCTTATAATTTTTCTGAAAATTTAGCTGAATGAGCATGACATATTGCTGCAGCCATGCTATCTGTTGTATCATCAAGTTTTGGCAATTCTGCTACATTTAGAATTGTTTTTACCATTTTTTGTACTTGTATTTTATCTGCTCTTCCATATCCTGCTACAGCTTGTTTAATTTGCAACGGAGTATATTCATAAGTTGGAACATTCTTTTTGCATCCAACAGTTAAAACTATTCCTCTTGCTTGTGCAACATTTATAGCTGTTTTTGCATTATTATTGAAGAACAGTTCTTCTATTGAAATAGCATCTGGTTTGTATTCGTCTATTATCATACTAACATCATCATATATTTTAGTTAATCTAAGTGGAAACGATGTTCCTGCCTTAGTTGTAACCGCTCCTGAATCTATTAACTTAAATTTGTTTCCAACATAATCTATTATGCTATATCCCGTTATAGCATATCCTGGGTCAATCCCTAAAATTCTCATTTTTTCTACTTCTTTCTATTTTTCATATATTATTCTAAATACTTCTGCAACGCTCCATGCTTGTGCTGTGCATCCTTTTGGTAAGTATGGCGTTTTAGAATCATATATTTCTGCTATACTTCCTACTACTCCTCTTGCATATAATTCCTTGCTGAAAATATCTTTTGTTTGTTGTTTAAAGTCTTTTAATTTTTCAGTTAATTCTTTTTTCTTAGTTTTATCTTTTTCAGCTTTTACCATATTCTTTAATGTATTGTAGTATAATCCTAAAAGCCATGTCCATGTGATTCCTTGATGATAGCTTGAATCTCTCCTGAATCCATCACCTTCATATACATCTATATATCCTTTATCACCTTTTGATAAAGTTTTTAGTCCATATTTGTTTAATAATTTTTTCTCTACAGTGTCCACAATATTATTTGCCATATCTGAATCTGTATCAATTACTGGATATGCTAGTGATAATGCAAATAGCTGATTTGGTCTTATTTTTGCATCACCTATAACATCAAATAGACATTTTTTCTTTGTATTGTAGAATTGCTCATTAAATGATTTTTTACATTTATCTGCCATTTCTTTATAATGCTTACTTAAAGCTTTATCATCAAACTTTTTACTTAAAGCTTCCATTATTTTTAATGCATTATACCACAGACTGTTTACCTCAACTGCTTTCCCATTTCTTGGGGTAAAACATGTATTGGCATATTTAGCATCCATCCATGTATTTTGAGTATTTTCTGTTCCAGCTGATATAAGTCCATCTTTATCTAATAAAATGTTATTATCATCTAAATCTATGCCATCTGAGTAGTTTTCTATTATAGATTTAAGTTTTACATATAAATTCTTTTCAATAAAGTCATAATCTTTTGTATATTCTATATATTTGTTTACTTGTTCAAATAATAATAATGATGCGTCAACACTATTGTATAATGGTTGATTATCATATTCTGAATATCCATTTGGAACTAGTCCAAATTTTAAATCTTCTATCATTGTTAGAAGGGTTTCTCTCGCATGGTTGTATCTATGTGGTAATAATAGTAATCCCTCAAAAGAAATTAATGTATCCCTACCCCAGTCTAAAAACCATGGATATCCTGCAATTATTGTATGGTATCCTAATTGAGGTTTATAGATAATAAAGTTATCTATTGCTGTTATGAAGTCTTCTAATAGCTCAACTTCTTTTTTATCTGCTTCCTTTTCTGATGTTAATACTTTTTTACTCATAATTTCTGTTTTGTCTACGAGTTCATCTTGTCTCATTCTTTCTCTATTTATAATAGTTTTAACATTAATGTCCTCTATGTTATTTTCTAATGAACATATAAAACTTACTTCTTTTACACTGTTCTTTTTTATTTCAATTTCAAATCTTCCTGGAACTGTATGGTTTTCTTCTGGGAAGAATCCACGTTGTTCCTCTTCAATATAATACATATTTCTAAATGTGTCATGCTCATGTTTTATATAAACACCATGTGACATTGTGAAATATATTGGGTTTTCTCTGTTTTCATCAATTTCAAGTTTTACATTATTCCCATTAATTTCTTGCTCTACATTAAATTCATGATTGGTACTCATGTGATGGAAATTTCTATAATTTAAAATCGGTGTAACTGTTAATTTTGCATTTTCTCCGTCATTTTGTATTTGGTATAAGATACATACCGTGTTCTTTCCATGTTCCATACAAATAGATTTTGTTATAGTAACATTTTCGGCTTTATATGTAAATACAGGTATATCTCTTTTCTCAAATTTTTCTAGATACTTATATCCATCTGCTACATAATCTTTGCACATATTTGAATATAAATTATATTTTCTACCCTGTACTTCTAAACTTTCATCTAGTTTTGATAATATTAAAGTTCTATTAGCTGGTGGATTAATAGGTGCCACTAATAGCCCATGATATTTTCTTGTGTTTATTCCTAAAACTGTAGAAGAACTATATCCACCTATTCCATTTGTTATAATCCATTCTCTTGTAATACCATTTTTTAAGCCTAATTGTTCCTTATTTAAAATCATTTGTACCCTCCATTATTAGAATTATTTTTTCATTCTTCTTCCGCCTTTTGCTCTTTTTCCTCTACTGTTGCTATGTCTTCCTATTGATGGTTTGTTATCAAATTTTTCTGTTACCATTCTTCTCATTGCTCTTTTTCCTTCTGAAGGTTGTTGTGGTTTTTTATCTATTTCTTTATGTTCTTCTTTACGTCTTTCTTCTTGTTTCTCTTCGTGTTTCCCTTCATATCTAAGTTCTCTTTTTGGAGATACTACTTCTTCTATTTTGACTATTTCTTCTTCATCTTCTATAGTAGATTGATCTGCTATTCTTTCTTGTTTTCGTTTATTTCTAGCAGCTGCATCACTACTTTCTTGTATTGATAATATTCTCTCTTTGTATTTTGTACTAAATTTACTCTTTAATCCTGTTTTAGGTAGTTTTCTTCTTTGTATTGATTGTTTTTTTCTTGCTCTTGCTTTCTTGTTTGTTTCTTTTAACTTTTCATTTAAAAATACAAACTGTTCATCTTTTGGTTTGTCTTTGTATTTTATTTCACTGACTATTACATCAATTATATTTCTTGCTGTTAAATCACTATCATGTCTAATATATTCTCCCTCAACGCAAGATACATCTGTTCTAATTACTTTTACACCTTTAATATTTTGTTTATCTACCTCTACTAAATTTGATCCTGCTTTTATGTATTTTCTCATTATTTCTGGAATAATATCTCCATAATCGCAAATACAATAATTTATTATATTTTTTCCAGCATGTTCTGCAATAGCATTTAAGTGATCTGAAACAGTATAATCGTCTGTATGTCCTGGCTCTGTCATTATATTTGAAACATAAATTTTAAATGCTTTTGATTCTCTTATAGTTTTTGCAACATTTCTTATAAGTAAATTTGGTATAACTCCTGTATATAATTCACCTGGTCCCATAACAATTGCATCAGCATCTTTTATTGCTTCTATAACTCCTGGTGCAACCCTACAATTTGTAGGATTAATATATACTCTATTTATTTTAGTAGCTTTATTAGATGTTATCTCAGCAATTTTTTCTTTTTCTTCAATTACTGTTCCATCATCTAACTCTACACATATCTTCATTTCATCTAAAGTAACTGGTAATACTTTTCCTGTTATTGCTAAAATGCTATTACTCTTTTCTACACCTGTTGCTAAGTCTTTATTGGATTTTCCAATAACAGATAAATATATATCACCAAACTTAGAATTTCCCATATTACACTCTAGTAAGTCTTGCATCTCTTTTTCGTTCTTAGCAAGTGCAACCAAACTGTTTTTTATATCATCTGTTGGTGTTCTTTTTTCTTCATTTCCGTAAGTTGATACTGTAACTATTGCTGTTAAATTATTTGTGTAATTTTTTAGTCCTGTTAATACTCTTGTTAAGCCTATTCCTCCACCAATAACGACTATTTTAGGTCCTTTGTCTTTAATATCTCCAGCTGTTTCCTCGTCTTCATCCACAGAAACTTTTGCATCTAATATTCTTTTTTGCATAAAGATTATTCCTAGTATAAATATTACAAATCCCGCAACAAATGTTATAGAAATTTTGATAATATCACTAATCATTAATTCATCTAATGCTATTACTTGTGCTATTCCATAGCAAACTAATACCATTCCTATTAATGTCATTGCTATCCAAAATCCTATTCTAACGTACCTTTTTAGCCATTTTCCAAACTTTTTCATTATTATAAATCAAATCCTTTCGCGTTATTCTCCAATTATCTCAATTTCTGTTTCTATATCTACATCGTATTTTTCTTTAACTACCTTTTGTATATATTCTATTAGTTGCATTACGTCTTTCGCTGTCGCTTTTCCTTTATTTACAATAAATCCTGCATGCTTTTCAGATATACATGCGTCTCCAATATTATACCCCTTTAGTCCGCATTTGTCTATAAGTTGTGCTGGAATAAATCCCTCTCCTCTTTTGAATATGCTTCCTGCATTCGGATAATCTCTTGGTTGTGTTTGCGTTCTTTTTGTTGTATTTTCATCTATTTTATTTTTTATTTCTTCTTTATTGCCTCTTGTTAATTTTAGTTGACTGCCTAGAATTATATAATCATTGTTTTCTTTAAATATGCTTGTTCTATTTCCAAATTTATGCTCTTTATTATCTATTGTTTTTATATTTAGCTCTTTATCTATGTATGTTGTATTTTCAACAATACTTTTGAATTCGTTTCCATATGCTCCAGCATTCATTGTAATTGCTCCGCCTATTGTTCCTGGTATCCCAATTGCAAATTCTAATCCTGCTAAAGATTTTTCATATGCTTCTCTCGAAATTTTTGATAGTAATACCCCTGCTCCCACTTGAACATATTCATCATCAAATTTAATCTCATCTAGTTTTAGTTGTATAACAATACCTCTTATTCCTTTATCTTTTACAAGTAAATTGGTTCCATTTCCTATAATAACAACTTGCGTTTCTGTGCTTTTTGCTACAAATAATATATGTTTTAGCTCTTCTATTGATTTTATTTTTATGAAAAAATCTGCTGGTCCGCCAATTTTAAAAGAAGTATGTTTCGACATGGGTTCATTTATATATATACTTTCTTTTGGTATTATCTTTAGTAGTTCATTATATATATTTTCTTCCATCTAGTACACACTTCCTTTCTCTTAAAAGTTCGTAAATCTTGGCATCATACCCATTTTATCTGGTGTATGCTCTGGTAATTGATAAATATCATGACCTGGAAATTCATTTGCTTCTACAAATAGTGGTCCGTTTGGTGTAAATCCCACATCCCATCCAATATATGCCATTTCTGGAACAATCTTTGAGGCTTCTTTACACATTTCAAGAGCTTCCTCCCAATATGGAAACTTGAATCCCTTTATTTGTGTGCCTGTTGCCGGATGATTTTCATATAGAACTTTGTTTTTGTCTATAGCTCTATCTTGCACTATACCTGTTTCTATATCTATTGGTGCAACCATTCCACCACTATTAAAATTGTCTACAAATTTTCCGTTTCCAATTCTAAAATATGCACATATTACATGTGATACATTATCTTTTACTATTGTTACTACTCTTACTGTATTTATTGAGCCTGGATAGATTTTACTTACTTCTTCATTTTGAATGATTACCTCTTCTAATTCAAAGTTTACTGCTGGATTTGTAAGGTATGTATACAAGTCATCAAGTGATTTATATTTATCTGTGTGAATTCTTTCTATTCCTTTACCACATCCGCCATCTATTGGCTTTGCCATAAACACATCGTGTCTTTTCATGAAATCTATAACTTTTTCTTTATCTGTGCCATTAACTTTTATCCAATCTCTTTTTATGTATTTAGCAAATTTCTCATTGAACTCATCTTTGTTTTCAAAAATATGGAAGTAATCTCTATTATTATATTGCGCAATTAATGCATTATTCCTTCCCCTTGTAATATAGGTGTCTCTTTGTTCGTCTGTAAGATTATACATTTCAAATAAATCATAATCCATATACCCTGCCCCATATCTTTTTGCGCATTTTGCCATATCCAATATGATACCTATTCTATTCTTATTTGTTTTTTCGTGTACAACATTTACCTTGTTAAACATTGCTTTGTAATCCATTTTTGTAAGACGACTTAATACATATTTTATATTTCCCATTATTCTTTTTCCTCTCTTTTAGAAACTTCTTTTTGGGTCTTTAAATTCTTTAATACGCTTCTCATATGCTTCCATTGCATCTTTCTCAAATGCTACTTCTACATTTTCAATTTTTAATACATTTTGTAAATAATATTTTGTGAATTTTGGATTTAATACTAAGATAGGTCCCAATATACTAGTTCCTATAAAATTATTAATTCTAATTCCTTCTAGCATTGTCTTTTTATTAAGCCCTATTCCTCTAGTTGCCTTTGCAAAATATGTTTCTGAATTATCTCCATACTGCAATGCAAATTGATCTCTAAATCCTATTATTTCAATGTCTTCAAAATCTCCTACAAATATTGAGTTATATCTATCAAACATTCTTCTTTTTGAATATATCTCTATAAGTCCTATACCATCAATAATTGTTTTATCATCTGTTTCTATGTATTTTCCAAATACTTCAAAACTATTTCCTGTAAATAAAAATGCTTTCCCTTCAGCTATTTGTTTTTCCATTATATCTTTGTATGGTAGTAACTTTTTTATAACTTTTTCTTGAACTTTTTCCGTCATTGAACCCATATACACTAAATCTATATCTTCTTTAATGAATTTTGGTTCATCATTTATGCTAGTTTCTATAAATTCAGCTTCAGGTAAGCATTTTTTTAAATACATTACATTTCCATAATCTCCATATATATTACAGAATTCTGGAAATAAAATTTCTATTTTCATTTTTTTCTCCTTAATCTCTATATTACAGTCCGCGCTATCTTTCTGGATGTTTAAATTTTTTCCTTTACTAATCGTAAGAGTAAAAATATTTAAACATCCATGTGGTGCTACTTTAGTCTCTAACTCTTACTTTAATTGTTTCCTTAATAGGTCCTTTAGCTCTTGTGCTATATCGAATTTATAAATGTCGTGTAGAATAAAAATTGTGTCTACTTCTTCTAGATTTATAAAATCAACTGTTTTTATCTCGTCTTCGATCTTCGTTAGTCTTTCTTCTGGAATATCTGCCATTAGAGATCTTAGATATAAATCGTTTGCCCTAACTCCTCCAATGATTACATTTTTTATGTTTTTATCGTTTAATAATTCAAAGTCTGCATCATATAACCATGTTAAATTTTCAGATGAATGCTTTGCATCATCACAGTCGTCTGTTATAAGTATAACTGCTTTTGTGCCTTTTACTGATTTTACATAGTCAAATACTCTTGATGCTGCTACTGGATTTTGTCCCTTTGAAAGATGTGTTATAACTTTTTTATCTCCTATCATTTCTTCTGATAAACGTGTTTCTACAATTTTTATTTTCTTTAATGAATTATTTATCTCTGTTGCTGATAGTCCTATTGTTCTTAATATTGATATTGCAGATAATTCGTTATATACGTTGAAAACACTATCTGATAGCATTATATATTTATAGCTTTTTTGCATTTCTTTTATTATAATTTCCCTGCGTTCATTGTCTATAACTCTAACTAAGAAATTGCTTTCTGGTGATTTAAAATCACAATTTGGGCAGTAAGCTTTTCCTATATGATGGTATCTTGCATATTCATATTTTAATTTTGTATCACATACAGGACATGTTTTTATATCTTTTATGATATTTGTTGTTTCTTTAACGTCTGTATCTAATTTATCTATACCATAGTATATTTTTTGATTATCAGGTCCTAGACTACATGCAATTAGGTCATCCGCATTAGCTACAACTATAGTTTCTTTTGGTAATTCTTTATTTATAACATCCACTATGAAATCTGTATTTGCATTTCTTTTTATGGAATCTCTAAATAGATTTGTGCATACTAAATAATCTGGTTTTACATATTTATATATTAATATTGAACTTCTTTCATCTACTTCAAATACTGCTAAATCGTGCTTTGTTTTATTAAAAATTGTTGCACCTGATATTAAGCTACTTGCTATTCCAGAATTTATATTTGAACCAAGTCTATTGTTTAAAATATTATATCCATTATCAATTAATATATCATTTATCATGTTACATACTGTAGTCTTTCCATTTGTTCCTGTAACTGCGATTATCTTTTCTGGTCTATCTATATATTTTAGAAATTGTGGACATATTTTTATTGCCACTTTTCCTGGAAAGTATGTTGCATTTCTTTTTAATAATTTTAATAGAGCTTGTCCTATTTTTGCTACATAAAACGCAATCCAAAACCTTAGCTTCATTTTATCCTCCTACACATTAAATCTAAACAATACTATATCTCCATCTTGCATAATGTATTCTTTTCCTTCTGAACGAACAAGTCCTTTTTCTTTTGCTGTAGTCATTGAACCTTCTCTCATTAAATCGTCGTAAGATACTATTTCAGCTTTTATAAATCCTCTTTGAATATCTGAGTGAATTTTTCCTGCTGCATCTGGCGCTTTTGTACCTTTTTTTATTGTCCATGCTCTTACTTCTGGCTCACCTGCTGTTAGGAATGACATTAATCCTAGTAAGTCATAACTTTCTCTTATCACAGTATCTAATCCTGATTCTTTTAAACCTAATGCTTCTAGCATTTCTCTTTTATCTGCATCTTCTAATGTTGTTAATTCTTCTTCTATTTTTGCACATAACGGAATACATTTTGTGTTTTCTTGTTTTGCAAGTTCTTTTACCTTATTAACATTTTCATCACTTTCAACAGTTGGTAACTGGTCTTCTTTAACATTTGCAATGTATATTATTGGCTTTGTTGTAAGTAATAGCATATCTCTTAATTTTTCTTTTTCTTCATCATTTAGTTCAACATTTCTAGCTGGTTTTCCGCTTTCTAAGCATTCTGATATTCTGTTTAAAGCATCTAACTCTATTTGATACTTTTTATCTGCTTTTAACATTTTTATTGTTTTATCTTTTCTTTTTTGAACTGTTTCCATATCAGCAAGTATTAGCTCTAAGTTAATTGTATCAATATCTCTTAATGGATCTATATTTCCATCAACATGAACAATATTGCTATCTTCAAAACATCTTACAACTTCACATATTGCATCTACTTCTCTTATATGTGAAAGGAATTTATTTCCTAAACCTTCACCTTTGCTTGCTCCTTTAACTAACCCTGCAATATCAACAAATTCTATTACAGCATGTGTTACTTTTTGTGGATTATATAATTTTGCTAAGTTATCTAATCTTTCGTCTGGTACTGCTACCATTCCTACATTTGGTTCAATTGTACAAAATGGGTAATTGGCACATTCTGCACCTGCTTTTGTTATACTATTAAACATCGTACTTTTACCTACATTTGGTAATCCAACTATACCTATTTTCATTTTTTATATCATTCCTTTTTTCTCATTTTATCTCAAATATTATATATCAAATTTGCCAGTATTTCAATATTTTTATCGGTTTTTATATATAATTATAGCGAAAGGCGCATCTGCTTTACAAAGCAAATGCACCTTTCTTCTGTCGGATGATTATCGAACTCTTTGTCCAAGGATAAAACCTCTATTACCTCCCAGAGCCTCCTTTACAGTGAAACCCATTTTTTGCCAAAAGATTTGTGCTCCTGCAAACGGACACCACAGGACCATTTTGGTTGCCTTGCGTTCTTTGATGACCTTCAGCACCTCCTTATAGAGGATAGATCCCAAGCCTTCTCCATGTTGCATAACTGCGAACTCGCAAATATCGCACGTATGCTTAGCATCATCGAAAATAAGCTCCGCAATTCCCTTAATTTCATCTTCATCTTTAAGGAAATAAAACGCATTCTTATCCTTTTCCATCAGGTTTAGGAAATCGCCTTTGCCTGGAATCTCATTTTCTGTTACTTTTCGCACCAGACTTGCAACGCCAGGCACTTCTTGTCCCTTTGGGAAGAAACTGTATTCTACCTTTGCACGTGTTCGCCGATAATCCCGATAATCGGCTGAGGTTATCCGTACTAAACGGTACAATCTCATCACTCCTTTTCAAATTTTTCGGAATCT